>JBNMIL010000038.1:0-15082 GCA_050873265.1 Angelakisella sp. | reverse complement strand
TTCTACGCGGCAGTCGGGGGAGACCTTTCCGATGTGCTGGAGCGGCTGGAGGACCTCGACATTGTCAAATTTTATTTACCGGAGTTTGAGAAGGATCCCTCCTATGCCGGACTGATGCAGAGCCTGAAAAGCGGCGACCTGCGGAAGGCATTTCACGCGGCGCACACGCTGAAGGGACTTTGCTATAATTTTGGTCTGAACCGCTTAGGGGACTGCGCGGCTGCCCTGTGTAAAACGCTGCGGGAGAAGAACTCTCCCGCGCCGGAGCTGCTGCGGCAGCTGACGGACGAATATTACCGCGCGGTCGATGCGATCCGCGAGCTGATAAGCGAAAGCTGAACAATAATTTATATTCCCCCCGGGCTTCCCTGCCGATTTCCCCGTAAATCGTGCCAAAATCAATATTTGACCCAATTTTCTCCTTTGCTCCGCTATAATCAAAAGCGAAGGGAGCCGAAACGGCACCTACAGAGAGTATAGAGGAGGAGATAAACATGGTGAGCTATTATGTGATCAGCAGGAACGAGGGGATCGATCTGACCGGGGGCGCGCTGTATGGGGTATGCGCCTGCGCCCTGTGTGACGGCGTGATGGAGGTGCAGGGCTGCGTTTATGATGTATCCGATGACCTGACATGGCTGAAGGCACTGCGGGATAAGCTGAATGGCGGCGAGGTAGACCCTGTCCACCTTGGCGATATCATAGAGGACGAGCTATACATGAGGCGGCACTGAGGGCGCCCCCATTTATTCCGGAAAGGACCTGTTTTTTATGCGTTTGGCAATATGTGATGACAATGAGCTGGAGAGGGGATTTTTGCAGGGGCTGCTGAAAAAATACTTCACCGAAACCGCGATCGGCTGCGAATTTACCCTGTACGACCGTGGGACGACACTCTACTATGACATCACGGAGGGCATGGAATTCGATATCATCTTCCTTGACCTGTTCATGGATGACTCCTTTGGGCTGACGGTCGCCAAAAAGCTGCGGGGGCTTTCCTACGGCGGCAGGATCATCTTCTGCACCGCCAGCGCCGATTACGCGCTGGAAAGCTACAGCGTATATGCCTCCGGATACATCGTGAAGCCGTACCGGATCAAGGATATCCGGCACACGCTGGACCGGCTTTTGCCGGAGTACCAGCGCGGCAGCTATGGGCTGGTGCAGAAATCCGCGGTCAAGTTTATCCCGCTCAACGAGATCATGTATGTGGAGAGCAGCAACACAAAATGTATTCTGCACCGCGTGGACGGACGCACCTACAATGTGTATAAAAAGCTGGGCGAGATAGAAGCGGCGCTGGACGACGCGCGGTTTTTGCGCTGCCACCAGAGCTATCTGGTCAATATGAACTATGTGAGTGAAGCCGACGACAGCTTTTTGCTCCAGAACGGGGACAAGGTGCTTATTCGGGCGAAGAGCAAGCGAATGATCCTGCAAAAGCTGCTGGAATATAAGGAAAAAATGTGCAAAACGGGCGGCTTTCTCTCCAAACGCAGCATGGTGTAGGCTATGAGGAAGAACAAAACCAAGCTATCCCTTACGCTGGGGCTGGTGCTTATCGTCCTGCTGTTTGGGGCGTTTATCCTGATCATCTGTACGGTTTTTAAGACCGTGCAGGACGAGCTGTACCAGGAGCGGCGGGAAAACCTGGGCGAGATCACCGAGCAGATCGCCAAGACGATCAACTCCATCTGCGACTATTCGTGGAATGTATCGGACGCCGCCTTCAGCCATATGCTTTGCTCCCAAATTGACAGCCGTGAGGATCTGGCAGCTTTTCTGGCGGAGGCAGAGAACGGCATGAAGGGGCAGGATTGCTTTTTGGCGGTCATCGACGCAAAGACGAACTATTATGTTTCCAACGGCGCTATCGGCTTGTTCAAGAACATAGAGCTGCTGCGGGATTCGGCGGACGCCCGACAGGTCCTTATCGCCTCCGTCACCTTTGATTCCGAGCGGGAGTATATGATCTTCCTGCGCCGTCTGGATAGCCCTTTGGTGCTGAAGGACGGCACGCAGGTCACCCATACCGCCCTGATCCTGCCGCCGGAGGTCTACTACTCGGCGCTTTCCTGCACCAGCTACGATAAGACAGCGGATATTTTTTTGATCCAGCACGACGGCAGGTGCGTCTACCGGCAGAATAATACAGGGGTTTTCAGCAATGCCGCCAACATTATGCGGCTATTAAAAAATGTGGAGTTCCTGCACGGCGGCAGCTTTGACAGCCTGGAGGAAAGCTTGCAGTACGACCCTGCGGAGACCTTTGAATTCCGGCACGAGAATGAAAACTGCTTTGTATCCATGGCGCCCATTTCACTGCCGAACTGGGCAGTCGCGATCATTATACCAACAAACCAGCTGAACAGCGGCGCGGAGCGCCTGCTGAGAACCACGGTGGACAGCGCCGTTATTCTCTCAGTCATCGGTGTCGCTATTGCGTCCATTGTTATCTACTGCTTTATTTCCTCCGTCAACACACGGCAGCGGGAGCAGCAGCAAAAGGAGCTGAACGCCGCGCTGAAAATGGCGGCGGAGGAAGCCCGAAACGCCAGCGCGGCAAAAAGCGAGTTTCTATCCCATATGTCCCACGACCTGCGCACGCCGCTGAACGCGATCATCGGCATGGTGGAGCGGGCGGAGGAAAGCCCTGACCTGACGGGAGAGGTAAAGGGCTGCATTGCGGATATCAAAACGGCGTCCAATCATCTGAATGCCCTCATCAACGATGTGCTGGATATGAGCCGGCTGGAGGGCAGCCCCGATGCGGGCAGCGAAAGCACCTTTGATATCCGTACTGTGCTGAGCACCTGCTGCTCCATTATCTGCAGCTCCGCGCAGCAGCACAATCTCCGCTTTACCTACCGGTGCAGCGGGTTCCAGCACCCGTATCTGTTCGGGTGTGATATCTACCTGCGCAAGGTGCTCATCAATGTGCTAGGCAATTCCGTAAAATATACCCCGGAGGGCGGGCGCGTGACCTTTATCGCCGAGGAGCTTGCCTGTGACGGGAAAACGGCAAGCTACCGCTTTACCGTTTCCGATACCGGCATAGGTATGAGCGAGAGCTTCCTGCGGCGCATTTTCGAGCCGTTTTCTCAAGCGGACGACGGCACCCACGCGGGGCATGAAAGCACGGGGCTGGGTATGTCCATTGTGAAAAAGCTGGTCGATAAAATGGGAGGCACCATTGATATCAGCAGCCAGGTGAATGTGGGGAGCCGCTTCACCATTGTGCTGCCGTTTGCGGTAAGTGAAATGGCACTGACGGCAAAGAAAGAGCCGGAGCAAAAGGTGCTGCCCCCCACCCCGCTGCTGGGCATGACGGTGCTGCTGTGCGATGATAACAAGATGAACTGCGATATCGCGGAGCACCTGTTGAAGAAAGCGGGCGCCGCAGTTATGATAGCCGATGACGGCAAAAAGGCGGTGGAGCTGTTCAAAAAGTCCCGTATCGGCAGCATAGATGTGATCCTGATGGACGTGATGATGCCGGTGATGGACGGGCTGGAAGCGGCAAAGACGATCCGTATGCTTGCCCGCCCCGATGCCACGCTGGTGCCGATCATTGCCATGACCGCAAAGGCCTTTGATGATGATGTTCAAAGATCCCTGAACGCGGGAATGAACGAGCATCTTTCCAAGCCGATCTACGGGAAGGTGCTGATCTCAACACTGATGAAATACAAAAGAAATGATTAAATAAGGGGGCGGTTCGCTTCGTGGAAGCCCGAAAAATACTTGCACTGATCGCCGCTGTTATTATGGTGTGCCTGCCGCTGTGCGGCTGCGCCGGTATCCCAAAGCCGGCACACGAGCCGCTTACCATTATGACCGGCTGCCGCGACTATACCGCGCTGGAACAGGCACTGAAAGAGGAGTATCCGGAGATCAATCTGGAGTTTATCAGCTATAACGGGTACAATGTGACCGCCTATCTCCAGCGGCTGCTGGAGGCGGGGCAGATCCCCGATATCTACACCACAAAGATCCTGCCGGACGCCGCGCTGCAAAAGGAATATCTGATCGATCTTTCCGGATACGATTTCAGCGCCCGCTATGCTGCCTCCCGCCTGAGCGAATGCAGCGTCGACGGCTCTATCTATATGCTGCCGTGCAACTTTTCGGTGCTGGGCATTTACTACAACAAGACCCTGCTGGAAAAGCACGGCTGGGAGGTGCCGACGAGCTTTTACGAGATGGAGGCGCTGGTACCGAAGATACGGGCGGCGGGGCTGGAGGTCGCCACGACCAGCCTGGAGTATATCGGGAGCGCCTTTCAGTATCTCTTTAATCTGGGAGATACCGTGTTTCTCCGCACACCGGAGGGGCTGGACTGGGTGGACGGATTTTTGGCGGGGCAGGTGCCCGCTGATGACGCATGGGCGGACACCATTGCCTATGTGCAGAAATGGATCGACCTGGGGCTGATCGACGGCAGCTGGGGCAGCAAGCCCGAAAAGCAGGCTGCCGAGCACTTTGCCGAGGGGAACACGGTATTTTTTGTCCACAGCGGCGGGTTCCGCTATTCGCAGAATGAGGACGGGACCGGCGACCGCTACGGGCTGATGCCGTGGCTGAGTATGGACGGCTCCAACAACCGCTACATCACCAGCACCGCCTGCTACTTCGGGCTGAGTGCCGATCTGGAGCTGCCCCGCAACAGACAGAAGCTAACGGATGCCCTGAGGTTTATGGACTTCATTTCCACGGAAAAGGGGCAGCGGCTCCTTTCCGCGGACAGCACCCAGCTGCTGCCGCTGGCGGATAGCGATACCCTGCCGGACGAGGAATGTAAGGATATCATGGAGCAGCTGAACGCCGGCTTCAGCGCCCCGCTTGCCTATCGGGGCTGGGAGGAGCTGATCGTCCCCGTGGGGGAGGAATGTTTGCAGTGGTACGCGGGAAGCTCGACAGGGAAAAATGCCATTGCCGCCATGAACCGCGCGCTGCAAGGCTCCCTGCAAAACGAAACGGGAGCCTATGCGACCCTTTCCGAAGATATGACGCAGGAGGAGACCGCACGCTTGGTGGGGCGTGCCTTTACCGAAGCGGCAAAAGCTGACTGCGCGCTGATCTCCCTGGGCAGCTACCATGACGGGAAGGAAAACAAGGACGGAGTAAACGGGCGGCTGTTCAAGGGTCCCATTGATGATGTGATCATCAGCACCATCAACCCGCTTGGCTGGGTGAACACGATAAAGACCGTCACCCTGACGGGGCAGGAGATCCGGCAGCTTGCCAAGGAGGGCGTTGACCTGTACGGGGACGGCAAGCCTTTTCCGTATGTATTGACAGTCGCGGATGGCGTCAGGCTGGAGCATGAACAGCAATACACCATCGCCATCTGCGGATATAACTCGGAGATCATGGAGCAGGGCGATCTGCAAGATACCGGAATCTGCGGCATGGACGCGCTGCGCAGCTATTTCTCCGGTTTGGCATGAATCTTTCAAGGCGCTGCTATCGTATTGCAATAATGTAAAAAAGCCTCGGGGTGTCGTAGCACTCCGAGACTTTTTTATTTTTGGGTTAAATGCTACGTGGGCTTACTCTTCCAAATAAATGCTGACCTTTTGCCAAAGCTCCTCTTTTCCCATCCATCGTTCACTACGATGTTCCAGTTCATCAAATGGAGATGGATTCTTCTCTACATAAGCACGGAACACCCGACCACGATCCATCAACCGCGCAAGTGGCTCAACCTTAAAACGAGTCACATAACCCAACTTTCTGCCGTCAACGGTGCGGATAGAGACCGCCAACTCATCAAAACTATTATCCGGCTCGCGAACCAGTACCAGTTCTGTTCCCGGCTCAAACGAATTCAGCAGCTCATACAGTTCGTCAAGCTTACCTTCCCATTCTTTTAAAAAATGCGTTCCTACAAAACCAACCCTCATAAAGGGAATCAGTTGCTTCTTTTTTCGGAAGACATCGGGATTAAAATATCCGGTGCGAAGTGCTGCGGCTTGTTGTGTAACATTCTCCATCAGGTTCCCTCCATCATCTGTTTTATTCTTTGTTCCAGTTCTGTCTTCTCCTCCTCGCTGCGGTTCTTCCTGTACCCCAGACCGGCAAGATATTCTTTTGTCTTTTGGGGATCTTCCAAGGTATCAAGTGCATTAAAAGGAAAACCGGCAAGGATCGTTTCGGTCTGTTTTTCGACATCGGCGCGGGTAACATTAAACCGCTCAATTTCGCCTATCAGGACCTGCTCCGCTTCGGTAGATGCGTAACATGGATAGAGTTCCCCAGCCAAAGTGTAATCCACTCCAATTTCCCAGTTGTTGGTGTCATTTTCCCATTTATCAATTTGGGCTGCAAACTGCTGTACATTTTGTGGCGAATCAGAAGGGAACAACATATAGAAAATCTGCTGCAGCGCCTGAACATTCTGCATTTTGTAGGCATTCACTGCCCGATTGTACAATTCCATCTGCTCTTCAGTCACATTCTTGTTTACCGCAGGATGAAAGGATTCTACAATGCAGCGAAAGTCCTGCTGCAGCAGACGTTTTTCTTCCGGAGTTAGTTCCGGCAAAGCCTGCAGCGTCATATCTGTTTGCTCGGCTTCCGCAATGAGCTCTTCACGTTCCTGTTCCAGCTGTGTCTCAATTGCCTCCAAGTCTATTGTTGCTTGACGGTTTTTTTCGATTTGAATGAGCTCGGTCTTGCGGCGCAGCAGTGACACTTCCAATTCCGCCTTCAACACCTCATCCTCTGCAGCTCCAAAGGTATCCATATATCGCTTACGCAGCTCCGGTGCATCAATGTAAAGCAGCTTATCCCGGTATTCGTAGGCGCCTATCAGCGCCAGCCGGCTGGCATATCGACGAGCTTCCAGCCAGTCTGTATAACTCTGGTTACGCATCGTCAGCATCTCCTGTTGCTTTTAAAATGTCCTCTTTCGTGAGTTCAATGAGGTCGGTGTCAGTGATGTATTCCTTCCCTGCGATGCGGTCAGCCTGAACATTAATGGCCTTTTCAAAGATGTTTCTAGCGGTGCGGGCATTGCCAAAGTGCTCATTTCTGGCGGCATACAGCTTATCAAACCGCCGCAGCAAAACTTTAGCCGCCTCGTCTGTCAACCGGTATCCGTTTTTCTCACAGAAACATTCAAAAATTGCCAGAAGTTCCTCACCAGAGTAATCCTCAAAATCAAAATACTTGCTAAACCGAGAAGAAAGTCCGGGATTGGAAGTGATAAACTGGCGCATCAGCTCCGGATAACCCGCCACGATAACAACCAACTCATCGCGGTGGTCCTCCATTGCCTTCAAAATGGTCTCGATTGCTTCCTTCCCATAGCTGTCTTCGTGACCGCTATTAAGGGAATAGGCTTCATCTATAAACAGCACGCCACCCATTGCCTGCTGAATGACCTTTTGCGTTTTAATGGCAGTCTGCCCCATATATCCTGCCACAAGGGAGCTGCGATCCGTTTCTACCAACTGTCCCTGCGGCAGTATCCCCATATGGTAGTAAAGCCGCGCCACCAGACGGGCAATCGTTGTTTTACCGGTACCCGGGTTTCCGGTAAACACCAGATGGTAAGAGATTTTCGGCACCCGCATTCCTCTTTTTTCCCTCAGCTTGGTCACCTTTATAAAATTCATCAGGCTATGGACATCCTGCTTGATATTCCTCATGCCAACCAGCTCGTCCAGGTCCTCCAGCAAGCTCTCGATCGTCTCCTCATTTTCCTGTTTTGGTTTTTGCACTTCAACAGGTTTATCGTCCTCAGCTGGACCGACTTTCAGAAAGCCGTTTTCGTCAGTACACATTTCCAGTACAATCTCGATGGGGATAACATTGCCGTCGTCCTTCTCATCGGAGGAACATTCCTTGGGCGGATTTCCGGTTTTTGAGTGTTTTTCGACTTCTTTAAGCAAAGCATCGTTTTGCAGATAGCTGTCCTTTTTCTGCTCTGTTATATCTTCCTTGGCTTTTGGCACACCTTTAATCGGCGCTCCTACCCGGGCAGCGTATTTTGTAAGATCCTGCATAATGGAGGAGAGCGCATTGGCTTCCTCTAACGTGAAATCGCCATTGATCACGGCAGTAGAAACCAGCAAGTCATTCAGCCTCTCCAAAAGGTGGTACGCCGCACCGGTTTTGAGTTCTGCATCCTTTTCCATTATGGTTTTAATAAACGATGGAACCAGCAGTTCCCGCTGGGGCTCCCCACTACATCCCAGCGCGGAGATGACCTGCTCAATGGTGTAATCCTTTTCGGAAATCGTATTCAGCAACCGGGTATAATCCGGAGAATATAGCACATTGCTGCCCCAGATTTTCAGCGCCGCAGCCATGTAATATTGCAGCAATTCTTCCCCATAGTCGGCATTTGGCAGCATTTCCCCCAGCGTTTCTGAGAACCTGTTATACTCCGCTTTTAACCTTTCAAATTTATTCATAAGCCACCTCCATCAAGTGGGGTTTATATTGTTTTTATAAATTCTACCATATATTTTGTGTTTAGTAAATTAATACTATCATAAGAAGCGTCCAATAGTACGGACTCATCCTCTAAAAATGGGGGATGTGGACTATTTAATCTGACTATAGTCTCGGTTTTCGATAAAAATACGCGTTCGTTTTTGGATACTTTTCCCATCCATCTTTCAGCAAAAATATGCTATAGTATTTTGTGGAAAAATGTCACAGATAGGACCCAATTATTTTTTACCATGATACTTCGTTGACAAACAATCAATCAACGAGGGGAGAGGGGCAACCGTGCCAAACGAAAAAAGCAATCACAATACCAATACGGATTTCTTGATTCAAAGTGTTAGTCCGGGCGAAGAATACGGTGGATTGCCTATAAATAAAGATTGTCGCAACATTATTGTAAAAGACCTGTATAACAGCCAGTGCCCCGCATGCAGAATGACATTGCAGGCATGCACAACACTAATTCCGTCTAAGTCCTCTGGCTCCATAACCGGAATGAGATGTAGACACTGCAAGACTCTGTATATAAAGAGCCGCTATGAAAAGGCGGCAAGGAAACTGCTGCAGAATAATCGTTCTGCCAAAGAATTCACCTTCAATGGAGAGCCTATTTGGCAATATTCCGCCCAGAGAAAATGGGAGAATAAGCTGCTTGCCAAAGAGCAGCAACGGGTCCAATTGGAAATGCAAAAATGCGAATCTGCGTTTTGTGCAGTCATTTTTTCTCGACACAATAGACTACAATACTGTATTGTTGTACAGCGGAAAAGAGATGCTATTGGTAACAGCTCACTTTACTGTCGGGATCCTTTTGCGCTTGAACTTCTCGCAGCAGGTCTCGTTGCAAGCAAAAAGGGGATCGCGGAGTACAATGGAGAACAATATCAAGTAATAAAAATTGTTAAAAGTGATCGGCTGGACGAGCAAAACCGAAGATTTATTATAGTAAACAAAGCCAGGGTTTTATCAAATAGCAGTTTTGAGTGGCGTTTGTTTTTATCTCCTAATATTGTGTTTATCGCAATGTTTTCGCCCTATACTAATCGATATGAATGTGCGGAAGGAAGACTCCGCGCAGAAGATGGCATGCCTTGTTTGGACGCTGATGCGCTATTCAAGTATCTCTCCCTATACGGCAAACCAGAAGCACACTTGTTTGGGCTGAACGGAGATGGTTGTAGAGGTTATTGGGAGTTTGACCTCCTGCCTGAAGAATCAATACTAAGGCTATTTGGATATGAGGTGAATCAGGAATCCCACAAAAGCGAACAGGATCGGCAAAAAATACTGTCGATCCTTATGGATACAGACCTGGTTCAAAAAGAAAAGATTCTTCGGCATATCCGCTGGCTCATTGGGTCGCGTTCATCAGAGAAATATAATGCAGCAAGAATTAAGTGGCAAGCGGACCTAATTTTTGCAGAAAACTACGAGGTAAATAAAGAACGGTATATCCATAAAAGTAATTGAAAGCTATAGCTGATCTTGCTACATCATCAGTATATTCTATTGCTTCTGTTTATGGTGTTAGTGAAGATTTTGCGGATCTCTGCCTTATCATAGATATCCAGATAGGTGGCAATTACTCTCCATAAGGCATTGGCGTAGTCCAGCACCGTTTTGGTGTTCTCTTCGCTTTGGTCACATCGGGGAGTCTTGTCCGGGTCTACCGGCTCTCCTCGACTTTTTCGGATGATCAGTTCGTGGAGACGGTCATGTCCGCCATATCCCGGCAGGCGCAGTATCTTATCCCTGAGCTTATCTACTGCCTCACTAATAGTTGCTTTATAATCTTCATCGTTTTTTCCCTGCCGCCGGAATTGGGACAGGTCAAATCCCCCAAAGCATATCGCCATGCGTACCAACAGCTGATTGTTATCTTTTGCCGCTTCCGCTTGCGGCCAATACTTGCTCTCTATTGCTTTGCGCAGCGTAAGCCATGTATCCGCCATGCTATTGCTGCGTATGCGCTCATGGATCATCCCCTTTTTACTCAGCACTTCTACCACTTTGTCACAGCACAGCAGTTTATACACTGCTTCCTCCAACTTACCGATTTGGGGCAGAGAAGGCACCATATCAGCACGCTGCGTTGCCATTTCGCGCTTTCGCCCCGAATGGTACTGTACTTTTGTTTCATGGACCTTTTTGCCATTATAATACAGCATTGTTTTGAGCGTATATGCCGGTCGTGTTTTAACCGTCCGCTCTGGATAACAGCGATAACGGATCTCCATTGTTTCGGATATTTTTAGCACATAAGGTTTATTTCTCTGTTTCTTTCCCTTGTTTACCGGGGGTGTGTTGGTTTTGTTACTCATTACTATGTTCTCCTCCATTTCATTAAAAAAGGGGACTCTTCTAGAGCGCCCTTATCAACCTAAAAACAAAAAACGCCGCAGATAGCATTATCTGCAGCGCATATGTTAGTATGTTAGTATTATTCTTCTTTCATCTACAATTATCCATTATATACATTTTAGCTTTTAATTTTCCTTTTATCAAGAGTATTTTTACATTTTCAGATAAATTTTTCTTTTTTGTCAAAAGCAGCATGATCCAATCCAGCGAAGGAGCCGTTCTCCCTCTGCGCCAAGTTTTTACCCAAGCACAATGAGTGCGCACACCCCTTCTTGATGTGTGGTCAAGCTGCCTTTCTCAGCCTCAAATTCTCGCTTTTCTTTCACTAAGCTGAATTACCGACCATGATGGAATGAGAGTTTCCACATGTATCCCGGGCGAAATCATGCCTCCGCCCCTAACCATTACAGTCAATCAATAAAAAAGCACCGACAGCAAACCATTTCTGTTTTTTAGAGGATATAAGAACAGTGCTTTATAGTATTCCGTTTCAACTAATCGTAATTTTAATGATAAAAGGAGTGAGTTTCATGCTGGATTACATAAAGCAGGAAGCCAATATGGCATTGACCGAAAACAGTGCGGCAGCCTAGCCTTCCATGGAAGAAAAAGAAAGCGATATGAATGAATTAATAATACAAAAGCTGCAGGTGAAGCAATAGTCCTTTTCCCCGATATAGGTTCTTTGTTCCGATATGCTTTTCCGCCATATTAGTAAACACCCCCATTTGTCAGGCGGCAATTACACTGCCTAAGCAAACGGGGGTACATATCAAACTGGGGGACCCTTATTTCTTTTTCCCTGCCGTTGGCGAGGTGCGCAGATACTTGTATGCCCATTGGAAGAAATACGGGGCGGAGCCAAACAGGTATCCGCAGCTCATGAGCTCCTCAATGAGCTCCTCAATAGAAAAGGGCTGATACCCGTATGGACTCATATTGAATATATGCTCCTCCAGTCGATTCGTCGCTGCCGCCCGCAGGAACTTCTTGGTATCTTTATTTACTGCGGCCAGTCGCTTAATGTAATCCTCTGCCTTTTCAAACTGATTCATCTTATAATACAGTACGGCAAGAGGCAGAAGCATTTGTGTTTCCTCATAAGAATCATATTGCCTATGCAGTGCAAGCGCTTGCAGCTCGTCCTCCATGTAAGCATAAAGGTGCATCAGCTGATAGCGGACGCCAAGATTATCATTCTCACACAATTCCAAAAGGCGCCGCCCTTCATCAATGGCTCGGCGCATCATTCCGCAGGAAATAAGCGTCCCAAAATAAGCGTGGCAAACGCGCATATATGGTCTGGTTTCCCAAAGCGTCCAAAACGATCCGATGTCGTCCCTAAAATACCCTTCCTGCTCCAATGGCTTGGCGGCTGCTTCCTTGAGGGACTGAAGCTCGGCAAGCGGCTCATCTTCTTTGTCTTTATGGGTAAGAATAATCAGCTGAAGCTACGCATCCACATTGTCAGGCTCAAGTTCCAGAGCCTTTCGAAGATACTCAATACGCTTCTTGTCCGAGCGTGCCTGCTCTGCAAGCTCTAAATAATCATCGGCTGTTTCCGGCACGGTGTCCTCTTGGTCCTGCATCCCATACTCCGACAAAAATTGATTTGTCAAGCGGTTCATATCATCTTTGTCTGATATCTCATCAGTATGTAGCTCAAGGAACCGCTGTAACTCCTTGAATATTTTTTCGGATTCTCGTCCCATCTTTAGATTACATCCTTAATAAACTAAATTCTACATTATGGAATCAGTTCCATTGCTGCTCTTAAAGCGGCGGAAAACCGCCTATGATTACTGCCAGTTTCGTTTCAGAATCTCACTTTTGAGATACAGCGTACTCTTTTCCGACGTTTTAATCGGATGAATCTTTCCGCGTTTCGTCAGGTCGATGATATTCTGCCGGGAGCAGCCTAATATCTCCGCCGCTTCCGCCGCGTTGATGACTCTGTGGGCGGCAAAGTTTCGGAAATCCTCCATAGTCAGCGGAACACTTTTGCCAATTCGGTAGAGCACCGTATCCGAAACGGTCATGTTCACGTCCCAAGCAACGCCGTATCCGCCTGTCTGCATCTGCACATGCTGAAAATAATCCGGCTTTTTGAGAAGGATCTGAAACGCTTTCGTCTTTTCAAAGTGCTTCTGCAAATCGCATTTCTTTACAGAACCATCCCGGAAAAACACCAGCAGGCAATGGTTCTCCAGCGGCAACACATCTTCAATCCGCTTTGAAAAGCGCTTCATAATTTCTTCCGGAAGCTCCTTTTCATCAATAGGAACAAGATAGTAATCATCTTGTGCGCATCGTCCCATCGCCAGCATCAGAAGCGCATACTCGTCATATTCTTTCAAATGATTGTCACGCAGAATTTCTCCGATGTTCTGACGGTCGGGCGGAACGATCCGCTGCTCCACCCAGATTTTACTCCAATAGGAATTAACCGTGGTTTCCCCACGCTTCACAAAGGAGTCCAGCAGCAGCGGTGTCTCCCATGCGTCCGCATTCTCAGGCAGCTCAATGTAGAACCGTTTTTCCTGCTCGTAGTACAGGAGGTACGCCAGATCCTTCTGCTCCTGCGCCGATTCATCTCGAATGGCAAAAATCTTCATATGCGCACCACCTTTTCCAGATCATTTCCCATATCTTCTCCTGAAGCGTCGGAGAGATTACGCCGTCCAGTCCTTCCAGTAGAACCTGTCTGTTGCTCTCGTGAAGCGGCGTCAGCTTCGGCATTTTATCCTTCGGAATGATACGCAGGTTATCCCATGTGGACTTTGAGTCAATATAGTTGTTGCAGGGTTTGTCAGCCATCACATCGAATTTTGCCGCCGCTGCATCATTGGAACAGCTGCAAAGAAGCGAAAGTCCGTGGTCAAACAGGGGTGCCAGACGAACTGTTTTCTTTCGGCTGTTGCGCAGTACCTCGATATTCGCGCCATGACGATCCCGATTCAGAATCAGATAATCCACGACAAGCATCTGATAAATATAGTCTTTCCAGCCCATGCGAGTGCAAAAATCCAGCGCAGATTCATCCGGCAAAGCCTCCAGCTCCTTGTAGGCATCCAAGGCAATCTTCGATTCGCTCTTTGCCTTGAAATCCTCCGATGCGCAGAGATATACTTCATGCGTCTTGCCATCTACGGTCACGTCTGCGTGAATCAACTGGTACGACAAATGCGGAATTCCCAGTATCGTCAGCAGTCGGTCAACAATCAACTCGTTCACGCATTCATGCCCAATGATGCCGCGTGCTTTATCAAAATTTGAGAGCTTATAGTAAGTCTTTGTTCCGCCGAGTTCGGAGTACGCTTTCAGAAAAGAACCGGCGGTTCCGGAAGAATTGCGATAAACGGACCACGACAAATATGTCAGATCCTGCTTTTCTTTCATCAGCTGCATGTATACCTCACCTCAAAATGATTATATCTTTTTACTTGTCATACGTCAAGTTAATTTCGGATTATAGCTTGTCGTATGACAAGTTTATCCGATTTTGTGCCCGTATAAAACCGCCGCCACGATTTTTCAGTCGGGGCGGCGGCTCTGTTATAGATTGTTCGCTTTTTTCTCGCGCTCCAGAATTCTACGCAGAATTTGAACGCCTTTTTCCGTGTAGTCCTCTTCTTTGCGGTCACTACTTTCCAGAATTCTCTCAATGGCCTGCGCAGGATCCAGCGAATGATACGGATAATACAGCTTGCGAAGGTTCTTTGGTTTCATTTGCTTATACACCTGTTTGCTGCTCTTTTCATAGGTGTATGTCCAGTATCGATACAGGTATCCCATCCAATATAGTTCTTCTCGACCGTATCGTTCTTTTCCGTAGGAAGTCGGGCCATATTGCGCCTCCACTTCATTAAAGATAGAGGTTACATCGCAGACCTCCAGCAAGAAACCTTTCCGGTCCATGCGGGCCGCAACCTCAGAATTCATAAATCTACGGATAAAAATAGGAGAACTGCATTGTGTCACTTTGAGCGAATCTGCAAAAACCTCGGCTTGCAATGCACAGAGCTTCAATCCTTCTTCATCAATCTTCTTCATACCAGAATATCCTCAATATATTTTCCCTGCCCTCGATATTGCCTACGCGCAATTTTAACCTTAGGTCTTATCGCCACGATATGTTTTCTGGTCAAAGTGGGTCAGAATGTACTCTGTGACCAGCCGGATGCGCTCAGGAGCCAGAAACGCCTTTTCCCGGTTGATGTCCCAAACTTCTTTGTCGTCAATATCCGGCTCGGCT
>JBNMIL010000037.1:0-15237 GCA_050873265.1 Angelakisella sp. | reverse complement strand
CCCCATATCCTTTTGGAGACCTGCTCCTCCGGCGGCAACCGATTCGATCTCGGGCTTTTGTGCTACTCGCCGCAGATCTGGTCCAGCGATGACACCGACCCCATCGAGCGTCTTTCCATTCAAGGGGGGCTTAGCTACTTTTATCCGCCCTGCACCATGGGCGCCCATGTTTCGCAGTCGCCCCACCAGCAGACGCTGCGGCAGACGCCCCTTTCCACCCGCTTCAATGTCGCCGCCTTCGGTGTCTTGGGGTACGAGCTGGACTTGGGCGAGCTTTCCCCGCAGGAGAAAAAGCAGGTCGCCGCGCAGATAGAATGGTACAAAAAATACCGCTCCACCCTGCAATACGGCGAATTCTTCCGCGTTCCTGCCCGCCGGCAGGGGCTTGTCAGCTGGGCGGCGGTCGCGCCGGATAAAAAACAGGCGGTCGTCCTGCTGGCGCAGCGGCTTTGCACGGCGGCGCCTCCGGCGGATCATCTCACCGTTCCCGCGCTGCTGCCCACGGCACGCTACCGTGTCACGGCGGTGCCGCAGCAGGTGGCGGTCGCCCGCTTCGGGGGGCTGGTCAAGCACATCGCTCCGGTCAATCTCTCCGCCGACGGCTTGGTGCTGCGCACCGTCAACCGTCACTATGCCCTGCCCGATGGCAGCTTTACCGCCGTCGCTTCCGGCGCGGCGCTTGCCGCCGGTATCCCGCTCAACGATCAGTTCCTTGGCACCGGCTATCACGAGGGTCTGCGTCTTTGGGGGGATTTCGGTTCCCAGCTATATCTCGTCGAACAGCTCGGCGAAAATGAGGAGGATCACACCAAATGAACAAACTTGACAGAAGAAATATGGTTTTCTTCGGGCTTGGCACCATCGGGCGGGATATGTTCTACGCCTTTGAAGCCAATGCCCTCATCTACTACCTTTCCAATGTCCTCAGCCTGCCGCTGGGCGTATTTGTCGCCACCAGCATGGTCTTTACCGTGCTGCGCGTGTTCGATGCTCTCAACGACCCGCTTATGGGGCTTCTGGTGGATAACACCCGCTCCCGCCACGGACGCTTCAAGCCCCCGATGGCACTGGGGGCTGTGGCGGGCGGTGCCTGCTATCTCGTTCTCTTTGCCGATTTCGGTCTGCGGGATTACTGGTTTGTCGCAGTGTTCGCCATCGCCTATATCCTGTGGGATATCTTCTACGGCTTGAATGATATCGCTTACTGGTCTATGCTGCCCTCCCTCTCGGTGGAGCAGAAGACCCGTGAGAAGATGGGCGCTTTCGCCCGTATCTGCGCCAATATCGGTATGTTCTCCATCATGGTCGGCTGGGAGCCCATTACCTCCGGCATGGGCAATACGCCCAGGGCATGGTTCACCGTGGCGCTCGCCGTCACCATTCTCATGCTGCTGTTCCAGCTCTTTACGCTGTTCGGCGTCAAGGAGCGCAAGGATATGTTCCGCCGCGAGGAGGAAAAGACCTCCCTGCGCGGCATGTGGGAGGTGCTCACCAAAAACGATCAGCTCCTCTGGACGACCCTTGCCATGTCTCTTTTCAATATCGGCTACATGAGCACCACCACCATGGCGATCTACTACATGCAGTATGTCTACGGCAATAAGGATATGTACGCGGTGCTGGCGGCGGTCGTCGGCGTGGCGCAGCTGCTGGCGCTGGTCATCTTCCAGTCCTTCTCCAAGCGCATGCCGCGCGAAAAGCTGTATCTGCTTGCCACCGTCCTTGTTATGGTCGGCTATGCCATCTTCTTCTTTGCCGAGGTCAGCATTATCCTCATCGCCGTGGGCGCTTTGTTTATCTTTATCGGTCAGGCGTTCATTCAGCTGCTCATGCTCATGTTCCTCGAGGATACCATCGAGTACGGTCAGTGGAAGAACGGCAAGCGCAGCGAGAGCATTACCCTCTCGGTGCAGCCCCTTATCAATAAGATCGGCGGAGCTGTCTCCATGGGCATCACCAGCCTCATGCTGGTCTGGTCGGGCATCAAGGTCGGCGAGACCGCTGCCGAAAGCATCTCCGCGGGCGGTCAGCTCACCGTCAAGCTCATGATGATCGTCCTGCCCGTTCTCTTCATTCTGGCAGGCTACATCATCTACCGCCGCAAGTTCAAAATCGATAAGGCAATGTACGACCGCATTATCAGTGACCTGCGGGCACGCGGCGAGCTTCACGCCGAACCGGCAGAGGTCGTCGAAGTGACCGAAACAGTTGAGGTGGAGATCACCAGGGAATAAACAGAATAAAAAACGGCTCCTTACCCGTCGCAGGGCAGGGAGCCGCATTTTTGCCTAGCTGTTTCGGCGGCGGGTAAAATCGGTTCCGGCTGTGTCGCTCTCCTCAACAGGCGCCAGCCCGCCTTGCGTCGGGCGCCAGCCTGTTTTCGGCGGCTCCTTGCCGCCTCCCGATTTTTTCCTCGTCGCCTGATACTTACTCTGCTACGATACCCTCGGTATCCACCGCCAGCTCCATCACATGCCAGCGGTGTTCAAAGCCTTGGCACGCCTCGGCAAACCGCGCGGCAAAGCCCGCCTCATCGGTCAGCGCCAGCAGCGTGGGGCCCGCCCCGCTGATGCAGAAAGCGATCGCCCCGCATTGCTCCGCGGCTTGCTTTACGCTGCCATATTCGGGGATCAGGCTTTCCCGATAGGGCTGGTGCAGCCGGTCGCGCAGTGCCATGGCGATCAGTTCACGGTCGCCGCTGCCCAGCGCCCCCGCCAGCACCGCCGCGTGGGAGGCATTATACACCGCGTCCGCAAAGGGAACCTCTCTCGGCAGCACGCCGCGCGCCAAATGGGTGCTCAGCTCAAAGTCCGGTACCGCCGCCACCCAGCGCAGCGCGGGGGAAAGCGGCAGCCGCACCGTGCGGGGCACGCCGTCCTCTACAAGGCTCGCCGTCAGCCCGCCGTAAATGGCAGGCGCCAGATTATCGGGGTGCCCCTCTATCTCATTCGTTATCTCCAGCAGCTCGGCAGGGGAGAGGGCAGCCCCATGTAAAAGGTTCGCCGCCGCCGCACCTCCGGCGATCATCGCGGCGCTGCTGCCCAGCCCGCGGCATACCGGTATTTCGGCTTTTATCTCCAGCGCCAGTCCTTCGTCCGGCAGTCCCAGCCGCTTCAGCACGGCGCGGTAGCCACGCACGGCAAGGTTCTCCCCGTTTTGGTACTCCGCGGGGCAGCCGGTAATGCGCAGCTCTCCCGCGGGCAGCACCTCGCAGGTCAGGCGGTCATACAGCGCCAGTGCGCAGCCCATGCTGTCAAAGCCCGGACCGATATTGGCGGTCGTGGCAGGCACCCGCACGGTGATCTTCTTCATATCAGCCCTCCATCTCACGGCGCACATAGTCCGCCATCTCACTTATTTCTATGCAGTCCCGGTGCAGCACCGGCAGCGTTTTCAGCGCCGCTAAGGGGGCGGGCACCGGCACACCGGTCAGCAACTGTAACTCGTCCATCGCGTCAAAGGCGTCCTCCGGTACCGCTTTCCCCAGCGCCGCCAGCACCGCCGGCGCAAATTTATACGGCGAAGCGGTGCTCAGCACCACCGTCTGTCCGCAAAGGTCGGCTTTGTGCTGCTCCGCTACCGCCCATGCCACCGCCGTGTGCGGGTCAAGCAGGTATTTGTCCCGTTCCCACACCGTCTTTATCGTTTCGGCGGTCATTGTATCGTCGCAGCACCCGCACAGGAAGGTCTCCTGTATCTTTTTCAGCAGCGGCTCGCTGATCTGATACCACCCTTGTTTGTTCAGCTCACACATTTTCTCCGCGACCATTTCGGCGTCGCCGCCGCTCGCCAGATACAGCAGCCGCTCCAGATTGCTGGAGACCAGAATATCCATCGAGGGAGAGATGGTTTTGTAAAAGGGTCTTTGCCGGTCATAACGCCCCGTTGTCAGGAAATCGGTCAGTACATTGTTGGCGTTGCTCGCGCACAGCAGCTTGCCAACCGGCAGTCCCATGCGCTTCGCAAAGTATCCCGCCAGAATATCCCCGAAGTTTCCCGTCGGCACCGAGAAATTCACCGGCTCGGTCGGGCTTATTTTCCCTGCGCGGCACAGCGCTGCCCATGCGTGCCAGTAGTAGATGATCTGCGGCGCCAGCCGTCCGATATTGATGGAATTCGCGCTGGAAAGCGCCGCTTTTCCGGTCGGCTTCACCTCGGCAAAGATGCGCTTCACGCCGGTTTGCGCGTCGTCAAAGTTGCCGCGCACCGCCGCAACGCTTACATTTTTTCCGCGCTGCGTTACCATCTGCCGCTCCTGTATTTTGCTTACGCCGTCCTTGGGGTAAAATACCACAATGGAGGTGCCCGCCACATCGCAGAAGCCCTCCAGCGCCGCCTTGCCGGTGTCACCGCTCGTCGCGGTCAGGATCACCGTCTCGGTCTTGTCGTTCAGCAGCTTTTTCGCGCCGGTGATAAGATACGGCAGCAGCGAAAGCGCCACATCTTTGAAGGCACAGGTCGGACCATGGAACAGCTCCAACACGCCGTACCCGCCCACCTGCACCAGCGGCGTCACCTCAGGGGTATCAAATTTCCCATAGGCGGCTTTTATCATCGGGCGCAGCAGCTCGGCAGGGTAGTCGGGCAGCAGCCGCCCCAGCACCGCCTCCGCCATGCCCGCAAAGTCCTTTTGCAGCATCTCTGCGGGGTCCAGCGGCAGGGCGGCGGGGTCACACAGGTACAGCCCGCCGTCGGGCGCGATGCCGCGCAGCACCGCCTCGGCGGGGCTGGCGGTCTGCTTATGGTCACGGGTACTGTTATATTGCATCAGGGGGTCTCCTTCTCTCTTTCGCGGAAATCAGTCAAAGAACATGCCGCAAGGCTTGTTTTTGACTGCTTCCTATGATATACTGTTTCCGGACGAAAAACAAGTGCTTTTTACAGAGAAACAATCGTATCTTTCTAAACGACACTTTTACAGGAGGAATGAATAGAATGAATGTAGCGATCCTCGGTCACGGCACCGTCGGCGGCGGCGTGTACCAGCTTTTAAAAGACCGCCCCGATATCACCGTCAAATATGTACTGGATAAAGCCCCCATCGCGGAGCTGGGCGCCGTCTCCGTCACCGATTTTTCCGTTATTCTGAACGATGGGGAAGTGGATACCGTCGTGGAGGTCATGGGCGGTCTGGAGCCCGCGTTCGATTACATCACCGCCGCCATGCGCGCCGGCAAAAATATCGTCACCGCCAATAAGCAGCTGCTTGCCGCCCGCTATGATGAGCTGACCGCCCTCGCGCGGGAGACCGGCGTAGGCTTCCGCTCCTCCGCCGCGGTCGGCGGCGGTATCCCGTGGCTGCCCAATCTGCAGCGGCTCAAGCGCATCGGCGCCGTCAATGAGGTCTGCGGCATCATGAACGGCACTACCAACTATATCCTCAGCATGATGCACAAAAAGGGCTACGATTACGAAAGCGTCCTCCGCGACGCGCAGAGCTTCGGCTATGCCGAAGCCGACCCCACCGCCGATATCGAGGGTCTCGATGTCCAGCGCAAGCTGCTGCTCAGCGCCAATATCGCCTTCGATACCAGCCTCACCGAGCAGCAGGTGCCGGCGGCTGGCATCGCCGGCGTCACGCGGGAGGACATCGCCAGCTTCAATGAGCTGGGCTATGTCTGCAAGCTGTACGCCACCGCCAAGCGCGTTGCCGATGGCGCCGTTCTCGCCGTTGTGGAACCCACTCTTTTCAAGGCGGAAACGCTGGAAGCAGCCGTGCCCGCCAACTACAATCTCATCACCGCCGTCTCGGAATACGCCGGTCGGCAGAGCTTCTTCGGCGAGGGCGCGGGCCGTCTGCCCACTGCCGTCGCCGTCGTGCAGGATCTTCTCGATCTCTGCGAGAAAAAGCAGGGCTTTTACACCCAAACAGCCCAGCCGCTGCCCTCCAACAACATGTGTGAGGAGCGCCGCTACTATGTCCGCTACATCGTCGATACCTGGTTCATGGATGGCTGCGTGGAAAAACGCTGGGGCAACGGCGTGCTTACCCGCCCCGTCTCTCCGGCACAGATGCACTCGTGGTATGTGGAAGCCCGCCGCAATGATCCCGGCATCTTCTTCGCCGCGCTGCAGGGCTAAAGGAAAGGAATTCTTGCGATATGCTCAAGGTCGTTAAATTCGGCGGCTCCTCTTTAGCGGATGCCGCTCAGTTCGAAAAAGTCCGTCAGATCGTTTGGGCGGAGCCGTCCCGTCGGGTCGTGGTCGTTTCCGCACCCGGCAAGCGCTTTTCCGGCGATCACAAGATCACCGATCTGCTCTACCTCTGCTACGCGCATCTTCAGTACGGCGTCAGCGCCGAGGGCGTGTTCGGCATGGTGGCGGAGCGCTACCGCTCCATCGCCGCCGATTGCGGGCTGACCCTCCCTGTCGAGGCGGAGCTTGCCGCTTTATACGAAAAAATGCAGCAGGGCATCAGTCAGGATGAACTGGTCTCCCGCGGCGAATACTTTGCCGCCCGCCTCATGGCGGAATACCTCGGCTTTGATTTCCTCGATGCCGCCGACTGGCTGCAATTCACCTTCGACGGTCAGATCGATCGGGAACATTCCTACGAGGCGCTCCGCCGCATCGCGGAGGATCGCAGCGTCGTCATTCCGGGGTTTTACGGCGTCATGCCGGATGGTCACATTCGGGTGCTCAGTCGGGGCGGCAGCGATGTCACCGGCGCGCTGGCGGCAGCGGCGCTCGGTGCCGATGTATACGAAAACTGGACCGATGTTTCCGGTATCCTCATGGCGGATCCCCGCATCGTGGAAAATCCCCGCCCCATCGAGCGCATCACCTATAACGAGCTGCGGGAGCTCAGCTACATGGGCGCGCAGGTGCTGCACGAAGCCAGCGTTTTCCCCGTCCGTCAGGCGGATATCCCGCTCAATATCCGTAATACCAATGATCCCAATCACCCCGGCACCCTCATTCGGGAGCACTTCGAGGACGAGCTGGAAAGCGAAAAGAACCGCTTTATCACCGGCATCGCCGGTCGCCGCAATTTTTCCATCATCACCGTGGCAAAAAACGGTCTGTCCTCCTCCATCGGCAGCCTTCGTCGGGTCTTGGAGGTCTTCGAGCGGCATAATCTGAATGTAGAGTACACCCCCTCCGGCATCGACAGCGTCTCGCTGGTGGTGCAAAGCGGCAAAGCCGCCTCCTGCCTTTATTCCATCTTGGGCGAGCTGCAAAAGGAGTTCCGCCCCGATAAATTGCAGGTGGCGGAGAATATCTCCATCGTGGCGGCGGTCGGGCGCAAGATGGCGTTTCGCCCCGGCATTTCCGGCAAGATCTTCGCGGCGCTGGGCGAAAACGGCATCAGTATCCGCATGATCAGTCAGGGACCGGAGGAGCTGAATATCATCGTGGGCGTGGATAATGCCGACTTTGAAAAAACGGTGCGTGTGCTTTACGAGAGCTTTGTCAGATGATCCGAGAGGAGAGAGACCATGAATAAACCCAATGTCACCATACTGGGCGCGACAGGCGCCGTCGGTCGGGAAATGCTCAAGGTTCTGGAGGAGCGGAACTTCCCGGTCGGGGAGCTGCGCTGCCTTGCCAGCGCCCGCAGCGTCGGCAAGCAGCTGCCCTTTGCCGGTCGGAACATCACCGTCGAGGAGGCGACCGATGCCGCCTTTGCCGGTGCCGATATCGTGCTGGGCGCGGCGGAAAACGATATTGCCCGCCGTTTCGCCCCCGCCATCAAAGCCGCCGGTGCCGTGTTCATCGATAATTCCAGCGCCTTCCGCCTGGAGCCGGAGGTGCCCCTCGTCGTGCCGGAGATCAATCCGGAGGACGCCCTGCGCCATCACGGCATCATCGCCAATCCCAACTGCTCCACCATCATCACCGTCGTCGCGGTCGCGGCGCTGCGCCGTCTGTCGCCCATTCTCACCATGAATGCCGCCACCTATCAGGCGGTGTCCGGCGCGGGCGCGGGCGGACCCATCGAGCTGGAGCAGGAGGTCGACGCGCTTTATCGGGGCGAGCCGGTACAGCCCCATGTGTTCCCGTACCAGATCGCCTATAACCTTATCCCTAAGATCGGCAGCCCCACCGAAAACGGCTACACCTCCGAGGAAATGAAGCTCCAGAACGAGGGCAGAAAGATCCTCCACCTGCCGGAAATGAAGGTTTCCTGCACCTGCGTGCGGGTGCCGGTCGTGCGTTCTCATTCCATTGCCGTCACTGCCCGCTTTGCCCGTCCCATCTCGGTACAGCAGGCAAGGGAAGCCATCGCCTCGGCGGTGGGCTGCCGTCTGGTCGATGACCTCCCGAATAATATCTACCCCATGCCGCTGGATACCAGCGACCAGGATCTTGTCTATGTCGGGCGGATCCGTCCCGACCTCACCGATCCCAACGGGCTTTGCCTGTGGTGCTGCGGCGATCAGATCCGCAAGGGCGCCGCGACCAATGCCGTCCAGATCGCCGAGCTGCTGCTTTGATGCCCCATCACCCGCCGTCCCCGCTTCGGGGGCGGCAAATTTTCTTTTTGTTCACAATTTTTCTCGAATTTCCTATTGACAAACCCCATAATATACGCTATTCTTGTTTTAGAACAACGCAAACGGGAAATGCGTTGCACTCCTTATGATTTGGCTTCACCAAAAAACACTAACAGCAGAAAAAGCACACGGCTCACCACCGTGTGTTTTTTTGCGTTACTTCCTCCTCAAATTTCCAACATTGTAAAACTTCTGTGAAACTTTGTGCGAATTCAACACTTTCACTGCAAATTTCCCCCGTTTTGTCCGTATTAGTGGGGGAGGAGATCCGCAGCTGCCGTTTTGCCAAAAAACTTTCCCGCCGGTGCTTCCTCCGGCGTCCTTTTGTGGTACAATATAACTTGGATTTTTACGAGCAAAATACAAAGCGGTACAGCCCTACCGGTGCCGCCCGTGACGAAAAAAGGAGACCCCCCTCATGCCGCAGCGTGATAACCAAGCCTACCAGCAGCTCAAAAGAGAGATCTTGAACCGCCGCTTTTCCAATCTCAACCCCATGCAGCGGGAAGCCGTCTTTGCCGCCGAAGGACCCGTCCTCATTCTGGCAGGCGCCGGCAGCGGAAAAACCACCGTGCTCATTCACCGCATCGCCAACCTCCTGCAATACGGCACCGCCTCCTCCCGCGGTGACGATATGCCCTATCTCAGCGAGGAGGACTGGCGGCTTCTGGAGCAGTGCGCCGCCGACGGCAGCTTTATGGAGCGGGCAGGGCAGCTCATTGCCCACGATGTCCCCGCCCCGTGGAATATCCTTGCCATCACCTTCACCAATAAGGCGGCGGGTGAGCTTCGTGCCCGTCTTGCCGCCATGCTGGGCAGCAGGGGAGAAGATGTCCACGCCGCCACCTTCCACGCCGCCTGCTCCCGTATCCTCCGCAGCGAGATCGAAGCGCTGGGCTACGGCAGCAATTTCACCATCTACGATACCGATGACTCCGTCCGCGTCATCAAGGACGCCATGGCAGAGCTGAATATCAACGATAAAAACTTTTCGCCCAAGGCACTCCTCGGCAACATCAGCCGTGCCAAGGATAAACTCTTTTCCCCCGATGACCTGCGCCGCGCTGCCGGCGATAATTTCGCCCTGCAGGTCACCTCGCGGGTGTACGCGCGCTACCAGCAGATGCTGCGCGACGCCAACGCCCTCGATTTTGATGACATCATTCTGCTGACGGTCAAGCTGTTCCAGCAGTTCCCGCAGGTGCTGCAAAAGTACCAGCGCCGCTACCGCTACATCATGGTAGATGAGTATCAGGATACCAACCACGCCCAGTACCTGCTGGTCAGCCTGCTGGCGGGCGGTCACGGCAATCTGTGCGTCGTCGGTGATGACGACCAGAGCATCTACAAGTTCCGCGGTGCCACCATCGAGAATATCCTCTCGTTCGAGCAGCAGTTCGGTGATACCAAGGTCATTCGTCTGGAGCAGAACTACCGCAGCACCGGCACCATTCTTGATGCCGCCAATGCCGTTATCAGCCGCAACAGCCAGCGCAAGGGCAAGACCCTGTGGACGCAGAACAGCCGCGGCGAAAAGGTACTGTACCACAAGGCAGCCGATGAACAGCGGGAAGCCCACTTCATTGCCGGCACCATTCGCAAAAACCACGAAAAAGGCGCAAAATACAGCGACCACGCCATTCTGTACCGCATGAACGCCCTTTCCAGCACCATCGAGCAGATGTTCATTCGGCAGGGCATTCCGTACCGCATCATCGGCGGCTTAAAGTTCTTCGACCGCAAGGAGGTCAAGGATATTCTGGCGTACCTTGCCGTCCTCAATAACCCCGATGACAGCCTGCGGCTGCGCCGCATCATCAATGAGCCGAAGCGCGGCATCGGCGAGGCGACGCTGAATACCGCCCAGCAGGTCGCGGATAGCCTTGGTCAGTCGCTGTACCGCACCCTGCAGACAGCGGAGGAATATGTCCCCCTGTCCTCCAAGGCAAAGGCGCTTATGACCTTTACCGCCATGCTGGACGGCATTGCCGAAACGGTGGACGAGGTTCCCCTCATCGAGACGCTGGAGGCGGTGCTGGATCAAAGCGGCTATGTCCGGGCACTGGAAGCGAAAAACGACATGGAAAGCCGCGGCAGGCTGGAGAACATCGGCGAATTGAAAACCACCGTTCTCAAGTACATGGAGGAGACCGAGGAGCCCAGTCTTTCCGGCTTTTTGGAGGAGATCGCCCTTTACACCGATCTCGATAATCTTTCGGAGGACGACGATAAGGTGGTGCTCATGACGCTCCACTCCGCCAAGGGGCTGGAATTCCCCTATGTTTTCATCACCGGCATGGAGGAGGGCATTTTCCCCGGGCAGCAGGCGATCTTCGAGCCGAAGGAGCTGGAGGAGGAACGACGCCTTGCCTATGTCGGCATCACCCGTGCCAAAAAGGAGCTGATCCTCACCGGCGCGGCGCAGCGAATGCTGTTCGGACGCACCACCCGCAACCGCCCCTCCCGCTTCATCGGGGAGATCCCGAATGAGCTGCTGAAGACCGAGGACGAGACCGAGCGCTTCGGCAGCTATCAGGCGGAGCGTTCCGCCTTTGGCGGCAGAAGCAGCTACGGCGGCAATTACAGCGGCAATTATAACGGCAATTACGGCGGCTACGGCGCCCGTCAGGGCAGCGGGGGACAGGCTCCCCGTCCGGCGGCAGGCAGCATTCCGCCCGCTCCCCGTCCCAGACCCGCCGCGCCGGCTGCGGAGCCGTTCAGCTTTAAGACCGGCGACCGGGTCTACCACAAGACCTTCGGGGAAGGCTCCATTCTCAAGATCGAGCCGATGGGCGGCGACCACCTGCTCACCATTCACTTTGACAGCGTCGGCGCCAAGCGCCTGATGGCGACCTTCGCCCGTCTGGAAAAACGATAACCCACAGCGTAATCGACCGTAAGGAGGAAACAATATGCCAAAGGTCACTCTTATCACCCACACGCCGGAACCGGAAATGACCATCGCTTCGGCGGCACGGCTTTGCTACAGCCCCGCCACCATTGCCGAGGTGCAGGAGAAATTGACGCCGGAAAAGGCGGGCGAATTTGTGGAAATGCTGGCGGGTCTGGGGCACCAAAGCCCCATCGAGCACGCCGTTTTCACTTTTGGCATCGAGGGGGTCAGCCGTGCCCTGCTGGCGCAGATCACCCGTCACCGCATCGCTTCGTTCAGCGTGCAGAGCCAGCGCTATGTCAGGGAGAACGATTTTGAGGTGGTTACCCCGCCCCAGATTGCCGAGGTGCCCGAGGCGAAAGCCGAGTTTGAGCTGGCAATGCGGGAAAGTATTGCCCATTACCGGAAGATCGCCGAGATCCTGAAGACCCGCAGGGAAGCGGAGTGGCTGGCGCAGGGCGTTTCGCCCAAGGCGGCGGCAAGCCGTGCCGAAAAGACCGCCATCGAGGACGCCCGCTTTGTTCTGCCCAATGCCTGCGATACCAAGATGATCGTAACGATGAACGCCCGCAGCCTCATGAATTTCTTTGAGCTGCGCTGCTGCCAGCGTGCCCAGTGGGAGATCCGCGAGGTCGCTGACCAGATGCTTTCCCTCTGCCTTTCCGTCGCGCCCCATCTTTTCAAAAATGCCGGTCCCGCATGTGTGCGCGGCGCCTGCTCCGAAGGAAAAATGACCTGCGGAAAAGCCGCCGAAATGCGGGAAAAATACGCCGGAATGAGGGAAGAAGCCCATGGATAAAAGACTGCCTGTACTGCTGCTGTGCCTGGCGGCGCTGGTGCTTGCCGCTCTTTCGCTGCTGCGGCTGATGCAGGGCACGGCGGCGGAAAGCATGGGGCTGTTCGCGGCGACCGCTGTAGCGCTCATCGCGGCGGTGGCGGTTTATCTCATCTACCGTACCCGCAACAAAAGGGAATGAGGAGGACGGAACATGGAACACCAACTGTATGTCATCGAGGGGCTGGACGGCAGCGGCAAAGCGACGCAGGCGGCGCTGCTCACCGAGTATCTCACCGCCAGGGGGCTGCCCTGCCGCAAGCTCTCCTTTCCGGATTATGACGACCCCTCCAGCACGCTGGTCAAGATGTATCTCCACGGCGAGATCGGCACGCTGGACGAGGTGAACCCCTACGGGGCGTCGCTCTTTTTCACGGTGGACCGCTATGCCAGCTACTGCCGCCACTGGCGCCCCGATTACGAAGCGGGCAAAATACTGGTGGCGGATCGTTACTCCACCTCCAATATCCCGCACCAGATGTCCCGTCTGCCGCGGGAGGAGTGGGACGGCTTCCTTGGCTGGCTGTGCGATGTGGAGTACAACGAAGCCGGTCTGCCGCGTCCCACGGCGGTGGTCTATCTCGATGTCGATCCCGAGGTCTCCCGCCGCCTGCTCTCCGAGCGTTACCACGGCGATGAAAGCAAGCGGGATATCCACGAGGCGGATTTTGCCTATTTGCAGCACTGCCGCGCCGCCGCCCTTTACGGGGCACAGCAGCAGGGCTGGATCATTCTGAACTGTAGCGAAAACGGCGAGATGCTCCCGCGCGAGACCATCGCCCGAAAAATACGGGAAGTGCTGAAATTATAATCGATAAAAACCAAAATCACCAAAGGAGTTTTATGCTGGAATTCAAACCGATTACACTGGCGGCACGCCGCGATCTGCTGCCTTTTTTGGGCAGGCATCACCACAGCGCCTGCTACCAGAGCTTTGCCACCATGTACCTGTGGAGCGGCATCTACAAGACCCGCTACTGCCTGACCGGCGAGTGGCTTTTCACCAAAAGCGGCAGCGGCGACGGCTACGGCTTCCCCTACGGGGACGGCGATCTCCGGGAGGGGATAGAGCTGCTGCGGCAGGACGCCAAAGAGAACGGCAAGGAGCTGTGGTTCTTTGGGCTGCTGCCGACCGAAAAGGCGTGGCTGGAGGCGAACTATCCCGGTGAATTTACCTACACCGCCAGCCGCGATGACGCCGAGTATATCTACGAGGCCGATAAGCTGATGACCTACGCCGGCAAAAAGCTGCACGGCAAGCGGAACTTCTGCAACCGCTTTGAGGCGGCGCACCCCGACTGGAGATTTGAACCCATTACCGCCGAAAATGCGGAAGCGGTGCTGGAATTCCACCGCCGGTGGCAGGCGGAAAACGAGGGCGGCGACGAGGGACTGCACAAGGAGGGCTGCGTGGTGCGCTGTGCCCTGCGGGAGCTTGACGAGCTGGAAATGACCGGCGGCGTGCTGACCGCGGGCGGCAAAATTTACGGCTTTGCCGTGGCAAGCATGATAAACGAGACCATGATGGACGAGAACATCGAAAAGGCGGAGGGCGGCGAGCCCGGCGCCTACCCGATGGTATGTCGGGAGATCGCCAAAATGATGAAGGCGAAGTACCCGTCCCTCACCTTTGTGAACCGTGAGGAGGACACCGGCGACGAGGGACTGCGCCGCAGCAAGGAATCCTACTATCCGGTGATGCTGCTGGAAAAGTATGTGACGCGCGAGGCGAAAAAAGCGTGAAAGGAGCCGCCATGCCGCAAGTGAACTATGGTTTGGCAACCGGGGAGGAGCTGCCCCGCCTGCGGGAGATCTTCCTGCGGTGCTTCGGCGCCGGGGCAGCCGCCGAGATGGAGTATATTTTTGCGCGGTACAGGGACGCCCTGTGGTGCGCACGGAAAGACGGCGTTCCGGCGGCAATGCTGGTCGCCATGCCGGTGACACTGGCGACCCCTAAAGGAGAAGTACCGGCAAGGTATTTCTACGGGGTGGCGACCCACCCCGATTACCGGCGACAGGGGCTGTGCGGCGGGCTGCTGGCAGCCTGCTGCCGGGCGATGACGGAAAACGGCGAGGGAGCGGCGCTGCTGCGCCCCGACAGTGAGAAAAACCGCTTGCTTTACCGCAAAAACGGCTTTGCCGACTGCGGCAGGGTAACGGCAGGGGACTATGCCGCGGAGAACGGTGAGGCACTGCCCTGCACCCCCGCCGAGCCGCGGCAATATGACGCCCAGCGGCGGAAATTTGCGCCGTGGGGGCTGCAATGGGGTGTGGACGGGTTGACGGTCCAAAAGGGCTGGCTGAAGCTGTACGGCGGCGATTTATGGCTTTTGGGTACGCCGGAGCAGCCAAAGGGCTGCGCCGCGGTGAGCCGCGAGGGAGAACTCCCGCTGGTGCGGGAGCTGCTGTGCGCCAAGGAAAGCGCCGCGGCGGCGCTGGAGGGACTGTGCGGGGCACTGCACACCGACCGGCTGCGCCTTGCCCTGCCGGAGCCTTTGACGGTGCCGGTGCCGAACGGAGTTACCGAGCCGATGATGATGCTGCGGAAAACGGGCGAAATAAATCTGCCGGAGGAGATGTACACCCCGCTGGCGATGGACTGAAAAAAGCGGCACCGAAAGCGACCCGCCGCCGAAGTGAAATGAAGCGGAAGAAAAGCACGGCGGGAGCGGGGAACCGGATAAACGACCGCCAAGAGCGGCAAGCGAAAAAAGCGCGTCGGCAAAAAGGCGGCGCTTAGGATAAAAAATACGGCGGCTGCCGAGTGTAAGGAGAGATCCCTTGACGGCGGCGACGATACAAGGAGGAACCGACAATGACGGCATATGTATTTTTGGCAGAGGGCTTTGAGGAAGTGGAGGCGCTGACCCCGGTGGATATTCTGCGGCGGGGCGGCGTGACCGTTAAGACGGTGGGCATCGGCGGCAAGACCATCACCGGCGCTCACGGCATCCCGGTGGGGTGCGATATCGCCGAGGAGGATGTCATCCCGGATGAGATCGATATGATGG
>JBNMIL010000036.1:0-15434 GCA_050873265.1 Angelakisella sp. | reverse complement strand
GAAGGAAACGCTGTAAAAAAGCAACGCCGGATACAGACTGAAAGCTCTGTAAAGATATATCACTTTACCGCAGAGAAAAGCCGTTGAAACCGCGGCTTTCCCCGCAAGGAGGAACCAATGGCATTAGATAAAATCGTGATCCGCGGCGCGCGGCAGAATAACCTGAAGAATATCGACCTGGAGATCCCGAGAGACAAGCTCATCGTTTTTACCGGACTTTCCGGCAGCGGCAAGACCTCCCTTGCCTTTGATACCATCTACGCAGACGGGCAAAGACGCTATGTGGAGAGCCTTTCCTCCTATGCCAGAATGTTCCTGGGACAGGCGGAAAAACCCGATGTGGACGAAATTTCGGGGCTTTCCCCCGCTATTTCCATTGACCAGAAAACCACCAGCAAGAACCCCCGCTCCACGGTGGGCACCGTGACCGAAATTTATGACTATCTGCGTCTTTTGTATGCCAGGGTGGGTACTCCCCACTGCCCCATCTGCGGACGGGAAATCACCCAGCAGACGGTAGACCAGATGGTGGATAAGGTGCTGGCGCTGCCGGAGGGCACCCGTATTCAGGTGATGGCGCCCATTGTGCGGCACCGCAAGGGCACCTACCAGAAGGAGCTGGACGCGGCACGCCGCAGCGGGTATGTAAGAGCCAGAGTGGACGGCAGCATGTACGAGCTGACCGAGGAGATCAAGCTGGAGAAAAACTATAAGCACACCATCGAGATCGTGGTGGATCGTCTTTCGGTCAAGCCGGAGATCCGCTCCCGACTGGCGGATTCGATAGAGACCTGCTGCGCCATGACCGGCGGGCTGGCACTGGTAGATGTGGTGGGCGGCGAGGAGATGCTGTTCAGCCAGAACTATGCCTGCCCCGACCATGACATCTCCATCGAGGAGCTTTCGCCCAACATGTTCTCCTTCAACAACCCAGCCGGAAGCTGCCCCACCTGCACCGGTCTGGGGGTCTTCCAGAAGGTCGATCCGGCGCTGGTGGTGCGTTACCCCGACCGCTCCATTCTGGACGGTGCCTTTAAGGTGACGGGCTGGAGCTGTGACCCCGGCTCCATCGGCGAAATGTATTTTAACGGGCTGCACAAGCACTTCGGCGTGCCGCTGGATATTCCGGTAAAGGATATGCCGAAGGACAAGCTGGATCTGGTGCTGTTCGGCACCAAGGGTGAAAAGTTTGAAATGGTGCGGCAGTCGGCAGGCTTTAAGGGCAAGTTCGTCAATGACTTTGAGGGCATCGTCAATAATCTGGAGCGCCGCTTTAAGGAGACCAGCAGCGAGTGGATGCGGTATGATATCGCCACCTTTATGTCCTCTGTCCCCTGCCCCGACTGCCACGGCGACCGTCTGCGTCCCGAAATGCTGGCGGTGACGGTGGGCGGCATCAATATCAGCGACTTCTGCAAGATGAGTGTGCGGGACGCGCTGCAATTTATGGACACCCTGACACTGACTGACATGCAGCAGAAGATCGCCGGTCAGATCATCAAGGAAATCAAGAGCCGGCTTTCGTTCCTTGCCAATGTAGGGCTGAACTACCTGACCCTTGCCCGCAGCGCCAGCACCCTTTCCGGCGGCGAGAGCCAGCGGATCCGACTGGCGACCCAGATCGGCTCCAGCCTGATGGGGGTGCTGTATATCCTTGATGAGCCGTCCATCGGGCTGCACCAGCGGGATAACGCAAGGCTGATAGAGGCGCTGAAAAACCTGCGCGACCTGGGCAATACCGTTATTGTGGTAGAGCACGACGAGGAAACGATGGAGGCTGCCGACTATATTGTGGATATCGGTCCCGGCGCAGGCATTCACGGCGGTCATGTGGTGTACAGCGGTCCCGCCGATGAGATAAAATACTGCAAGGAATCCATTACCGGACAGTACCTTTCCGGCGCGAAGAAGATCCCGCTGCCGGAGACGCGCCGCAGCGGAAACGGCGGCTATCTGGAGGTCGTGGGCGCTGCCGAGAATAACCTCAAGGGCATCAATGTCAAATTCCCGCTGGGCTGCTTTGTGGCAGTGACCGGCGTTTCCGGCTCCGGCAAAAGCTCGCTGGTCAATGAGATCCTGAACAAAGCGCTGAGCAAGGAGCTGATGGGCGCTCATGTGCGCCCCGGTAAATACAAGGCGCTGCATGGGCTGGAGCTGGTGGATAAGGTCATTGATATCGACCAGTCCCCCATCGGGCGGACGCCTCGCAGCAACCCCGCCACCTACACCGGCGTATTCAACGATATCCGAGAGGTCTTTGCCGCGACCAACGAGGCGAAGATGCGCGGCTACAAGATCGGGCGGTTTTCCTTTAATGTAAAGGGCGGACGGTGCGAGGCGTGTGAGGGCGCCGGTATTCTGGAGATCCCGATGCACTTTTTGCCCGATGTATATGTCCCCTGCGAGGTGTGCAAGGGCAAGCGCTACAACCGTGAAACGCTGGAGGTAAAGTATAAGGGCAAAAGCATCTACGATGTGCTGGAAATGAGTGTGGAGGAGGGCTTGACCTTCTTTGAGAACCTGCCCAAGATCCGCCGCAAATTACAGACGCTGTACGATGTTGGTCTGGGATATATCAAGATCGGGCAGCCTGCCACGACCCTTTCCGGCGGCGAGGCGCAGCGGGTGAAGCTGGCGACCGAGCTTTCCCGCCGCAGCACCGGCAAGACGGTGTATATCCTGGACGAGCCGACCACAGGACTTCACACCGATGATGTGAAGAAGCTCATCGAGATATTGCAGAAGTTTGTGGACGCGGGCAATACCGTCATTGTCATCGAGCACAACCTTGATGTCATCAAGACGGCGGATCACATCATTGATCTGGGTCCCGAGGGCGGCGACGGCGGCGGCACGGTGGTGTGCTGCGGCACGCCGGAGGAGGTAGCGGAGTGCAAAGACTCCTTTACCGGACAGTACCTGAAAAAGCTGCTGAAAAAGAAATAAGGCAAAAAAGAACCGGCTGGGAGGGCGGAAAGCTCCGAAGCCGGTTCTTGGTTTGTGGGGAGAATATTGATAAGGGGCGGACGCGGCGAAGCGGGTGAGGGCTGCCCGCCAGAGTCAGTCCGAGCTTGAAGCGGAGGCGTGCCCGCCCGTTCAGTCGGCGGGGAAATCGAAGTCAAGGTCATCCCCCGAGCTGCGGAGCGCGAATGCCTGCCGTGCTGCCGAGCTGAAGAAGCCGGATTGCGCCATCGAAACATAATCACTGCCGGCGATGATAAAGTGGTCGATGAGGTCGACGGAGATGGCACGCAGCGCGTCCCTAAGAGAAAGGGTGGCGGCGATATCCTCCCGCGAGGGAATGGCAAGCCCGCGCGGGTGGTTGTGCGCCAGCAGAATACTGGGGGCATGGTGGCGCAGGGCAAGCTCCGCGATGCGGCGCCCCGGAAGCTGGACGGCATTGGGCGCGCCGGTGGAAATGCGGTCGATGCAGATCTCCCGCAGGTTGTTATCCAAGCAAACGAGGTATAGGGTTTCCTCCGGCAGACCGTTGCAGGCTGCGACCAGCTTTTTGCCGTAGTAGCGCATCAGATCCTCCCGCTCGGCATCATTGGGCGGCGGAGCAATGGCTTCGGCATAGTATCGGCGGGCAATATCCGCAACGAGATGCAGGTGTACGGCGGCGTTCATGCCGATGCCATCCACCTGCGCAAGCTGCTCCGGCGCGGCATTGAGAACGCCGACCAGTGAACCGAACTGCTCGATAAGGCGGTGCGCCAGCACATTGGTATCGCGGCGGGGCACCGAATAGAACAGCAGGAGTTCCAGAACATTATGGGGAGGAAAGCCGTCCAGACCCTCGGTGAGGTAGCGTTCCCGCAGACGGTCACGGTGACCGGAGTGTTCATTCGGCACGGAGCAGCCCTCCCCTCTTTCGACAGATTTCTTTTTTCTATCTTACCATTCCCGCCGTGAAAAGTAAAGGGCGGCGGGACTTGACGGCGGGCGGGAATGTGGGTATTCTTATCTAAGAATAAAATATATCGAAAAAAAGGCAGCAAAAGGAAAACACCGATGAAAGAATTTACGATTGGACAAAATGACGCTGGGCAGCGGCTGGATAAGTTCCTGGCCAAAGCCGTTCCGCTGCTTCCCTCCTCCATGATGTATAAGGGAATCCGCACCAAGCGCATCAAGGTGAACGGCAAGCGGGCGGAGATCAGCATGCGGCTGGCAGCGGGCGACACGGTGAGCCTGTATCTCAATGATGAGTTCTTTGAGGAGACACGGGCGGATACGGCATTCCTGCGGGCAGGCGACGAGGTTTCGGTCATTTATGAGGACGAGAATATCCTGATCGCCGAGAAGCCCGCCGGACTGGTGGTACACGAGGACGAAAGCGGAACGGCGGATACGCTCATCGCGCGGGTGCAGAAGTACCTGTACCAAAAGGGCGAGTACGATCCGGCGCTGGAAAACAGCTTTGCACCGTCGCTGTGCAACCGCATTGACCGCAATACCTGCGGGCTGGTGCTGTGCGCCAAGAACGCTATGGCGCTGCAGGAGATGAATGAGATCCTGAAGGAACGGCAGGTGGAAAAGACCTACCGCTGCGTAACGGTGGGGGTGCCGAAGCCAGACCACGCGGTGTGCAAGGCGTTCCTGCGGCGGGACACCAAAGCCAAGACTGTGAGCGTTTTTGATAAGCCGCAGCCGGACGCCAAGACCATTCTGACCGAATACCGTGTACTGCGGCAGAAAAACGGGTTGGCGCTGCTGGAGGTAACGCTGCACACCGGACGCACCCACCAAATCAGGGCGCACATGGCACACCTTGGCTGTCCCCTTTTGGGCGATACCAAATACTGCACCCCCGAAAGCCTGAAAAAGGCGAAAGCGCTGGGGCTGCGGCAGCAGGTGCTGTGCGCGTGGCGGCTGCGCTTTACCGATATTGCGGATACCTCTCCCCTTGCCTACCTGAACGGGCGGGAGTTCTACGCTAAAAAGCTGCCGGACGACTGGGTGAAATAAGCAAAGGCGAAAACCTCCCGCGGGTAAAACCGACGGGAGGTTTGTGTGTTTTATTGGGGTTTATTCGATTTCCAGATCGCCGCTGACGGAGGAAACCGCGATTTTGCAGGCGGCGGAGCCGAATCCGTAGTAATCCCCCTGCCGCTGGCAGGTGCGGCTGGTGATAAGCTCACCGCTGGCGGTCTCGAAGCGGACGGTGGCGCCCGCCGCGGGAAGGGTGATATCGGTCTCGCCGCTGATGGTATCCACCTTGGCTTCCCGACAGGAGACCAACTCCAGATCCACATTGCCGCTGACGGTCTCCGCCGTGAACTGATCGACAGTGAGCTGTTCCAGATCAAAGTCGCCGGAAACACTGTTCATGGTCACTGTCTTTATCACGGCGGTATCCACATCGAATTCGCCGCTGACGGTATCGAAGCGCATCGCTTCGCCCGTGATGCTGTCGATGGAGACATCGCCGCTGACGGTGGCGATGTTCAGCTGCGGCGTGGTGAGCGCAGCCGCATAAACGGGGGCGCTGACGCTTTCGACCGTCAGCTCGACGCCCTTGGGGATCTCAAGGGTCAGCAGTTTCCATTCGGGCTTCAGTTCCCCGCGGAAATCGGAGGCGCAGTAGTGAATAGTGAGGACGCCATCTCGCAGCAGCGAGTGGAGCTGAACCTCCGGTGCACGGTCTCCCGCCGCATCGCTGACCGAAAGGGTATCGGTATCCTTTTCCGTCACGCTGATCTCACCGGCGATCCAGTAAACCCGGACGGCGTGAACCTCCTCCGCCTGATAGGTGAAGCTGCCGGCAGCGTAATCGGCGGCATTTTCGTAAGTACTGTAGTGAATAGTGTCATCAAAGGTCAGCTCTTTGCCGGTGTTGATGTGAATGCCGCAGCCGGTGCAGAGTACAACCAGCAAAGTGACGAGCAGAACGGCGAATGATCTTGCTTTCATATGATATACCTCCATGATGTGTATTGCGGATATGCCGGAGACAAGAAAATGCCATCTCGCGGGGAGATGGCACTTTTTGAGTATTGGCACTGACCTATTTTCCCGGGCCGCTTCCAGCCAAGTATTTTCGGCACCAATGAGCTTAACTTCTGTGTTCGGGATGGGAACAGGTGGAACCTCATCGTTATAAGCACCAATTAAACCTTCGCCTAAGATATATAGCGAAGGTGTGTCGGCATCAACCTATCTTCCCAGGCCGCTTCCAGCCAAGTATTTTCGGCGCCAATGAGCTTAACTTCTGTGTTCGGGATGGGAACAGGTGGAACCTCATCGCAATCAACACCGACTATGGTGACTCGTGCGGGAATCGAACCCGCGTTACCGGCGTGAGAGGCCGGTGTCTTAGCCGCTTGACCAACGAGCCATAGTGCTGACCGCACAGGTCAGCTTTATTATTATATCGGATACACGGTACAATGTCAACACATTTTTCGGGCTGACGACAGATTTTTTGCGGAGCAAAGCCGGAGCCGAAAGCACTCCCCTATTCCTCCTTTACCGGCACGACGATGCGTGAGCAGTAGCGCTGTGCTTCAATCTCTCGCCCCGTGTAGGCGGCAACGATTCCCAGTACACGCGGGGCGGCGGCTAGGGTGAGACCCCTTGCCTTTATTTCCCGTCCCAGCGTGAGCCATGCGTCATCAATGCCGCTGTAATCGCCGCAGTACAGCACCGAGAGCGCCTGACATTCCGGCAGCACTACGGCATCTGCCGGAGCTTTTTGGGGCTGCATGGGGACGCAGACCGCATAGCGGTAAGGCGTATCGCCGATGGTGCCCTCCAAAAAGTCCCAACGCTCCGATATGGTGAAAAGCGGTTCATCGGAGAGGACGCAGCCCGAGCAGACACATTCGCTGTAAAACTCATACATATCAGCGTACCTTTGCTGGAGTGTGATACCCGTACACCACCGCATACGGCAGGTCACGGCGGGCAGCCGCATTACCTGTACTGAGATGCTGGGCGGTTCCAGCGCGCGCAGACGCATTTCCTCCACGCTGCGCTGAAGGTCGTGCAGACGGCTTTCCAGTATTGCCAGCAGCTCCGATGCTTCGCCGCCGCGGACAAAGTAATTGACGATCTCCTCGTTGCCCAGCCCCATTGCCTTGAATTTTTCAATTTGCAGAATACGGGCAATATTGTGGTTATCGTAGTAGCGCCGCCCGCTTTCCGGCGAGATATAGGCGGGCGTGAGCAGCCCCTTTTCCTCCATGCGCATCAGTGTGCTGCGGGAAAGACCGCAGGCGTGCGCCGCTTCGGTGATCTGAAAGAGCTTTTTTGCGTCCTTTTCCATCAGAATTCCTCCAAAAGGCACTTGCTTCGTTCATATATGAACGGATTATAATACCATTATAGGAGATATTTACACGCTGTCAAGCGGCACGCAAAGATGCCGCGATCTTTGGAATAGATCTTATAACGGAGGGAGCGTAAAAATGGAGAAGCATGGGAAAAGGCTTTTAAGCGTAGTGCTGTGCCTGTGTATGCTGGCGGGCATGGCGCCGGTAACAACGGAGGCGCTCGGCGGCGAAGAGGACCCGCCCACGATCACCTTTGGGGATTTCAGCGACGGCAGATACACCTTTTCCGCCGATAAAACAATTGCAACTATTAACTACAGACCCGGTGTAGATGACGATAATGACACCTTCAGCATTGCGGTCGACCAGAAGCAGAACAAGCTGACGATCGCAACGGAGTCAAATAAACTCTCGGAGCTATGTTATGTGCCGGTCAACGCCACGCTGAGCGTCCCCGCCTACACCACCTATAATGTGGATCTTACCTTTACCATTAACGCGACACAGACGGTAAGCAATAAAAAAGCCACAGCCGGTGCCTGCTTTGAGCTGCTGGCATATGGTACAGAACCGAACGCTTGGCGTTTTATGCATTTTAAGCCAGCAACAGAAGACACAAAAAGCAACGACGATTTCTACGCCTTCAATACAAACGGCGGCATCTCGCTGGCGAAAGGGTACCATGCCGGTAAAAGCAGCGGCAAAACCAGACAGCTCGGCAACGGAACCTGCACCGTGACGGTCACCTGTGCTTTCCGGAACACTACGGGCAGCCCCCAAGATGTCACCCACTATTTTGGTATCTGGGCGGAAACGCAGTATGGCAGTACATACTCGAACAAACTGGATCTTGACCTTACCGTGTCTTCCCAAAATCCGCTGTATGCGCTGAATGTGCCGTTTGGCGATAGAACCTATGCCTATGGCACCTCCGACACTCCCTGCATTTCGGGCGAGCTGGACAATGGTTACCGAGGGTACCTCTATGACTATCGCTTTTATACCTGTGATAAAGACGGCGGGAACAAGGTACTTGTTGGCACCACCACCGCCGACATTGATACGCCGATTCTCAGCAAGCTATATACCACCCCTACCGACCTGCCTGTGGGTGAGTATTACTACTATCTCGAGGTCACAACCAGAACCCCCTCCGGCGACACACCGACCTCCGTTCGGGCAAAGGTGACAAAGCTGACCATAACGAAAGCCACGCCGAGTGTCTACGATTTTCCGGCAATCCCGACTCTTGATCTTTCAAAGGGCGAAACACTGGGAGACTGTGTACTCTCCGGCGGAAGCGGAACAAACACAAATAGTAATGCCACTGTTCCGGGCACCTTTAAGTGGGATAACCCCAACACCATACCCACCAAAACCGGCACGCAAAGGTTCCCCGCTACTTTCTACCCCGATGACACACTCAACTACAATACGGCAGCCGTCAACATGACTGTCGATGTAGTATGCAGCCAGCATAAATACAACGAGGGCGAAGTGACCAAGGCGGCGACCTGTACCGGAACGGGCAGATTGAAAAAGACATGCATCTATTGCGGCGCGACCACCAGTACAACCCTGCCCGCCCTTGGGCATGACTATACCGGCGGCACATGGGTATATGATGATGCCCAACACTGGAAAAAATGCTCCCGCTGCACAGTGGAGGACACCGCAAATAAGGCAAGCCATACCTTTGGCAGCTGGAGCGGCGGAAAGCGCTCCTGTACCGCCTGCGGCTATGAGGAAACCAGCTATGTATCGGTCTCCATTACATGGGGCGAGCTGGCTTTCACCTACTCGGACGGTACCTGGGACCCCAAGCAGCATAAATACACGGGCGACGGCTGGACGGTAAACAGCACTGACGGCAATAAGATCACCGCAACAAATGACGGCACAGAAACAGTCAAGGTCACATTCAGCTACACGAGCACAAACAGCGCCGTGCAGGGCGTACTTACGGGTAGTACAGAAGCAACTCTCCCAACAGGCGCAAGCGCGACAGCCCGGCTGTACCTTCGGGGAAAACCGGATAAAGAACTCAACAATGAAACGATCGGCACATTGACTGTTACGCTGGGAGGGAATTGATAATGGAGAATAACCAAGCCCAAAACCAAAACCAAAAAGAAGATGAAAAGAAACGGCGCTGGCTGCTCCTGCTGCTTTTGCTGCTTTTGCTGCTGTTCCTCGGCATCGGCACATGGGCACTGCTGCGGGAGAAAACGCCGCCCCCCGACTACCCCAAGCAGGAGGTAGACGGCAATGCGGAGCCGATCGGCGACGGTGACGCGACCAAGCTGGAGACGCCGGAAGGCGGCGGAGCGGTATCGCTGACCTATTCCAAGGAGGTGAGCATCAGCCTTTTCGAAAAGAAAGCCTCACTGATGTTCGGCAACCCCACCCGCTCCACGCAGAATGTCACATTGCAGCTTGTGATCGGAGATACCGTTATCCTACAGACCGGCACCATTACCCCCGGCAACCAAGTGACAACGCTGATGCTGGAGCAGGACGCCGAGAATGGACTTGCCGCCGGCAGCTGCGAGGGGACATTTGTTGTCTCCTTCTATGACCCGCAGAGCGGGGAGAAAGCGATGCTGAGTACCGAGATCCCCGTGACGATTACAATAACAGAATAACCTTAACCCAAGGTATTGACCCCCAAAAACCGCGCTCCATTCAAAGGCAGAGGCGCAAGGCGGGGATTAGATACAAATAAAATGCTTTTTGAAGATGCAGAAAGGAAAAACGCTTATGAAAAAGAGAATCGTGCTTATAATGACAATTGTGATCGCACTTGCCATGATAGCGATCCCCGCCTTTGCGGCGACCATTTCCTCCGGAAGTGACTCTCACGATGTAAAGGCGACCTACAAATCCAATTCCAGCGGCGGCTCCAGCAAAACCGTTTACAGTGTAGACATCACCTGGGGCGCGATGGAATTCACCTACACTCAGGGCGAAGCCGGTGCATGGAACCCTGAGAAACACGAGTATAACCCCGACGGCGCAGCTATCTGGTCCTCTGACAGCAACACCATCACGGTCAAGAACCATTCCAACGCCGCCATAACCGCAACCCTGAGCTACACCGCAGCGGCCGGCTACACCGGCATTACCGGCAGCTTTACCGAGACCAGCGGCACCGCCAATGACGGTATTCTCTCCCTTGCCACGGCTGTTGGCACTACTTTTGCCAATGCCCCCACCGCGACGGCTACCCTGATGCTCAGCGGTGAGCTTGCCAGCAGCACCCCTGAAAAGACGACGATCGGCACCGTAAAGGTAACACTTAGTTGAGAGCGGTTCGGTACAGCGCCTGCGTTTTGGCGGCAGGCAGTGTCTGTGGAGGGGAAAGCCTCTCCCCTCCCGCCTTTGACAGATACCGCCGCACCCCCATGAAAACCTAAGCGGAGATAAAGCAGCATGAGAAAGAAAAGAGATATCCTGCCATACCTGACAGCGGTATGTATTCTGGCACTGATCGGCATGATACTGGCGCTCATCTACGGCGGCAGAGGGTCGACAGAATTTACGCCGCCGCCCTTTGAAGCAACTGCCGTACAGGGCACCCCCGATGTGCAGGAGGGACTGGGCTATTCCTCACCCTATGCAGAGGGCATGAGCTACCGCTTTTCCGTATGCGGGAATGTAGTGATGGACGGCAGCAAAGCGGTCGTTTACCTTACCAATCCCGCCGAAAACACGGTATGGCTGAAGCTGCGTGTGCTGGACAAAAACGGCAATATCCTTGGCGAAACGGGGCTGATAAAGCCCGATGAATATGTAAAAGCCGTCTTGCTGGAGAGACCGCTTGCTGCCGGAACAGCGATCATGCTGAAGGTCATGGGCTACGAGCCGGAAACCTACCGCAGCGCAGGCGCCACTGTAATGAATACCGCAATTGGAAACGCTTTGCAGTGATCTGCACTAACACATATTGTTATCCCTTCTCTATTTTGAATAAAAAATCCTTGCAGCAAAAAAGACGCCATAGGGCGTCTTTTTTGCTGTGGTGCGATGTTCGGTTATTGCAGACTATCTATCCACTTCTGCACGGAAGCGGCGCTTTCGCAGCTGGCAAGGCGCTTACCGGAAAGCCACTTGGTCTCGGCGGAGCAGCAGGCTTTGAGGATACTCTCGGTTTTGCCCATGCCGCTGCCGCCGGAGGTGGCAAAGGGAATGACCGTTTTGCCCGCGAAATCGTAGCTTTCCAAGAAAGTCTCGATGATGCGGGGCGCCTGATACCACCAGATCGGGAACCCGACAAATACCGTATCATACTGCGACATATCCGCTACACGATCAGCAATGGCGGGACGGCTCTTTTCGTCCTGCATTTCCAGCGTACTGCGGCTCTTTTTATCGTTCCAGTTAAGATCGGCGGCGGTGTAACGCTGCTCCGGACGGATCTCGAAAAGGTCGCCGCCGGTCACATCGGCGATGGTCTTTGCCAGCTTTGCCGTCTCGCCGCTGGCGGAAAAATAAGCGACTAAGGTTTTCATGGTTCTATCCTCCCAATAAATACATTTATTTCAGCTTGGAATACTCCTCATCGGTGACCGGTTCGCACCACTCGCTGCCGGTGTTCTCCCCTGGGACCTCGACCGCAATGTGGCTGAACCAGGAATCGGCTTTTGCCCCGTGCCAGTGCTTCACCTCCGGCGGAATGGTGATAACACTGCCGGCAGTCAGGCTTACAGGCTCCTTGCCCTCCTGCTGATACCAGCCCTCCCCTGCCGTGCAGATCAGGATCTGCCCGCCGCCTTTGGTCGCGTGGTGGATATGCCAGTTATTCCGGCAGCCCGGCTCGAAGGTCACATTGGCAAGAAACACGGCGGACGCACCAGCCTGTGTTAAGGGCTTGAGATAAGACTGCCCGATAAAATAGCGGGCATAAGCATCGTTGGGCGCACCGACCCCAAAGGAATCCTGCTTTACAAGCTCTTCTTTACTGTGAATACGCATTGTCTTTTCTCCTTTTCCGTTTTATTTGTGGTTTTACTGTTTCAATTCCTCCGCCGCCTTATTGATGTAGATGATGGCGTTCAGGCTGCGGGGGTAGCCGATATAGGGCAGACATTGGGAAACGACACGCAGCAGAAATTCCTTATCATTGCCGAGGTTCATATTGCCTTTGGCATGGGCGGTAAGTTGCGGCTCGCAGCCGCCCTGCGCCATCAGGAAGCAGAAGGTGATCATTTCCCTCTGCCGCAGATCCAGTCCGGTGCGGGTATAATAGTCACCAAAGCAGTTTTCCGCCAGCCAGCGGTTGATGTGGCTCTTTTTCCACGCCTCGTTCATACCGGCACCGAAGATCGTCGCCTGTGCCGCGATCCCCTTTTCCAGCCGATCCTCCATCGTGGTGGTTGCCTGCGGGGGCAGCGGCTGCCCGATGCCGCGCTGCTCAAATACGGTATTGGTCGCCTTTAAAAACGACAGCATGCGACCGTAGCCCAGATAATCCACTGCCTGATAGACACACTCCTTGACCATGACCGGAGAAACGCCGTTTTCCATCGCTTGGGGCAGCATCTCTGTATAGGCGTCGGTTCCGCCACAGCCGATGAGGGTCGCCAGAACAGCGAGACAGCGTGTCTGCGCCGGAAGCTGTTGTCCTTCCTCATTGACGACCTCATCAAATGCGAAGTGACAAAAGCGCTCGGCAAATTCGGGGTCGGTCTTTTGAATATCCATATATAAGCCTCCTTGGAATCATGATCATTGTTCGGTCGCTCTTAATGGACGGTGCCGATCTCCTCCAGCCACGACTGAACGGCGCTATCGGGAGTAGAAGCGGAACCGCTGCCAATGTGCAGCCCCTTTGTGACCGTCGCATTTGGCTCCAGCTCCTTTACCTCGTTGACGGTATTGGAAAGCCCGCTGCCGCCGGAAGTGCAGAACAGCGCCACTGTCTTGCCGGACAGATCATATGTATCGAAGAAGGTATAAAGGATCATGGGCATATCGCCCCACCAGATGGGAAAGCCAACATAGATCGTATCATAATCCCCGATGTTTTCGATGCTGCCGGCGATTTCCGGACGGGCGTTATTCTGCTGCTCTGCCTTGGCGTCATTTGTAAGGGTATTATACTCGCTGTTGTACGGTGTTTTTGGTACGATCTCGAAGATATCGCTGTCGGTCATACTTTGAATGGACTTTGCGACAGTTTCGGTATTCCCTGACCACGAAAAGTAAACAATAAGGGACTTTGCGGCGGTATCTTCCGTCTCTCCGGAAGCGTTATCGGGTGTATCATCGGCAGGGTCCACGGTCGGCTCCTCATTTTGGACGGGATCGGGGTTTGAGAACGGCGTGTTCTGATCGGTATTCGGTGTAGGAGTATTGTTGGCGCCGGTCGTTCCGCAGGCAGCCAGTGCCAGCACCATCGAAAGCGCGAGTATTATGGCAAACAGTTTTCTCATTGCATATTCCTCCTTGAATTGATCAAATTGGTTTTTCATTTGCTTTTGTTTGGCTTTGTTATTTGGTAGCGGAGGTAATCCAGCCTGTCAAGCTGTTCCTGCTTTAAGTGGAGTTCCTCCAGTGTTCCGTTTCGTTTTTTACGGAGCATTTCCGACCGTTCGTTGGCGGTATCATTGCCCGACAGGACAAGTCGCATATACTGCGCAGTTTCCTCCTGCGAGAAACCGACATCGTGCAGCGTCATAATAAGGCTCAGCCGCTCAATATCCGATTGGTCGTACTGCTCCCTTGCTTCGCCGCACAGGCAGTTTTCGTACTCGCGCATGATCTGTGCGGGAATACGGTAGCGATCCGCGGCTTCCTCTATCGTCATTTGAGACCGTCCTTTCCGGATAAAAATGAAAGGTGCTCCCCTACGGGAACACCTTAATTATAAAACGCGAAAATGAAATGTCCAATACTCATAAGCTATCCGGAGATATGCCTAAAATGTATTTCTTTGCAAACTCGATAAACGCCGAAGCCGCAGAGGAATAGATCTGTTCCTTCTTCCACGCAAGCGCCGTGGTGGATTCCAGCGGCGGCGAGAACGGGATAAACCGCAGTCCATCATAACTGCAATTCAGCCTGATCCCGAGTACGGCGCCGATGTTGCTTTGTGCCAGCATTGCTTCGTTATATAACAGATTGCCTCTGGCGATCACATTCACCTGTTCCAGATGTCCGCCGAACCATTTACCGAGATTGCTTTCGGCAATATTGCTGACGGCGGAAATGAGCGGCAGTCCCGCAAGATCTGTCTGTGTGATATATTCCTTTTCGGCAAGGGGAGAGTCCTTCCGCACCAACGCCCCCCACTGCTCCCTGATCGGCATGGAGACAAACTCGTATTTACGAATATCGATTGGCTCGGACATCAGTCCCATATCCAAAAGACCGCGCTCAATATTATCCTTGATATTATCGGCATTGCCGCTGTAAAGCTCATAACGAACAAGGGGGTATTTTTTATGGAACGCGGCAATGCAGTCGGTCAGTATTCCGGTAGATAAAAATTCGCCGCTGCCGATGGTGACTGTCCCCTCCAAGTTCTCCTCTTTGTAAAGAAAATCCCGTTTGGTTTTATCGGCAAGGGACAAAATTTCCTGCGCACGGCGTTTAAGCAGCATACCGTCCTCGGTAAGAACGATATTATGATTGCTGCGGATAAACAGCTTGACGCCCAGTTCCGTTTCCAAATCAGCGATTTGACGCGAAAGCGTCGGCTGCGTAACATGGAGCTGCTCCGCCGCTCGTGTAAAGTTTTCTTCCCTTGCAACCGCTAAAAAGTATGCCAGTACTCGAAGTTCCATAATATCGCCTCCACAGATAAGTATAGCATATTTCTATGGGTGAAACAACATATCTGACCACAAGTTATGCGGCGTACACATTTCTTTATATCAAAATAAATTGCGCCGAAAAATGAATGGTATAAACACAAAAAAGCCGCCGTTAGGCGACTTTCTTGCATGGTGCACCATCAGGGACTCGAACCCGGGGCCCGCTGATTAAGAGTCAGCTGCTCTACCAACTGAGCTAATGGTGCATATTGAGTTTAGGGAACACACCCTCAAAATTGAACAACGAAAATGCGGAACAAAGATCGTTCTTGCTTGGTCAAGCCCTCGACCGATTAGTACACGCTTGCTTAACATGTCACCATGCTTACACATTGTGCCT
>JBNMIL010000035.1:0-16142 GCA_050873265.1 Angelakisella sp. | reverse complement strand
GCCGTCCCGAAGCGTGGGCTAAACGGTGCTTATAGGGTGTCTGCGACGCATTTTTATCGCCTGCCGCGCTGGAGCGCGGAATGGCGAACCACCACCCCTGTCCCCTCCTCAAAGGAGGGGGACTATGGGGAGAAGTAAGCAAATATTTTCGGGACTGTTGCCCTAAATGCCCATAGCACTCAGCACTTGCCAAGCGCGTAAAGTACAACAAGCAGCAGGTAGGACAGAAATCCCCTCCCCCGAGGTCGGGGGAGGGGGTAGGGGAGTGGGGGCAGATGCGCCAGCAGCTACCTTTGGAGCGCATCTGCGCGCAGTACGGATTTGCTTTTCTGCTGCCGCAGAAAAATAATATCCGTATCCAGCGCAGCCAAGCGACGCGGGTTTTTAGGGCAGCAGCCCTAAAACGCTATTGGGTACTTTTGGCGGGTCAAAAGTACCACCCCGCCGGTAGGCGGAGATACAGACCAAGCCCCAATTACAAATTTGCAACGCCGACAGGCGAGATGGGGAAAGCTAAAATTTGCCATTTCACACATTAGCTTTCTGCGCCCGCTGCCACAGCAGATAGCCCAAAAGCGAGAGCGCCGAAACACCGGCGGTGATGCCGAGGGCGATCCAGAAGGCGGGGGAGCCGACCTGCGAAACGCTGGCGCCCAGCAGGGTAGCGGCAAGCAGACTGGGCAGACCGCCCAGCAATCCGCCCAGCAGGGTGGTGGGGTAGGGAGCCTTGATTGAGCCGAAATACATGCTTACCACATCGCCGGGGAGCAAATAAATGACCCGCAGGAAAAACGAGAGGAAAAGATAATGCCCCTCCTGACTTTTCATCAGGCTGTCCATTTTGGGGTAGCGGGCAAGCAGGCGGGCGGTAAGCCCGCTGCCGGAAAAGCGCCCGATGCCGTAGGGAATGGAAAGATCGATGGCAAGCCCCAGAATATTGAGCGCCAGCGCCGCCGCGGGTGCGAAAAGATGCCCCGCCGCCACCTGCAGCACCATAATGGGGAACGCGATGCTCAGGCTTTTGGCGGCGTAGAGCAGCAGCAGAAAGCCTGCCGCGAGCCAAAGGTTCTCCGGTGCGTAGCCCAGAATATCCTCCACCGAAAAACCGCCGCGGATAAGGCAGAATACCACCATTGCCACACACAGCGCCAGCGGCAGCAGCCGCAGCGGGTGCATATCGTGCAGCTTACGGTTTTCATTCGGCATAGGGGAACCACTCCTTTGGTAAAATGGGAGATTTGGGACATTTTTTGGCGATTGTCCAATGCTTTTGCGGGGCGGGGCTTTTATTTTGATATCGGAATATGTTAAGATATTGCCAGAATGGGGGTGAACACCACGGCGGATTCCAACCTGACCAAGCGCGCCTTAGCAGCCGCGATGAAGGAACTGATGGAGCAGATGCCTTTTTCCAAGATCAGCGTTTCCGATATCGCAGAGCAGTGCGGCATGAACCGCAAGAGCTTTTACTACCACTTCAAGGATAAATACGACTTAGTCAACTGGATCTTCGATATGGAATATCTCCGGCTTTCCAGCGAGAAGGATTACGCCGGCATCTGGGATTTCCTTACCGAGCTGTGCGGCTTTTTCTACGAAAACCGTGCCTTTTACCGGCGTGCGCTGCGCATTGAGGGGCAGAATTCCTTTTTGGAGCACTTTAAGGAGGTGCTGGAGCCTTCCATCAAGTATTTCCTTGCCTCCTCGCTGGAGGAAGCGAAATACCAGCAGTTCTGCATTGATTTTTATGCTGACGCGTTCATCGCGGCATTTGTACGCTGGCTTTCCGAAAAGGACTGTGTCCCGCCGCAGGAATTTGTGCGTATGTTAAAGGCGAGTATCTACGCTGCCGTAAAACGCGTAGAAGTGACGGAACTATAAAAGAATAGGGAAAAACCCCGATCCTGCGGAAAGCCCGCGGAATCGGGGCTTATTTTATTGGTCAGCGCAGGCAGCAAGGATCTCCTCCAGCGGCTGCTTGTCAAAGGAAACATCGCCATACGGGACACCGTTATCGTCCAGCAGCCGGCAGGCGGCATCAAAGGCGATAGAATGGGAAGGACGGGGTGAGATGACACCGTCGATAAAGCGCAGATCCTCCCACAGCTCCACGGGAACCGTCTGTACATGCAGGTCATTGCGGGCGGCAATGATGCGCCGGTAAAAGGGCGATGCTTTCCCCCGTTCCGGAGCGGTGCGGGAAACAAAAAGGGTGAGCGGCGCGTGGAACTGCTCGATATCCAGTACATCACCGTCACCGGAAATGCTTTCCGCTTCCCCGCGGTTGTAGGGCAGGAATACCGAGTACAGAATCTCCCGCCGCCGCATGGCGTCGCAGATCTCCTCGGCGCCCTCACCGAAGCGCACCACCGGCATGACATTGTAAAGCTGCGCCATCGAATCCACCACATCGCCGGTCAGCTCTCCGGCGGTGGTCAGCAGCAGAAAGGCGCAGTCCCGCTGCTGCCGCAGCAGGGTAAACAGTCCCACGGGCAGCTCCGGCGCGATAAGCAGATAAGTGTAAATGCCCAGCTTTTTGCCCTGTTCGATCAGCGATGTGTAGTCGGATTCGTGGGCGGCGTAGCCCTTGCGGTCGATCACAAGGGTAAGGCACCACGGAATATCGTAGCCGCGCTCGCTCTCCAGCCGGCGGATCATGCGCGCGCCTGCCGTCAGGCTGTTGTAGCCCAGATTCATGCCGAAGCCCATCAGATACTCGGTATCCACATGCAGCGCCATATCATAGATGATACGGTAATAGGCGCTGTTTTCATCTTGCAGGGCGTGCTGCGCCTGCTGCAAAAAGCGCTTCTGCGCGCCGTTGCCGGCAAAGCTGAGCCCCATATCCACCAGATTGCGCAGGCTGCGCTCCGGATCGCTTTTGATGGAATTCAGTTTTTGGCGCACTACCGTTTGGATCAGGGTGCGGGCGATGGTATTGACGGAGCGTGGAGCCATAAGGGATTCCCTCTTTCTTGATTACCTACTAATAAAATTATAGTGCCTACCGTGGAATGGAAAAAGGGACAATCCCGCCGATGTGTCCCAAAAAATAACAGGGAAGAGGCATTTGCCGCAGGGGGGAGAAAAACCGAAAGCCCCGCTGCGCGGCGGGGCGGGAAAAACGGGCGTTACGGCTCCTCCTCCGGCTGGGGCGAGAGGAACGAAACAAAGACAAAGCGGCGGCAAAGGCGATCGCCGACCCACGAGATGCAGCGACCCATCACAAAGGCGCAGAATACCGTGCCGATGCCGATGCCGCGGATCTCGTGCAGGAAAAGGAGCGACAGCGTGACCGTTACGGTGAGGCACCCAAGGTCAAAACGGGTCTTTACCGTCTTGTAGGGCTTGTTCAGAATGACCGCCAGCTCACGGGGGAACAGGTCGGTGGGGATAATGGGCAGCTTGCAGTGGTTGGAAAGGGCGATGCCAAGGGTAAGCGCCGCAAAGCTGATGAGGAAATAGATGACCCGCAGCACGGGGGTCAGCGGTAGCTTATCGATCCACAGGGCGTGGACGTCCATCATCTCGCCGAAAGCAAAGCCCACCAAAAACGCCAGCAGGTAGCTGGGGACAAACTTCCGCCGCAGCAGCATCAGTACCGCTACCAGCGAGGTCTGAAAGATGTAAGTCCATGTGCCGAGGCTCAGCACCGGCAGCACCTCCGAGATGATGTACGGCACCGAGGAAATGGAGGAAATGCCGGCGCCGCTGTAAAGCATCAGGTAGACGGCAAAGCTATTGAGCACCGCGATGATGCAAAGCGCCAGCTCCCCGCGGAAGACGCGGCGGGGACGCCGTAGGCTCTGGGTCTGGGTGGACATAGGGGAATACCTGCCTTTCGTGGAGAAAGTTGAGTAGAAAAGCAAAGCACGCACCGGCGCGCTGTGTCCGATGCGTGATGCGCCGTGCGCCTCCGGCGGCTCCCCCTACCGGGAGCCGCCGGAAAACCGGCACGGGCAGAGATCCACTTCGTTTCCTGAGTTTTTATTTTGAGGAGGAAAAAATCAGATGGAAACGACCATATGGGAGATGGTGAAAACAAGGACGATGAAGGCTGTTAGGAAGCCGCCCAGCCAGACGGAGCCGGTCTTTTTGTGCAGCACACGGCTCATCACAGCGGTGATGGGCAGAATGAACAGCAGACCGAACAGCATGATTCCGGCAAGCGCGGTGGGGAAGGACATACCCACGGCGGCGAGCCACTCGGGGGAGGTGGTGCCGGGGATATACTGGATACCGCGGACACCGGTGGCGAACAGCTTGCCGTAGTCATAGGCGAACATCACGGCAAGACCGCCGCAGGAGACCACCGCGCACAGCAGGTAATTGAGCCACGCGGGGGCATTGTTGATGCGGGTAAGGGAATTGTAAATGACGCTGCACAGCAGGAAGAACAAGAGCCAGACGGGCAGATACTTGAAGAACGCGACCCAGTGGGTGCTGTCCATCGGCATGATGTTGAACTTGAAGAAGGAGAAGTTGGTGCCGGAAAGGGCGGAGCAGGCATAAACCACCGCGTAGATACCGGCGAAGGAGAGGACTGCCAGCAGCAGGCTCTTGAGGATCTGTACAAAGGGGATCTTAAGACCGGTGTTATCAAGGGTAGCGCCCTTCTTGCGCCCGATGAGGAAGAACACCAGCAGATAAAGCGCCAGGAATACCCCGCCTACAACGCCGTTAAACAGCATCAGGGAGTTCATCGGAGCCATATTAAAGAAGCTGTTGGGCATGAACTTGGTAAGGAATTTGAACCACTGGGGCTGCATGTAGTAGGGATATCCCACCAACCAGTAGTACAGCAGCGGTGCCGGCAGCAGGAAGATGATGTAGGGAATAATATAGCCGATCACACCCTTTGCACCGTGGACGGTGCTCATGGAAGGTGCCGCAGGACGAACGATAGTGGAGAAGAAAGGAACACGCAGCAGGGTGAGCGCCAGCGCAACGAAGGCGACCAGCGTAGCAATCAGCCCGATTAGGCCACAGGCGGCACGACCGTGCCATACCTGCTGGGTGGGGTCAATGGTAGCAACGCCGCCCCGCAGGGTGATATCAAAGAAATCGATGCCGTAGCTGATGGCGGTCTCGTCATAATAGGTATCGGAATGGGTACCGTCAAAGCTATAAGCGGCACGAATGGGCTTCATGGTCACGGCAGCGCTGGCAGCAGCAGTCACCGCTTCCTCACGGGTGAGGGGCGTGGCGCTGGCATCGCCGTACATAAAGTAGGTGCCGGAGGAAACATTGGTAGCGCCGCCGGTGCCATAGGCGAATTTAAAGCTGGTGGTGTATTGGCTGGAATCCTCCACGCCCCACAGAAGACCGGAGAATTCATCGTAGGTGCCTTGAATGGTACAGATATTGACCGGTGCGGCATACAGCGGGAAAACGCCGTTTTCAGCAGTAACGCTATTGTAGGTCAAGTCGTTGATGTTGCGGACATTGTAATTATAACCGGTGAGTACCATAGAACCGGGTAATACAATCCCGGAGTTCATCGCTGCGCCGTAGGCTGTGTAAGCAGCGGTTGTTTCATCAGACCCTGCCGTAAGCGCTTCGGTATAGGCTGCAGTATAGGCTGCCTGCCATTTGGCATAAGCAAGATAAGCGCCCTCCTGAATAGCGGCGGTACCCATCGAGTGACCCAGCATGCCGATCTTGGTCAGGTCGATAAAGTCATAGTTCTTGAACTGTTGCAGGGCAGAGAAGCTGCCAAGGTCGGGCGCATAGTTTTCCACATTTCCCATTTCCGCCTGTTTGTATCCGTCAGGAGGCAGGGTGCTTTCTCCGTGGCCATACATATCCAGCGCCATTACCACATACCCGCGACGGCTCAATTCAATGGCATTCGCCTCCATGGCATCTTCGCTGGCGGTATAGCCGTGGCACAGCAGGATTGCCGGGGCCGGAGTTTCCGCAGTAGCTGTTTCCGGGATAAAGAGCTTTGCGTGGCTGGTGGCGCCGACATCGGTAGTAAATGTCAGCTCCTCGGTGCGGACTGTGCCGCCTGCGGTTTGGATGTTGTGACCGATGACCGAGGTAACGACCATCAGCACCAGACAAACCGCCAGCACAATGGCGGACGCCCGCCATTTGATCGGGGTTTTGTTCAAAGTCTGTTCCATTTCATAAACCTCTTGTTTCAACACATTTTCCCCTGTAAAGCGGCAGCAGGGGTGCGAAAAATGCCGGTTCGTTCCGCTTTTGAACTGATTATAGCGAGGGGAAGCGGGCTTGTAAATGACCCTGACAAAAGTTTGGCAGGTGCGTAAATCGGTACGGATTTCCTTTGGATAGTTTTTTATCTCTGTCCGAAGGCGAATTTGACGAATTTGATCTGTTACAGGGGCAAAAGCGGAAAAAAGGCGGCATGATCTGATGCGTTTCTGCAACAGATTATGCCGTCCTAAAAATATTTTTATTGAATTATCCGCATGAATAAAGCGATTTTATGAATTTCTGTAAATTTTTCTTAACAAAATATTTTGGTGCAAAAGTGAAACAAGTTGCAAAAATGAAACAAATGCTTTTCCGCACAGTCACGGGCAGATCAACCCCTTGTCCAGCAGCTTTTCCATTATGCCCAGCAGCGCTTTTTCATCGATGGGCTTGGAGATATGCCCATTCATGCCCGCCGCCAGCGCGGCACGGCAGTCCTCCTCAAAGGCATTTGCCGTCACCGCCACAATGGGAATACCGGCAAGGGCGGGGTCGGGCAGCGCGCGGATCCGGCGTGCCGCCTCGTAGCCGTCCATACGCGGCATCTGAATGTCCATCAGGATCAGATCATAGTAGTGGGGCGCGGCTTTTTTCACCATCTCCACGGCAATATCGCCGTCCTCGGCTTCCTCCACTGCCAGCCCGTCGCTTTGCAGGATCTCGCGGGAGATCTCACGGTTCAGCTCGTTATCCTCCACCAGCAGGACCCGCCGTCCGCGCAGCAGGGCGCGGTCGGGCGCGGGGGCTTCCTCGGGGTGCAGGTCAGCCGCCGTGCCGGTGGGGAAGGTGAACTCGCAGATGAACTCCGAGCCTTTGCCCGCTTCGCTGCGGCAGGTGATGCTGCCGCCCATCGCCTCCACCAGACGCTTGGTAATGGAAAGCCCCAGCCCGGAGCCCTCGATGCCGGTGACAACGCTGGTGTTTTCCCGCTCGAATGCATGAAACAGCTGCTGCTGGAATTCCTCGCTCATGCCGATGCCGTTATCCTTTACCGAGATTCGGTAGTGGGCACAGCCCTCCCCGCTGCCGGTCTCCTCCATCGTGTAGATGATCCTGCCGCCGGCGGGGGTGTACTTTACGGCATTGCCGATGAGGTTCAGCTCGATCTGGTTCATTTTCAGGTCATCAAAGCAGGCGACGCGGTGCTGCACATCACAGTGCACCTCCAGCGTCAGGTCTTTCTTCTGCAGGTCTGCCTGGAAAATGTACTGTACATTCCGCAGTGTTTCGGGGATATCGTGCGGGCGGATATCCAGCGTCTGCTTGCCGCTTTCGATGCGCGCGAGGTCAAGGACATTATTGATGAGCCGCAGCAGGTGCTCGCCGGAAAGGTTGATCTTCTGCAGACAGTCCACCACCTTTTCGGGGTCATCGGCGTGCTTTTCCGCCAGCGAGGAAAACCCGATGATGGCATTCATAGGGGTGCGGATATCGTGGGACATATTGAAAAGGAAAGCGCTCTTGGCACGGTTGGCGCTTTCGGCGGCGTCCTTTGCCTGCTCCAGCTCAGCGGTGCGGCGCATATCCTCATCAATACAGCGGGTCATGGAAATACAGCAGATATCGCCGGAAAGGTTCTCCATCAGGATATTGCTGGTTTCCATCCAGTGCAGCCCGCCGTCATCACCGCGCTGCCGCACCTGCACCCGCAGGGTACGCTCCCCCCGCTCGTAGGCGGCAAGCTGCGCCTTGCGGCTCATGCAGCGGCACAGGCGGTCATAGTCCTCGGGGATCTCCACTGTTTCCCGCAGTCCCTTCAGCAGCTCATCAATGCCGAAGCTGCCCAGTTGACCGGTGTTGACGATGCTGTTATTGTAGATGGTCTTAGCCTCATTGCGGGAAAGGTTTTCCTCCATGATGAAGGGATAAACGGTGCTGGCGGCGGAAACGATCAGATCCATGCTGGTGCGGTTGCGGATACGCTCCTCGGTCTGTTCGGTGATATCCCGGATCCCCACCAGCATATGCGGCTCCTTGGGGTTCTCATGGTCAATGGAGAACTTCCCCTGCAAGCGCCGCGGCTCGCCGCCGAGGTTGGCGTCATATTCTATGTAAAAGCTCTTTTGGTGGGCAAGAATGCCCTGCATGGTGGCAAGGCGGGTCGCCGCGCGGAACCGCTCGCGGTCATGGGGACACACGACCTTCTGGGCATAGCGCTCTACACAGTCGGCGTAATCATTGCTGCCGCTGCTCCAGTCCTGCACCTTATCGTTGTGGCGCAGCTGGTAGCGCTCCTGTCTGCCGGTGCTCAGGTCAACATTGATAAGGCTGATATAATCATCGGAAAGGCTTTGCAGCAGCGAGATCACCCTGCCGCGGCTCTCGTTTTCCTGCCGCAGCTTGGCACGCCGCCGCGCAATGTAGATAAACTGTGTACCGGCAACCAGAACCGCCACAGCAAAAAGGAACATGGTAAGGTGCTCATCGGCATTTACTTCATTGGAAAACTGGCGCGCGGCGCCGGAGGGGAACAGCTGCAGAAGGGACCACCCAGTACCGGCAATGGGCTGGATATCACCGCCGGAGATGCCGCTGCTGCCGGCAAAGGAAAAGCTGAACTTCTCCTGCCCTGCAACGGCGGCGAGGATCGCTTCGTCCTCACCGGTGCCGATCAGCTCCAATGTATCGCGCAGGTTCCCGGCGTCCTCCAGCATCGGTACCAGGTACTGTCCCAGCACGGTGCCGTCGGCGTTCACCAGCATGGTAACGGCGGGGTAGCCGTACAGGTCGGTTTTCAAAATGGCGGAAACCGTTGCCTCCTCCAGCGAGCCGATCATTACACCGCGGAATTCCCCCTGGTAATACACCGGCGCGTAAAAGCTGATGAGCTTGGTGCCGGTGATGCGGGATTCCATAATGGCAAGAAAGCCGCTGTTGCCCTTCATGGCGTCCGTATAGTAGGGACGGTCGCCGACATAGCGGAGCTGGTCGGTGCTGGAGCGGACAAAGCCGTCGGTCCCCACAAAGCGGATCCAGTCAAAGCCGGAATCCTGCTCCAGCGACGCAAGGTAGGAGGGATCCTCCTCGGCAGAATACAGCGTTTGTCCGTACAGGTAGGCGATGGAGCGAATGGCGGACTGCTTATCCTTAAAGACATCGCTGACATGCTGGGCGGTACGGCTGCTCAGCGTATCGATGTACTGGTCGATCTGTTCCATCTGACGGTCATGGTTCCGCTGCACCGAAAGGGTCATAATGGCGGCTACCATAAGGAACATTAGAATAATATTGGCAACCAGATGGTAATTCAGCTTTTTCTCACTTTTATTAACGGTCATAACAGGCTGTCTCCTCGGTCGGCGGCATGGTTATTCTTCGGGGGATACTTCCAGCAGCGCCAGCGCTGCCAGTACCCGCTCGTATTCTGTCTGTACCCCATGGTACAGCGCTTTTGCTTCGGGCGGCAGAGTATCCTGTCCCCGCAGCGCCTCGGTCAGTCCGCCGCATGCCGCGGCAAGGGCGTCAAGGCTCAGATTCAGCGCAATGCCTTTTAGGGTATGCGCCGCGCGGAAGGCGGTTTTCGCGTCCCCCGCGCGGAGGGCGTCGCCCAGCAGTGCACTGCTGGGCTCCTGCGGAAGTCTCCGCAGGAATGATGCTATCAGCTCATCTTTCCGCAGGCGCGCCGCGGCGTCCGCATAGCTTCCGCCCACGGCGGTGTAGAATTCACTCAGCTTCATGGGGTGCCTCCTCATACAGCACAGCGCAGTCCTTTATGGCTTTGGCACGGTACAGGGCGGTATCCGCTTTTTCCACCAGCTCGGCTATCGTCCCCTCGGCGTAAATGCCGCCCACGCTGATGCTTACCCGCAGCTCCGGCTGCTCCTCAAAGCGCAGCTCCCGCACGGCGCCGCACAGCGCCTCCAGCTTCGGGCGCAGCTCCCGTTCCGGCAGCCCGTGGAACAGCAGCAGGAATTCATCGCCGCCGTAGCGCACCAGCACATCGCCGCCGCGCTGCTGCGCGCGCAGGGTCTGCACCGTCCGCCTTAGGGCAATATCGCCCACGGGGTGACCGTAACAGTCGTTGATCTGCTTCAGATTGTCAATATCGATCATGGCAAGGGCGTATGTGCCGCTTAAAGCACGCAGCCGGTCATCATAGTAGCGACGGTTAAGGGCGCGGGTCAGCGAATCGGTAAATACCTGCCGGTTGCGTACCAGCAGCTGATTGAGCAGACTATCGCTTTCATCGGCACGCATGTCCTCGGGGTGAATGGGGTTCACACATTCCAGTGAATAGGGCACCCCGTCTATCTCCACGCACATGGCAAGCACATAGTACAGGTCATTGCCGATGGCGTCTATTTTATTTCGGGTGCGGCGGGTACGCACCACCTCCTGCGAGATACAGTTACCGCAGCGCTGCTCTCTGCCCCACAGGGAATAGCACGGCTCGGCAGTCTCCGGCGTGTGACCGTCCCCACTGGCGGCAAGCTGCATACAGATATCGGGGTCAACCAGCCGCACCATACGGAACATGCCGCGGCAGCATTGCAGCAGGGTACTCACCTGATCGGCGGTAATGTGCATCACGCCGTCTGCCGAGGGTACCGGCAGCAGCACCTGCCCCTGCTGTGCCATGGGTGTCTGCGCCGTTTTTTCAAGCTCCTCCATGCGGGTATAGCGGGCGTCCACGTCGGTCACCTTGCCAAACAGCCCGCAGCAGCGAAGCGGCTCCGAAGCCGACCACGCAATGAGCAGCGAGAGCCTGCAGCGCCGCAGCTCGCCGTTCAGCAGCAGGCGGGCGGGAACTTCGGCATACAGCTCGTCGGGGGTCATTTCCTGTAATTGATGCCGAATGGCAGCAACGGTCTCCGCACCGATGAGAGCAAGAAAATCGCTGCTTTGCAGCGGGTCTACGATAACGGCGGGCAGACCGGTCTGCTCCACTGCCCCGCGGGAAAGCTGCAGGGAGGAGGGCTGCGCCTGATATTCAAACCACATCTCACGGCTCAGTCCGGTAAAGAAGCTCTGGCGGGCGAGGCTTTCCTCCAGCTGTCGTGTCATGCGCGCCGCGGCAATGTCCCGCTCCCGATACAGCGAATCACCGGTGCGGTGGTTCGCCACGGGGTCCTGTCCGGCATCAATGGAGGCGATATCCCGCTTGATGATATCCGAGACCTCGTCCAGACATTCCAGCAGCAGCGGGTTAAAGCTGCCGCACTCTCCATTATGGATCATGGCGATCGCCTTTTCGTGGGAGAATGCCTCCTTGTAGCTGCGGCGGCTGGTCAGGGCGTCGTATACATCGGCAAGGGCGGCGACCTGCGCCGCAATGGGGCAGGTGTCGCCCCGCAGTCCGTCGGGGTAGCCCTCGCCGTTCCAGCGCTCGTGGTGCCAGCGGCAGATCTCGATGGTATACTTCACCAGCTTTTCATTGCGGTACACCGGCATTTCCGCCACCAGCTGCGCCCCCAGCATGGGGTGCTGCTTCACAATCTCGTATTCCTCGGCGGTCAGCTTGGCGGGCTTTTTCAGGATCTCCTCGGGGATCAGTATTTTGCCCACATCGTGCAGACCCGCTGCCAGCCCGATCACCTCTATATCGGCGGGGTCCAGCGCGTAGCGGTCGGTCTTTTTCAACAGGCGGCGCAGCAGCAGGCGGGTGAAGTGCCCCACGCCGGACATATGCTTGCCGCCTTCGCCGCAGCGGATCTCCAGCATATAGTCCAGGATAGCGATAACGATATCCTTGTTGCGCTCCCCCTGCAAAAAGCGTCCGGCAAGCGTATCCATCAGCTGCTGCTTTTTGGCGTGCAGCAGGATAGCGTTGATGATGCGGCGGCGGATAGCGCCGGTGGCAAAGGGGCGGCTGATGTAGTCGGAAGCCCCCAGCTCAAAGGCATGGTCGATATAGCCGCTGCCGCTTTCCGCCGAGATCATAATAACGGGGATCTCCTCCAGCCAGCCGCGGCGCTTCATTTCCTCCAGCACCGCAAAGCCGTCAGTTTCCGGCATTACCACGTCCAGCAGCAGGGCGGCAAGCTCCCCGTGGCAGCTTTGCAGCACGGCAAGCGTTTCCTGTCCGTCGGCAGCCTCCACCACCTCAAAGTCCTGCTCCAGCATATTGGCAAGGATCGCGCGGTTCAGTTCCGAATCGTCCGCAATCAGCAGTTTTTTACGCTCCATGATATAGATGCATCTCCTCTCCCGCACCCATGGTCAGGGCGCGGAAAAAACTATCTCTTAACATTTTATTCTATCACCTTTTTTGTTAAAAGTAAAACAAATATCGAGAATACAGAGAATTTGAGTGGAATTTTACATTTCGAAATGAAAAATACCGCCGGAGCGGTTCGGCGCCCGCAGCGGCGGTAAGGGATATGCTTTTGTGCGGCTTACGCGATCACGCCGTAGGCGAGCTTCAGCCGCAGGATACGCAGTACGCTTTCATCAATGCGGTCAACGGAAAGCTCGCCGTTTTCTACCGCCGCCAGCACGCCCTGATATGCCGCGGCATAGTCATACGGCATCAGCAGAATATCCGCGCCGGCATTAAGCGCCAGCACAGCGCTTTCCGCCGAGGTGTAGTTTTGGGTGATCGCGCCCATCGCCAGCGCATCGGTAATGATGACCCTGTCGTAGCCCAACTCGCCGCGCAGACGGTCGGTCAACATGGCGTGGGAAAGGGAAGCGGGCAGTCCGTCTCCGGTCACCAGCGGCGTGGTCAGGTGCGCCGCCATAATCAGATCGGTCTTTTCCAGCGCGCCCATAAAGGGAACCAGCTCGCACGCCAGCAGCTCCTCCCAGCTTTTGCTTACCTCGGAATAGCCGTTATGGGTGTCGCCGCTTGCCTCGCCGTGCCCGGGGAAGTGCTTGATGCAAGCCATCACGCCGGCGCTGTGCAGACCGTCTATCATGGCGTTCACCATGCCGGAAACGGTTTGCGGGTCGCTGCCAAAAGCGCGGGACCCGATGATGATATGCTCAGGGTTGGAATTGATATCCGCGACCGGCGCGAAGTCCAGGTTAAAGCCGTACCGCTTCAGGTACTCGCCGATGGCGCTGCCCATCTCGTGGGCTTGCGCCGTATCGCCGGTGGCGCCCGCCGCGGCGGCGCTTTCAAACTTTGGCACATCAAAGCCCGCGGCGTTGGCAATGCGGGAAACGCTGCCGCCCTCCTCATCGGTACACAGGAAAAGCGGCACAGCACTGGCTTGGTTCAGCTCGGCAAGGAAGTCCTCCAGCTGCTTGGGGTCAGCTATATTCTTTCCGAAAAAGACGATCCCGCCGGCGGGGTACTTCGCCAGCTGCGCCGCCATCTCCTCGGTCAGCCGCTGTACGCCATAGTCGCGGGTGCTGTGTACCTGCTCCGGCGTCAGCGCGGGGTCAAGCGATTCCGGTCGGATAATAAACAGCTGCCCGATCTTTTCCTCCAGCGACATCTCGGCAAGGAGCTGCTCGGCAGTCGGTGTTTTATCCCCGTCATCAGGGGTCGGCTGCGGCTCAACAGGCGTCGGATCCGGCGTCGGGGTCGGTGTATTGCCCTGCGTCGGGGAGCAGCCGGTCGCCAGCAGCGCCAGAATAAGCAGCAGGCTGATCATTTTCTTCATATCGTTGTCACCTCCGTCAGATGCGGAAAATCTCTTTTATAAAGTGTCGTTGTTCCTTGATTTTCATGCATATAAAAAGATAGCGGAAAAATTTTAGAATGGGTGTTCCCGTCCACCAAAAGAAAAAAGACGCCGTCAGGCGTCTTTTTTCTTTTGGTGGACCCGAAGGGATTCGAACCCTCGGCCTCCGCGATGCGAACGAATTAAAAGCTCTGATTTGTATTGATTTTTAGCCATTTCCGCCGCTTTTGCCTGGAATGTAAATGGTCTTGTGGCCTCTTTTTCCCGTTGTAACCATGTGTCCCGGAAGCGTCTGTGGTATGTGTTGTGGTCACGGAGCAAGCCCAGGCTGAATTGCCTGATAGGGAGAGATTGTGTTCTTTAGCTTCAGTTTAACACATACCACAGGGCATTGCAATCGGTTGAACTTCTACGCCATGCAGGTCGTGCTATGCATGAAACAAAGAATAGGCAGGGCTTCATCATCAGGTATCAATTCTATCAGAGTGCAGGTAAATTGAAAAAAGAAGGAAAGCGGCTGTTCTTGCGGACAGCTTTTTCGCTTTATCCCGCCAAAAACGGGGCGCAGGCATAAAGCCCGCGCCCCGAAAGGTGTAGGAGATAATTTGCTTTTGATATTTAGCTGCCAAGCGTCAGTTCATTGACCGCCTCAATCAGATCAACAGTCTGGCTTCTGGACACAAGAGCAACGGTTTTCCCATCGACCGTCGCAATGCAGTTCGTACCATCAAGACGGTAGAGCGTCAGCGTGAAGGTCGGGAAGTCCTCGTTGTCCAGATGCACCGTCAGAGAAATCTCCTTCTGTCCAGTAGGTACTTCCTCTGTGAAGCTGGATGCCGAGATTGCGCGGAGCGCCGTTTTAAGATCATAGACATCGAATTCTTCGCCGTTGTAGGTCCAAGTTCCCTCGGCGTCCTCGTCATCCTTGTCCTCCGGCGGGTTATAGGTGAAGGTATAGTTCTCGCCGCTCAGGGCAACGTCAATACTCGTCACCGTATCGAAGTCCGCCGTGAAGAGATTCTGGTGGCGCAGCGTATCATAAGACACCGCCGTCAACTGGTCATATACGCTCTGAGAAATCTCGTAAACGATCTGAGACTGCCCGACACGCACATAGCAGGTGACATCGGGAAGGTCATCCTCGTCCTTTTCGACGGCCTCTTCATAAGCGGCGACTTCCTCCGGGTTGCGGGAAATGTGCAGCAGCAAGGTTCCGCTATCCTCCAAATTTCCATCGTCATCCCTTGTGCTGTACTCCATCTTGATCGTCAGCTCAGGGTCATCCAGTCCGAAGGTCGTAAGCTCCTCGTCGGTCACATTGTAGCTGACATAGTTCGTCAGGCTTAGAGATTGAATCGCGCTCAGGACGGTATCCACATTGTCCGTATCCAACGGCTGACCGTCTGTGAAGTAAATATCGTCCGCGCATATGCTCTTGCCGTCCTCGTCATGGATGATCGTGTAGTTTTCGCTGCCGGAGAACTCGATCTGCTCTGCGGTATCAAATTTCGGGATGGTATCATCGAGAATCATATCCCGCAGGACGGCATCAAATTCATCCAGCGGGTCGTGGCTGACAAGATATGCCTTGCCGTCACCGATGGAAACATACCGCTGCTCGTCCATTTTGCTGAAGTCACCGAGCTCAACGGTATAGCTTTCCTCACCTGCGGTAATATGGATCGTACAGATCGGCTCGTCAAGGCCGTACTGAGCGTAGTCCTCTACATCGTCAATGGAAAACGCAGCCGCAAAGGATGTAAACTGTTCCAGCAGGTCATTGAGCTTTTCCTCGTCCACAGGGAAGGCGTTATCATCGTCATAGACCCACGTTTCGTCTTTGGTAAAGGAAAATTTTCCGCTTTCATTCGTCCACGAAAGAGCGGTAACGCTTTCCGCGGGGATTTCCAATATCACTTCACCGCTGTTTTTGATCTGCTCTTTTTTCTCCTCGTAGCGGCTGATGGCAAATGCGGCGATGCAGACCACAAGGAGAACGCCAAGCAGCGCATAGAGTTTTGTTGCTTTACGCATGACGCTTTTTCCTCCTGTCAATCACAGTAAATACGCCGTACAGCACAAAGGCTGCCGGAATTACGCCGATCATCCATGTTTTGAGCATCGCTGCCGCCGACTCGGAGATCGTCAGGTAGTTATAGCTCAGGCTCTTGCTGCGGATGGATACGGCCTCGCGCTCGCCCATCAGGGCGGAAAGTGCGTTCATGGCAAGGTCAAGGTTTGCACCAGAAGAAAGTACAGTTTACAAGGGACTACACAGGGTAGGTATCTGACGGGAGGGGTGCCGCCAGTCAGATTTTCCATGTGATGTTCAAGCTGTCGCTTGTGGCG
>JBNMIL010000034.1:0-16185 GCA_050873265.1 Angelakisella sp. | reverse complement strand
TTTACAGGATTAGTAGTAGCAGAAAAAGAGAAACAAACTTTTGTGGTTGCAGTTTTCCAAAAAAGTGGCGGACGGAAGTGAGAGAAAGTTTGCAGTCACGGAGAGCAAGTTTCTACCACAGTGCCAAAATTCGCTTATCCGCTCATTTTGCCCCTGCGGGAAACTTGTTGGGGAGTGCCTTCCCCAAACCCTGCTTTGCGGCTTGCGCCGCTTATCCCCGCCGCGCTCATGCGGCAATCGAAAGGAGGTCATACCATGCGAAAGAGATACAACACGCCCCACCGCAGCCGCGTTGTGAAAACCCGGCTGTCCGAGAAAGAATACGCCGATTTCACAGAGCGGCTTGCCCCCTATGGTATCAGCCAGTCCGAGTTTTTGCGGCAGGCTATCCGGCGGGCAACTATCCGCCCCGTTATCCATGTGTCCGCCGTCAATGATGAATTGCTGGCGGCTGTCGGGCGGTTAGCCGCCGAGTACGGGCGGATCGGCGGCAACCTAAACCAGATAGCCCGGTATCTGAACGAGTACGGCGCACCCTACAACGCCTTATCCGGCGAAGTGCGCGCCGCCATTTCCGACCTTGCCGCCCTCAAGTATGAAGTCTTGCAGAAAGTAGGTGGAGCCGTTGGCGATACTCAAACATATCAGCTCTAAAAATGCCGACTACGGAGCCGCCGAGCAATACCTGTTATTCCAGCACGACGAGTTTACGATGAAGCCCGTCCTTGATGAAAACGGGCGGCTTATCCCCCGCGAGGACTACCGGCTGTCCGCGCTGAATTGTAATGGGGAAGATTTTGCCGTTGCCTGTATGCGGGCAAATCTCCGCTATGGAAAAAACCAGAAACGGGAGGACGTAAAGAGCCACCACTACATCATCAGCTTTGACCCCCGCGACGGCACCGACAACGGCTTGACCGCAGACCGGGCGCAGGAATTAGGCGAGCGGTTTTGTAAAGAGCATTTCCCCGGACACCAAGCCCTTGTATGCACCCACGCGGACGGGCACAACCACAGCGGCAACATTCATGTGCATATCGTCATCAACAGTCTGCGAGTTGAAGAAGTGCCGTTCCTGCCCTACATGGAGCGTCCAGCGGACACAAAGGCGGGCTGTAAACACCGTTGCACCGACGCGGCTATGCGCTATTTCAAGTCCGAGGTTATGGAGCTATGCCACCGGGAGGGGCTTTATCAAATCGACCTCTTGAATGGCAGCAAGACCAGAGTGACCGACCGGGAGTATTGGGCGCGGAAGAAAGGACAGGCGGAGCTGGACAAGCGAAACGCGCCTATGATTGCGGACGGTATCACGCCCCGCCAGACCAAGTTTGAAACCGACAAGGACAGGCTGCGGCAGACCATACGCGCCGCGCTGTCGGCGGCAGCTTCCTTTGAGGATTTTTCTGCGCTGCTATTGCGGGAGGGCGTGACCGTCAAGGAGAGCCGGGGGCGGCTTAGTTACCTCACGCCGGACAGGACGAAGCCCATTACCGCCCGCAAGCTGGGCGACGATTTTGACCGCGCCGCCGTCTTTGCCGTACTTGCACAGAACGCCGCCAGAGCCGCCCCGCAGCCCGAAGCCATAGAGGAACACCAAGACCACGCGGAAAGTCCGTTACAGGCGGGAAAAGCCCCGAAAAACGCCCCGAAACAGGACGGCTTACAGCGGCTTGTGGACATTCAAAAGAAGCTGTCCGAGGGCAAGGGGCGGGGCTATGAACAGTGGGCGAAACTCTACAACCTGAAACAGGCGGCAAAGACGTTAAGCGTTTATCAGGAATACGGCTTTTCTTCCCCGGACGAGCTGGACGCCGCCCTTACCGCCGCCTATGCCGACTTGCAGGAAAGCAGCTCCCGGCTGAAAGAGCTGGAAACCACCCTGCGGGAGAAAAAGGAATTGCAGCGTCAGGTGCTTGCCTATGCCAAGACCAAGCCCACCCGCGAGGGATTGAAAAAGATAAAAGCCGAGAAAGACCGCGCCGCCTACCGGCAGCACAATGAGAGCGACTTTATCATAGCCGAAGCCGCCGCCCGCTATTTCAAGGCGCGGGGGATAACCAAGCTGCCCGCCCGGAAAGACCTACAAGCCGAGATTGAACGGCTTACCGTCCGGCAGAATACAGGCTACAACGAGTACCGGGAGAAGAAAGAGCGCGTCAAAGAGCTTCAGACCGTCAAGCGGAATATCGAACAGATGTTGCGCCGGAATGAGCCGCAGCGCGGCAGACGGCAGGACTTAGACCGGTAAAGACCGCCCCGAACAGCTACCGAAACACGACAAAACGGATTGCCGGGGCTTCCCCTATCCACAATACCTTGAAGCATTTTTAAGGGGCTTACAGGGCAGAAAAAGCCCGAAAATGACACCGAAACCATACACAAAAAACCGCCTATCCCGTCACACCGGCGGGAACGGCAGAAAGGAGCCGCTATGCCGAGAATGAGTAAAAAGCGCAAGCAGGAATGGGCTTTTTTCCTCAACGAGCGAAACCGCATTACTTACAACCCCCTTTGCCGCAAGTGCCGCCGCACCTGTAAACAGAGCTTCCGGGCGACCATTATCGAGTGTCCGCCGTTTATTTCCAAGCGGGCAAAGCAGCCGGACGGGAAAGGAGGCGGTACTTATCGCTGATTACATTACCACCGAAACGACCTTGCCGCCATCGCGCTATATTCCCTATCCCTATTTCCTGCTGAAAATGGACATATCCTACACCGCAAGGCTGCTGTACGCCCTGTTTTTAGACCGTTCCGCCCTCTCACAAAAGAACGGCTGGACAGACAACGAGGGGCGCGTGTTCATTGTCTATCCCATTACGGAGATAGCGGAAATATTGGATAAAGGCACGACCACCATTAAGAGCGCGCTGAACGAGCTGGACGCGGCGGGGCTTCTGGAACGGAAACGGGAGGGCTTTGCCGCCGCCAGCCACCTGTATGTGAAGCTGCCGCCAGTCGTCCAGATTTCCGTACCTATGACGGACGGAAAACCGCCCCTCATAAGTCCAGAAAACCGACCTTATGACAGCCGGAAAAGCGACCTTATGACGGACGGAAAACCGACCACTAATAAAACTAATATAAATAACCTAATAGAGAGCCAAACAATGAGAGTGAGTGGGGAGCCGCCCGCCCCCATTTATGGGCGTTATGGAAATATTTCTCTGTCAGAAACCGAATACGCCGAGTTGCAGAACGACTTTCCGGACAGGCTGGAACGGCTTATCGAGGAAATGAGCCGTTACCTTGCCGCCACCGGGAAAACCTACCAGAACTATGCCGCCGCCCTGCGGATATGGGCGGACAACGACAAAAAGGGAACTGCGAAAACGGGCATACCAGACTATTCATTCAAGGAGGGAGAGAGCTTATGAACAACGATTTTGAAACTATGATAAATACCATGACAGCCGCCCCGGAGCCGGAGGACTACACCGGCGCGGACGGGCTTTTATACTGCGGCAAGTGCCATAAGGCGAAAGAAGCCTATTTCACGCCGGACAAGGCGGTTATCTTCGGGCGCGACCGCCACCCGAAAGAATGTGATTGTCAGCGGGCAGAACGGGAAAAGCGGGAAGCCGCCGAGGAACGCCGCCGCCACCTTGAAGCGGTGGAGGATTTGAAACGCCGGGGCTTTACCGACCAGACCATGCGGGAATGGACGTTTGAGAACGACAACGGCAGAAACCCGCAGACAGAAAAAGCCCGCTTCTATACCGACCACTGGGAGGAAATGAAAGCGAATAAAATCGGCTATCTGTTCTGGGGAAACGTCGGCACCGGCAAGAGCTACCTTGCGGGCTGTATCGCAAACGCCCTCATGGAGAAAGAAATCCCCGTCCGTATGACGAACTTTGCCCTGATACTCAATGACCTTGCCGCCAGCTTCGAGGGGAGGAACGAATACATTTCCCGTCTTTGCCGCTACCCTCTGTTAATCATTGATGATTTTGGTATGGAGCGCGGCACCGAGTACGGTTTGGAACAGGTTTACAACGTCATAGACAGCCGCTACCGCAGCGGGAAGCCCCTGATTGTCACAACCAACTTGACCTTACAGGAATTGCAAAACCCGCCGGACACCGCCCACGCCCGGATTTATGACCGGCTAATTGAGATGTGCGCGCCGGTATGCTGTACCGGGGAGAACTTCCGAAAAGAAGCGGCGCAAGCCAAAATGGAACGGTTAAAGGAACTGATGAACGACGGAAAGGAGAACTGCCTATGACCGATAGCCGAAAGCAAGACCGCACTGCCCGCCGCCCGGATTGCGTGACGGAAATCCGCATGGGAAACTCTGTCCTTGTCGTGTCCGGCTTTTTCAAGGAGAACAGCACCGAAACCGCCGCCGACAAAATGGCGCGGGTGCTGGAAGCCGAAGCCGCTACCTCAAAACCGGCATTTTTACCGAACATAAAGTAGCAGATTTCACACTTTTGCCGCTATACAGACAGCCGCCCCATGTGGTACAATCAAGGTACGGAATAGTGGGGCTGGCTGTCGGAAACGGAGGATATTATGTTAAGACAGACCACCCAAAACCTGATTACCGCCCTTTATCCGAGATTGTCGCACGAGGACGAGCTACAAGGCGAGAGCAATTCCATTTCCAACCAAAAGCGGATTTTGGAGAGCTACGCGAAACAGAACGGCTTTACAAACCTGCGCTGGTACACCGACGACGGTTATTCTGGCGCGAACTTTGACCGCCCCGGTTTTCAGTCTATGCTTGCAGACATTGAAGCCGGGAAAGTCGGCACTGTCATTGTGAAAGACATGAGCCGGTTAGGGCGAAACTACTTGCAGGTGGGATTTTATACGGAAATGCTGTTCCCTCAAAAGGGCGTGCGGTTTATCGCTGTCAATGACAACGTGGACAGCGCGGGCGAGGGGGCGGACAACGATTTTACCCCGCTGCGGAACTTATTCAACGAATGGCTGGTGCGCGATACCAGCAAGAAAATCAAGGCAGTAAAGAGGGCGAAAGGAATGAGCGGGAAACCTGTTGGGAGCAAGCCGGTGTACGGCTACCTCATGGACGAGGAAGAAAACTATATCATAGACGAGGAAACCGCGCCGGTGGTGCAGCTCATTTACCAGCTTTGCCTTGCGGGGAACGGTCCGACCAAAATCGCCCGTATGCTTACGGAGCGGCAAATCCCCACGCCGGGGACGCTGGAATACCGCAGGACGGGCAGCACCCGCCGCTACCACCCCGGCTATGAGTGCAAGTGGGCGACGAACACCGTCGTCCACCTGTTGGAAAACCGGGAGTACACCGGCTGTCTGGTAAACTTCAAGACCGAGAAGCCCTCTTACAAGGTTAAGCACAGCGTAGAAAACCCCATTGAGAAACAGGCGATTTTTGAAAACCACCACGAGCCGATTATTGACCGGGAAACGTGGGAGCGCGTACAGGAGTTACGCAAGCAGCGCAAACGCCCCAACCGCTATGATGAAGTGGGCTTGTTCTCCGGTATGCTGTTCTGCGCCGATTGCGGGAGCGTCCTCTATCAGCAGAGATACCAGACCGACAAGCGGAAACAGGATTGCTACATCTGCGGCAGCTACAAGAAGCGGACAAAGGATTGCACCGCGCACTTTATCCGCACCGACCTTTTGACGGCGGGCGTGCTTTCCAATCTCCGGCAAGTGACGGAATACGCCGCCAAGCACGAGAGCCGCTTTGTAAAGTTGCTTATCCAGCAGAACGAAATCGGCGGCAGGAAAAAGACCGCCGCAGCGACCAAGCAGCTTGAACAGGCGCAGGAGCGTATTTCTGAAATCAGCCGCATTATCAAGCGTCTGTATGAGGACAACGTAAACGGGAAAATCAGCGACGAGCGTTTTATGGAGCTGTCGGCGGACTATGAAGCCGAGCAAGCGGAACTGAAAGGGCGCGCCGCCGGTTTACAGGCAGAGCTTGACAAGTCACAGGCTGCCACCGTCAACGCGGAGAAGTTTATGGGGATTGTGAAAAAGCACCTTGCCTTTGAAGAACTTACCCCTACCCTCTTGCGGGAAATGGTTGAGAAAATCGTAGTGCATGAGTGCAGCTATGACGAGAACGGCACCCGCAGACAGGACATAGAGATTTATTACAGCTTTGTCGGCAAGATAGACCTGCCGGAAGCCTAAACCGCCCGACCTATCCGACGTAATCGCGAAACGCCGGATAGGAACGGCAAAATTTTTTACACTTCTATTACTTCTTTATCGCACATCAGTAAACACTCACGGCACAAACCGTCGTAGCGCTTTGCGGTTTTGCCGCAGCGTTTGCAGCCGAAAGTTACCTCCATCTTCAGTCCGCCGTTGACATCTTCGAGCGCTTCATCGTGCAGAGCGGCGTTTTCCGCCAAGTTTTTCTGTTCTTTCATGCGTGTTATCCTCCTAAATTTAAAGTTTTCTTCTGTTTCTTTATACGAGCCACAGGGGAAAAAGGCTAATAAAGATCACAAATTTATTCCGTCTAATTGCTGGCGGGCGACCAGCTCGGCAAAAAAGCCGTTATTTGCGATCAGCTCATCGTATTTTCCGTCCTCGATGATCTTTCCGCGGTCAAGAACGATGATCCTGTCGCACTGCTTTATGGTAGACAGGCGGTGGGCGATCACGATCCGCGTACATTTCAGCGCGCCAAGCGCTTCGGACACCTTTTTCTGCGTGAGATTGTCCAGTGCGCTCGTCGCCTCGTCAAACATCAGGATTTTCGGCTTCGGCGCAACGGCACGTGCGATCATCAGCCGCTGCCGCTGACCGCCCGAGATACCGCCCGCGCCCTCGGAAATGACGGTGTTCATTCCCATGGGCATCTTTCGGATATCCTCGGCGATACCGGCAAGCTCCGCCGCCTCCCAAGCCTCCTGCTGCGACAGCCACGGCGCGGAAATGACGATATTGGAGTAAATATCGCCCTGAAAGAGCTTTCCGTTTTGCATCACGACACCGACACGGCGGCGAAGCGACCGCAGGTCGATCCTTTCAGGGTCCTTGCCGTCGTAGTAGATCGCGCCCTTCTGCGGGTGCTCAAAGCCCAGCAGCAGCCGCAGCAGCGTTGACTTGCCGCAGCCCGTCTTGCCGACGATCGCCACATACTGTCCCGCGCGGATCTTGAGCGAAAGATCGTCCAGCACGAGCGGCATATTCTCGTTATATCGGAACGAGACATTGTTCAGCTCGATGCCGCCCGAAAGCCGCGTGAGCACCTGCTTCCCGTCGGAAATTTCGGGAACGGCATCGAAAAACGGCTTGACCGTCGTAAGAACAGGCTTGATCTGCGAGGCGGTCAAGGCGATCCCCGCGAGGGCGGAAAACGCGCCGGACACCATGCCGTAAGCCGTGCTGAAGGCATAGTAATCTGCGACGGAAATGCCCGCGTTTACCGACAGTGTGTATATCAGCAGCGTTCCCACAAGGCTGACGGCAAGACCGCCGACCGAAGCGAGCTTCGTCGGATAATAGGTCAGCCGGGCAGTCTCGGCGTAGAGGTTTCCCCACCTGGCAAACGCACGCTTCTCCGCTCCCGCGAGTTTGATCTTCTGAATTCCCGTGATGAGCGCATAGGTCATGCCGCTCTCCTTGCCGGACAGCTCCATTTCCTTTGTGGTGTACTTTGTATCCAACAGCGATGAGACGACGGAGACCACGACGGTTGCCAGCAGGATCAGCAGCGCGGGCACAACGAGTGCGGGCGCGTAAGCAAAGATCTGCGAGATATAGATCAGGGAAAACAGCGAGGTAAGACCCGTGGAGAGGACGGCGGAGACAAGCAGATTGCAAAGCGTGCCGATCTGCGCCGCACGGCTGGAAAGCTCCCCCGCGCTGTACTGCTTGAAGAAATCTGCGGGCAGCGACATTACCCGCATCATAGTCGCCGCCTCGACGAAGATGTTCAGCTTTGTTTCGATCCGCGTCGTGAGCATATCCTTGACCGCGGAGATCAGGAGCGAGCTGACAGAAACACACACCGAAAAAACAGCCAGCGAAATAAGCAGGCGGATATTCCCCGACGGCAGCACCCGCTCAAACAGGAGCTTGCTGAGCACCGGAGAGATCAGCCCAACCAGCGATACCGCAAGCGTTGCCAGCGCGATCAGTGTAACATCGGCGGCGGAAAGCGAGCGGACGATATAGGCGGCAAGGGAGGAAAGGCTGAGCTTTTTCAGCGGGAAGGGCTTATAAAACGCGATCGCCTCCGCCTCGAACAGGCTGCTGTTTTTGCGGTTGAGCTTTCTGCGCTTGCCCGTTTCGTAGTCATAATAGCTGTAGCCGGAAAGCCCGGACGGCAGCAGCGCGACGACCTTTCCGTTTTCGCGCAGCACGCCAAGCATCGCACCGACGGCGTCACGATACCAGCCGTCCTCCAGCTTCACCGTGCGGCGCATAATGCCGTAGGGACGCATCAGGTATTCCAGCTGCTCGCTCATGTCGGTGATATTCTCGGGGACCTCCCGGCTTTTGACATGGTAATACTTCAGTATTTCATCGATCGCGTTTTTGGTAACGGTGCGGTCGTCGTTCAGAGCGGCGGCGACCCGCCTGCCCATGACGGCGGACGCCATGTTCGCAAAGGCTTCGGCAAAGGCTTCATCGTCCAGCTGCTTGCGCTCTCTGATCTGCTCGTCAAACCATCCCATGAAGCGTCCCCCCTTTACTCGTTCGTCACGAGCTGTGTATACGCACCGCCGCGCCGCATCAGCTCCTCATGTGTCCCGCGCTCGATGACACAGCCTTGGTCCAGAACGATGATCTCATCGCAGTCGCGGATAGTAGACAGGCGGTGCGCCACCACGATACAGGTGATACCGCGATCCTTGATGGATTTTACAACATCGTATTCGGTCTTTGCATCAAGCGCGCTCGTTGCCTCGTCCAGAATAATGATCGTCGGATCCTGCGCCAGCACACGGGCGATCTCCATGCGCTGCCGCTGACCGCCCGAAAAGTCCTTTCCGCCCTCGGTCAGCCGGTAGCTGTAGCCGCCCTCGCGCTGCATAATGTCCTCATGGAGCTGTGCGTCACGCGCCGCCATAATCATCTCAAAGTCCTCGATGGAGTTATCCCACATCTTGATATTGTTCGCAATGGTGTCCTCAAACAGGATAATGTCCTGATCCACCACGGCAAGAGAGCCGGTGAAAACGCTGCGGTCGATCGCGGAGATCGGCTTGCCGTCGAACAGGATTTCACCGCTCCACGGGCGATACAGTCCCGAGATCAGCTTGGAGATGGTGGACTTGCCGCAGCCGGAGGGACCGACGAATGCGACGCGGCTGCCCGCTTTCAGCGTCATGCTGAAATCCTTGATCAGCGGCTCGGCAAGGCGCGAATAGCCGAAGGTGATGCTTTTGATCTCGATATTTCCCGAGAGCTTATCATACTCCTCCGGCTCGCCCTCCGCAGGCTCCGCGAAAACAACATCGGACGGGTATTTCATCACATCGTCGATACGCTCCATATCGGTGCGCATCTCCTGCAAGGTCTGCCCCGCCGAGATCAATGTCGATGCGGGCGCGACAAAGGCTGCCAAAAATCCCTGAAACGCCATGATCATACCGACGGTAAGCTCTCCCTGCATCGCAAGGAAAACACCCACCATCAGCACCGCCGTATTGCACAAGCCGCTCACCAGCGTCGGCAGCAGCCCGAGAAGCTGGTTCATTCGCTGGAAACGGACCCGGTTCGTATTGACGCTTGCCTGATAGCCCGCCCATTTTTCAAAAAATCCGTTTTCCGCGCCGCTCGCCTTGATCGTCTCGATCATTTCGATCCCCGCGACTGTTGTGCTCGCAAGCCTGCCCGCGTCGCGCATCTGCACACGGGTGATATTGATGCGTTTTTTGGAGATCACGCGGGAGAGAAGGATATTTGCAAGTACGGAAGTCAGCCCGATCAGCGTCAGCGGGACGCTGTAGCGGAGCATAACGGCCAGATAGAATACCATCATGCACGCATTGAGCGCAAGCGGGGCGAAGGTATTGACCAAATTCCCCGCGATCATCGCGTTTGATTCCTGCCTGCCCTGAATATCGCCTGCCATGCGCTGGGAGAAAAACTCCATCGGCATGCGCAGAACTTTCCACAAGAAGGTCGTGCTGCCGACCATGGCAAGCTTGCCGTTGATGCGCAGCGAATAGACCGCCTGGATCCACGCGACGATGAGCTGCACAACGCTGATGCCCGCGAGCGCAACGGTAAACGGCACAAGCCACTCGGGGTTCTTCCCCGTCAGCAGGCGGTCAAGGAAGATACGGGAAAACGCGGGCGTGATGATCCCGAGCAAGGAGGAAATCGCGGTGGTCAGCGTCACAAAGGCGACTGCCGCACCGGCGCCGACCAGCCGCTTGCGCGCAAAGCCGAGCATCGACTGTGGCTTTCCCTCGGGGATAAAGTCCTCGGTCGGCTCAAAGAGCAGACAGATGCCCGTAAAGGAATCGTCAAAGGTGCTCATCGGGACGGTATAGGCTCCTTTCGCGGGGTCGTTGAGCACCGCCTTATTCCCGCGAAAGCCGTCCAAAACCACAAAGTGGTTAAAATTCCAATGGATAATGCAGGGGAATTTCCCTTCTTTTTTCAGCGCCTCCGGCTCATAGCGATAGCCCTTTGCGCTCAGTCCGTAGCTGCGGGCGGCGCGGAGAATATTTCTCGCGTTCGAGCCGTCGCGCGAGACGCCGCAATCCAGCCGTACCTGCTCCAAGGGGATCCACTTGCCGTAGTACGCCAGTATCATCGCAAGACATGCCGCGCCGCATTCGAGCGCCTCCATCTGCATGACGACCGGCACCCTTGCCGCCCCGTTTGTCACGGGCTGTCTGATCTTTTTGGCAGCTTTCATTCGAGTACCTCAGTTCAGCACGAAGTCAAGCGGCTTGACCCGTTCGGTGATCACGGAAGCCGCATAGATGCCGTCGGCAAGCGCGGGCGCATGGACCTCCAACGGGTACGCCCAATCTCCCGCCGAAAGCCCGATCAGGTGCAGCAGGTAGTCGTTTGTACCGTCCAACCGCACGGGGACAGCGGCAACGGAAGCTACGGCGTACTCCGTTCCGTCCACAGAGACCAGCGTCTCAGAGCCGACGTCGGCAATGTCCTGTTCGCTGACGTAGACGGTCAGCCGCCCGTCCGCGCAGATACCGCCGGTCTCCACCGCCGTATCCAGCCGTCCGAAAACGCCCCAAACGCACACGCCCGCCAGCAGCACGACTATCGCAATAAGGATCATCCATACGGCGGGGTTCGAAACGCGGATATAATCATTCATCTGCTCGGGGGAGGAGATCCTTTGCATGCTCTTTTGGCGGAAGATCGTGTTGCTCATGGTGCGCCCCCTTATATATCCTTCCGGATTCGAAGGATATTCTGCCCGTTCTTATACTCGTAGGTGATCTCGTCCATGGTCTTTTTGACCATGAAGATCCCAAGTCCGCCGATCGCGCGCTCCTCTGCCGAAAGTGTAATATCCGGATCGGCGGTTTTCAGCGGATCATAGGGAATGCCGTGGTCGATGAAGGTGATGACCACCGAGATCGGCGACTGCGTTACCTCTACCCGCACCGTGGCGGGACCGGTCTCCGGATTGTAGGCATACTGGGCAATATTGCCGAACAGCTCGTCTATCGCAATGTCGATCTGCATCTGTGCCTTCGGCGGGCAGTCGATCTGTTCCAGCTGCCCGTCCACAAACGCCGTGACCTTTTCGATATTCTCAACCGTTGCGGGAATCGTCATCTCTTTCATTTCCCGATACCTCCGTTGTACTTCAGATGCAGCATCGTAATGTCGTCAAACTGCGGCGCGTCGCCGGCAAACGCCGCAATATCCGCCTTGACCGCGCGGCACAGCTCCTCGCCTGTCAGCCCGTGCTGGCTGTTGAGGAGGGCGATCAGCCGTTCTTCGCCGTAAAGCTCGTCCTGGGCATTCGTTGCCTCGGTCACGCCGTCGGTGTAGAGGAAAATTTCGTCGCCTGCGGAGAGGGTCAGCTCGTTCCTGCGGTAGCGCAGCCCCTCCATTCCCGCGATCACGAAGTTCGCCTTCGTCCGCAGATATTCAAATGTCCCGCCCGTGTGACGCACCAGCGGCGGGTTATGACCCGCGTTCGCAAACTCGACCTTGCCGCTCGCGGTATCCAGCACGCCCATCCATGCGGTAACGAACATTCCCGCTTCGTTTGATTCGCAGAGCTTCTCGTTGGCGACGGTAAAGACCTCATTGACAGGTCTGCCCGCCTCGGCATAGCCCTTGATAATCGTTTTTGCCGTCATCATGAACATTGCGGCGGGGATCCCCTTGCCGGAAACGTCCGCGATCAGGAAGCCCAGCTTGTTTTCACCGACAAAATAGAAGTCGTAGAAGTCGCCGCCCACCTCCTTGGCGGTGTCCATGGCGGCATAGAGGTCAAACTCGCTGTGATTCGGATAAGGCGGAAAAACCGTCGGCAGCGCGGAGTGCTGGATCGACTTTGCAAATTCCAGCTCGCGGTCGATACGCGCCGCCGCCTCCGCAATATAGCGCTTCAATGTCAGAACGGTGGAGTTGATGTCGTCGGAGAGGGAGGCGAATTCCTTGTTTGTTCGGACGTCGACCACCGTATCAAGATTTCCGCTCGTGATCTTACCCAGCGAGCGGTTGATCTTCGCCATGTTATCCACAACAAGCTTCTTGATGAGGAAGTACACGACAATAAACAGCATGCCGAAAACGACGAATTCCATGAACACCGTAACATATACCGATATATCGCGTGACAGCATCGCTTCCGTCACCGGCAGCGTGGCAACGATATAGTAGCCCTCGGAGAAGATATAGGAGCAGAGCGCGTCCTCTCCGTAGACCTCGGCGCGGAACGGTACGCCCTCCGGCATGGTCGTGCGGTCAATATAGATCCCCGAAGCGTCGAGATTCTGTCCCTCGTTCCCGTGCCTGTCGCTGACGATGTTCCAGTTCTCGGCGGCAATGATGATGCAGCCGTTTTCGCCGACGTGCCGATTGCGGGTCACACCGATGACCGTGTCGTCAATGTCCTTCTGGAAGCGCTCGGCGTCATAGGCAACCTGTACAAAGCCGCCTTCGTCCAGCGCCACGCCGGCATACTTGCGCAGGATCGACGCGTCGAGGGAGGTCGGCTGATAGCTCTGCACATATTCCTGCGTCTGTCCGTCGAGCAGAACGAGAAATTCCGCCGACTGGCTGCCGCCCCGCATATTATAGTTGAGGAAGTCCTCGCAGGTGGATACCGTAATGATCCCATAGGCGTCGATCACGTTGATCTCGGCAACATCATATTCCTTGCCGAGCGAGACAAGCAGATCGGCGCTGACCTTTTCCGCGGCATCGATGCGGGAGGCGATCGTCCGCGTAAGGCGCAAAAGATTTTTGTCCGAAGCGTCCACGATGTCTTGGCGGACGTCCTCCAAATTCAGCCGCACGAGGGTGTTCGCCTCATTTTCGGCAAGCTCCGTTTGCAGCGCCCATGTAAACAGCGTCATCATAAGGAAGCCGCCGGTCACGCAGACAAGCAGCCAGCGCTGGAACGACTGCGAGATTTTTTTCAGCTCGTGCCGTGCGCCTTTGTGCTCCCGCTCGGACAGCAGGGAGAGAAGCACCCCCGCAAGCATGACCGAAAGTCCGTTCACCGCGATCATCGGCAGCGAGCAGATACGCACGAAAGAGAACGCGGTCTGCACATCGGTCATGTTCGTCAGGAAGATCATCAGCATATGTATGACCTCCGCGATCACCGCCGTTGCAAGGCAGTAGTACCACTTCGGCTTCTTGTTGTCGAACATGTATTTGCGCAGCACCGCCGCGAAAACGCCGGCAAGCACGGTCGAAACGCTGCACGCAAGGCGCGTATATTCGCCCGCGCCCCAAAGCACGGCAAACCAGCGTTCCACACCGCCGATCACACCCGCGATCACGCCCGCCGGAGCGCCGAAAAACAGTCCCGCGCAGATCGGGGAGGCGTCGCGGGCATTGATCGCGGCTCCGTCGATTTTGATACCGTATTCCGTTCCCAGGATCGCCAGTCCGCCGAACAGAAGTCCGATCAAAAGCTGACGGACAAGGTACGGCATCTGCGCAATCGCCTTTACGCGCCGGGTGAGATGCACCAGCGCGGACAGCGCGACGGGAAGCAGCGCCGTCAGAAAGAGCCAAAGAAATGTATCCATACCACGCCGCCTATTCGATCGTCAGAATGTCCGAAAATCCGGTGATCTCGAACACTTCCATGACCTCTGCGCTGACGCCGACAAGCTTCATGCTCCCCTGTCGGTTCATCACCTTCTGCGCCGCAAGCAGGACACGAAGTCCCGCAGAAGAGATGTATTCCACCTCGGAAAAGTCAAAGATCAGCTCCTTTACGCCGCTGACCGACTGCTTCAGCTCCGCCTCCAGCCGCGGTGAGGTGTTGGTATCCAGCCGTCCGGACAGGGCAAGGGTCAGCTTTTCGCCCGCTGCGGTTTTATTGATCGTCATGGTGATCCCTCCATTATAAGCTTTTGGCAGTGCCATGCATTTTATTTGATTTATTATCCATTTTTAGTATACCATTCTTTTACCCGAAGCGCAAGGGCGCATCGGTACGGCAGCAGCTTCTCCCGCGGGACAGCCCGCACCCGGTCCAGATACCGTATGACCTTGAGCATCGCCACATGGACAGCTTCTTCGGCATAACTTTCATCATTTAGTACCTTCCATGCTTTTCGGTATAAAGCGGGGTGGTATCGCGTGTATATATTGGCAACAAACTGTCGGTCATCATCGTTTTCTATGGTCATAATAAAAAGCGGCAGCATGGTGTTTTCTCCTTTAAGTCATTTTTTAAGTCATTTTTTTGATGATAATATAAAAGTATGGTCTTAACTGAGGTTTATGGATCTGATTCAGCAGAATGTTATCGTCTTATCCATTTAACGGGCAACTATACTGGCTGATAGTATGTCACAAAGCCAGATTGCCAAGAGAAAGCATTAGATCGTCAAAGCCCCCATGTCATTTTCAACATGGGGGCTATGGCTATATAAAGCGGCTTTCAATGCACAGTTATTAACTGACGGGTAATGAGATATGTCACACTAGAAAGAAGATCGCCTTGAACAAAATAAAGCACAGGGCGCTTGCAGTCCGGTTCGAGCCGAAATGGTGATAGAGATCCAGAAGAAAATAGAGGAGCTGTTTTGCCGCCTTGAGAAAATAGAGAATGAGCTGGAAAGGCAACGGCATAGCCCTCCAAAGCCATAACGGGAAGCAATGTTCAACTTGAACACCCGGCGATATGGTTAACATGCATGGTGCATTAGTGCTTTATGCCGCTGTCTCCGGGTTGATATTCCTATGCGGTTCTGGTACTATTAGCGAGGAGGCGCTCTGGCGTGCCCTACTTCCCTGCCCTCCCAGAATTATCGAGAATTGCTGAAAAAGAGAAAACACATGAAGGAGGATATCCCAATGAGAACAATGCATAAACTACTTTTGGTTTTTGCCTGCCTTTCCCTTTTAACTTTTAGCGGCTGCGCCCAGACCCATGGCGAACCCAATGCCTTCCCTGTTGAAGAAGTAACAGCAACCGCGGAAGTATTAACACAGCAGCTAACCTGCTTTGCCTTTGATGCTAGCGATACTTTGGGGAGTTCCGGCTATCCTATCGGTAACGATAGAATTTATCGCTTCATTGTAAGTACGGTAATGTTTATAGACAATGAAGAATATCGGTACCACAGTTTTATCACTGTGGATGACGAAGGGTATATCCATTTTCCAAAAGAGAAAGTGAACCAGATCTCTGCGGAAGTATTTAATGTTCAGGATTGCAAGTTTGGTGAGAGTGTAGGCACAGAGTATGATCCAACCTCCGGAGATTACCTTATCATGTCCGGGTTTGGAATAGGCAATGGGCTGCGGTGCAAAAACATGTCAGTCCAGATCGACCAAGTGAACGCCGAGGTGACCGTCGGTTTTGACTTATGTAAAGAGAGTCCGTTCGATGATGGAGAAGATGAAAAGGTCGGCGCTTATAAAACCAGGTTCTCCATCTTCAAACAGCCCGACAACACCTATTTTCTTCGATACATCGAAACTGTTGCTTAAAAGAAAGGAGCTGGTGCACAAGTTATTGTGCACCAGCTCCTGCTTTCACAAACGGCTTTATGCCCCTCCATCTCCGCCAATAAAAAAGACGCC
>JBNMIL010000033.1:0-16634 GCA_050873265.1 Angelakisella sp. | reverse complement strand
GTGCTATACTGTGGGCAAATTCGCAAAGGAGGAGGAAATATGGTTCCATTCGGCAAAGCTGCCGTGAGGCGAAGGCATGGTGCTGACGCCGGCTGCCGCTTTGGTAGGCGCTAAGGGTTTCCACCGCCGGTGGGTCAAATTTATCCCATACAGCATGGTATAAGTATGTTGACGAAAGAAATTTACACTAAAAATGAGAGGTAGAATGATGAACAGTTTTGACAAGGTCATTGGGTACAAATCCATTAAGCAGGAGCTTTTGCAGATCTGCGATATGTTCCACAATTGGACGATCTACGAGGAAATGGGCGCGCACCTGCCGCACGGCGTGCTGCTGTACGGCGATCCTGGTCTGGGCAAGACCCTTTTGGCAAAGTGCTTTATAGAGGAAAGTGGACTGAAAACCATTACGGTGCGCCGGGACAAGGGCGGAGATGCCTTTGTAGACAGCATTACAGATGCTTTCGCCAAAGCCAAGGAGGAAGCGCCGGCTATTGTTTTCCTTGATGATATGGACAAGTTTGCTAACGAGGACACCTCCCGCTGTGACGCACCGGAGTATGTTGCGGTGCAGTCGGGGATCGATGATGTGAAGGACTCCAATGTATTTGTGCTTGCCACCGCAAATGAAGTCCGCAAGCTGCCGGATTCACTGCGGCGCTCCGGACGGTTTGACCGGAAGATCGGTGTGCGCACTCCGACAAGATCCGATGCCGCGGAGATCATTGCCTACTACCTAAAAAAGAAGAAGGTCTCCGACGGTATTGATATGCAGGACCTGACAATGATGATGAGCTACAACTCCTGCGCCGAGCTGGAAACAATCCTGAACGAAGCGGCGATCCGCGCCGCCTTCTCCCGCAAGGATCGTATCCAGATGGAGGACATGGTAAGCGCTGTTCTGAAGCAGCAGTACGGTGCGCAGGAGAACGCCACCTATATTTCCGATGAGGTGGTAAGAAATGTGGCGCTCCATGAAGCGGGACATCTGGTGGTGTGCGAGATCCTGTGCCCAGGCAGTGTCGGATTTGCCTCCCTGCTCCCCTCCCGGGAGAACAGCTGCGGCGGCTTTGTCCACAATTGTCAGACGATCTACGATGATATCGACGACGCGATCATCACCCTGAGCGGCAAAGCCGCAGTGGAAATGCACTATACGGGGCAGACGGCGGACGGCTGTCGCAGCGACATTAACCGGGCGGTCAACCTCATTCGCAATACCATTGCCCTTGACGGGAGAATGGGTTTTACGCTGTATGATGTTGAAAGCAAAGACTCCCCCGGTATGTCCGAAAGCCTGAATGCCCGCAGTGAGACAGCAGTGCAGGCGGAGCTGGAGAGGTGCTACAACAAGGCGAAAGGTATCCTTGCCCAAAACGACGCATTCCTGAAAGCGGTCACGGAGGCGCTGATCGAAAAGAAAACGCTGCTGTATTCCGACATTCAAAGAATCCGCAGCGCAACCGTAAAGGGGAGCCCCGCGGCGGTTCCCGAGGCTTCCTTGCAGTATGACGGCGAAGAGGAGGACGCTGTTATCGAGGTTTCCTCGCAGTACGAAGCGAATGAAAACGGGCAGCCGATGAGCGAGCGTGCCGAGAAGCTGAGAGAAGAGATCCGCCGTAAGCTGGAGGAGCACCAGAGAAACCGAATGGCTGAAAATGAGGCGTGACAGCAAAAGCACCGAATTGCGGCGATCCACGAGCGCAATGAGTACCTGGGGTGGTAACAGGTGAGAATGATCGGGGGTTGGAAACATTTGCTTTTCTGGGGGGGTCTGGTATAATGAGGGCGTACACAACATGGCAAAACTGAAAGGAGTATGAAAATGGAAAGCAAAAAACTGTTAGAACTGTACTTGACAAAGAGATATCCGCACTTGGCGGAGAACCTTTCGGACGGGGACAAGACATTTTTGGCAAGGTACGCAATTGAACGGCAGCAAAGTAATGCCGTTGCTATGCTGAAAGAACTGGGGTTGGGCAGTTCCTTTGACAAATACTTTAAGGAGAAGGAGTATGCCCGTATTGTAAAAGATGGTATTCAGAATATCTACCGGCGGTTCTCTGCCAAACAGAACGGAAAGAATGAGGCTCCCTTTCATAACGATTTTTGTCTTTTTATGGAGTGGTGGCTTTCCGAGATGGACGACAACGGAAAATGCCATTGCTGCTATTGCGGGGTAGATGATGAAACCGTTAGCGCGGCATTTGATAATGGGCTTATTCATTCCAAAAAGCCGAGCTTTAGTGGCAATTTGCAAATTGAGCGTATGGATCCTAACGGAGGGTATTGTCCCGAGAATTGCAGGTTCGCCTGTGTTATCTGCAATAATGCCAAAAGCGATATGATTTCGCGAGAAGAATTCGTGGAATATCTCGCACCGGCTATCAAGAAATTCTGGGGACATATCAAAGCCGATCGTTTGGGTGCCATCTAAATTCTATTGTAAAGGAGCCTACATATGGTCTACTTCTCTGCCCTTCTGCCGCAAAGGTTCCCGGAGGAAGCGGCGGCGATCTTCGCGGCGCTGGAAAAGCACCATGTGCCCTACCGGCTGCTGGAGGGTACGAAGGATATTTGGCTGCGGGACTTTATGCCGGTGCGGGTGAACGGCGCCGAGCGGCAGATGGTTTCCTTCCGCTATGCACCCTCCTACCTGGCGGAGAACCCCGAGCTGCGGACGGACATGAGAGCCATCGCGCCGCAGCTGGAGGAGCCGGTAAAGCATTTCAGCGTGATCTCGCTGGACGGGGGCAATATGGTGCTTGTGGAATGTGGCGACGGTCCGCGTGTTATCATCAGCGACCGTGTATTTGCCGAAAACCCCGAGACGGCGCCGGCGAAGCTGGTGCGGCGGCTTACCCGCCAACTGAATATGCCGGTCATCATTATCCCCTCGCTGAAAAGCGACATGACCGGCCATGCCGACGGTATGGTGCGCGCGCTGGGCAAGAATACCGTGCTGTGCAACCGTCCGCTTTCGCCCAGAGGCTTTGAACAGCAGGTAAAAACCGTACTGGAATGGCACGGACTGGATACGGTGGAGTTCCCCTTTGTACCGGCTAAGGGAATCAGCGCTGTAGGCTGCTACCTCAATTTTTTGGAAACGGACGAAGCCATCTTCCTGCCGGTGTTTGGGTTGGAGGAGGACGCCGAAGCGCTGGCAACGGCGCGGCGGCTTTTTACAAAACCGGTGGAGCCTGTTATGATCCCGCAGATCGCCGCTGAGGGCGGCTGCCTGAACTGCATCAGCTGGACGGAGCAGGCAGACCCCTTCAGCAACCTGATCAAAATAACGGGAAAAAGCAAGAAGAACGCCCGAAAGGGCATTGGGAGGTTATTCCATGCATGAGCTGCGTTACCTGAAAAATACGCCGGAGTACCGCTTAGGACAGTTTGGCATTGTGACCTGTCCGGTGTGCGGGCACCCCACGCTGGATATGCAGTGGATCTGTGAGCACTGCGGCTGGGAGTACGACCCGCTGGATATGGAAAATGAGGACGAGTATTCCCCCGGCAACGGCATGTCACTGCGGGAGTACCGTGAGCTGTACAAGGTAGGAGGGGTCGGCATGGCAAACATCGAAAGACCGGAGCGGATCATAAACATGCACCCGAGGTTTATTGCGGTGACCAAAAAGGAGCTATGCCAACAGCTGGGATACCACCATTTTTCTTGCCCCCGGGCATTGGTTGCGGCGCTGGCGCTGGGGAAAGACCACTCCCGCTATGAGGAATGGGCAACCAAGGCGTGCTGCCGATTGCAGACGATCTCCTCCTTTGTGTATCTTTCCGAGGTTTCCGACAACGAGTATTTCGAGAAGCGGGCGAACAAGCTGACAATGAGGCAATATGAGGAACGGGTCTTTGATCCGTTCTGCGAATTCCCCGATGAATGCAGGTCCATACTGGAGAACCTTTACGGCGAGGGCGTCCTTGACAAACCTGTTACAGAGGAACTGGTTGACCGTACTTTTGAGAAGTTCTGCGCCTTTAAGCGATACATTCTGCCGATGCTTGCCAATACGCTGGAGTACCAGTACTTTTCTTTCTACCGGTATATCCTGCAATATGTAGTGGAGCATGACGAATATCCGGAATTTGAAGTAGCGCGCTGGTACAAGTATCCGCTGCTGCCCGGTATGATAGAATGTGATATTGATTTTGACTATTGAGGAATGCCTATGAATGTGACCATCTGTTCCCGAAAAGACGCGGAAAATTTGCTGTGCACCGGATTTCCGCCCCGCACGGCGGTGATCTCCTTTTACGACCCTCCCTCACCCCGGAACGCCGCGCCTGTGCCGCCGCCGGATTATAACGGTAAAGCGGAGCGGGTATTCACCGTTGCTGTCAACGATTTAGACCTGAAGGCGCTGCCTGATGTGGGACTGACCTATGAAACCTATTTGCCGGAGGCGGACGCGCTGGCAAAGTTTATTCATCAAGCCAGAACGGACGGGTTGGATATTCTATGCCAGTGTGAGTACGGACAAAGCCGCAGTGCCGCCTGTGCCGCCGCTATCCTGGAGTATTTTGACGGCACGGGTATCACTATTTTTGCCGACTACCGCTATTACCCCAATCAGGTTGTGTATCACAAAATGATGGACGCACTGGTTCGGACTGATCCGGATTTACACCGTTGAAAAGCAGGGGCTTCCTTTATCAAGCAAAGGAATTGGTTTTGACTGCGAATGGGAGAGAAATATGGATATTTACAGCTTTGTCGGCTCGCGGGATATCCGTGAACATTTGAGGACAATCAGTTACCAACCGAATGCCATAGAAGCAGCTTATCTTATTTATATGAGCTACAACGCTACGCTGGAGGAGAAAATGACCGCGTGGGAGGAACTGATGGTGACGGTTCCGGACTGCGCCATGGCACAGGGGCTGCATCTTCCGGCGACGGATAGCTTTTACGGCTTTCTGCGGCAGTATATGGAGGCTCAGAAAAGGGCGGTCCAGTGTTTCCTCGATGGGGAAAGCTGCATTTATTCCTTTCGGCTTAACTATCACGGCAGCGGAGTGGGAGAGGCAGAAAGTACCGGTTGGTCACCGGAAAGTGCGCCCTACACAAGCTTTGAGATCTGCCGGCAAGCGGCAAAAGAGCGCCTGAGGGAGATGGAGGAAAAGGATAAACGCGAATATGACGCGACTGCCCTGATAGAGTTTACCCGTCATCGGGTGTACGGGGACAGCAAATACATCTATGACGGCGAAAAGGACAGATTATATCAAGACAGGGACTTTCGATTGATGCTGCCTCCTTTTCGAATCTGCGGCGTCAGCCATGACCCCATGCTGGAATTGTTTTTGGATATTTGGGTGGATATCCCTACGCCGTTTCGCTGCGGAGATATTGTGCGGGAGATGAACCCTTACGGAGAAGACGAAAAGCCGCCCCTTGTGCTGTATTACCTGCCCGCATGGGACAAAAGAACGCTGCTGGAGCGAGGCTTCCCAGCAAACGAGCCGTGGCTGCGGCAAGCAGATGAAGCCGCGGAGCACTGCCACCAGACGGGGGATTGCAGTGATATGCAGGCATTTTGCTGCGGCTATGATGAGAGCGGCTGGTTGTGGGTGGGAGATTATTTTTCCCTTGCGGTAAGCAACTACCTTGACCTTGTGAGGGTAAGTGATCCGTTGAAGGGGCGCGACCGCCTGCTGCATGGGATAAGCGAGTACCTTAAGGGCGAAAGCAGTTTTACGGAACTGATAAATATTTCCCGAGCGATCCAAGCCGAGGAGGACAATCGTCGCTTGGGGGAGGAAATCAGGCTCTGGTACGATGCAGCATTTTTATCGACAATGGGACTGGGAGAAACGGGTGAGCCGAATCCTGAGAGCGAAAGGCGGGGTTAAAATCAGTGAAGCTATGGCTGGACGATCTGCGCCCGGCACCGGAGGGACATCTCTGGTGCCGCAGCGTCAATGAGACTAAGAAAGCGATCCTGACAGCGACGGAGCCGATCGAGTGGATCGACTGCGACCATGACCTTGGCGACTATGCCGCCAATGGCGGCGATGGCATCAAACTGCTGGACTGGCTGGCAGAAACGGGACGGCACTATCCTATCCGGCTGCACACCATGAACCCCGTAGGGCGGGAGAATATGCAGCGGCTGGTGGAACGGTACTGGAACCGGTAAAGAGAGAAAACATTAGAAGACGGCAGAAAAGGGGGGGAGCTTTATCGGCTCTCCCTTTCCGTTTAAGATTGATACCATGCCTGTGGTGTGGTAGAATAAAGAAAAATCGTATGGAGGTGAGCCGCATGATTTACACACAAACCTATCACTCCCCTTTGGGCAATATTCTGCTGGCGGCGGACGAAACAGGGCTGATCGGGCTGTGGCTGGAGGGACAGAAATACTTTGGCGGACACCTGCCCGCGGAGCGGCTGGAGCAGGAGACCCCGATACTGACCGAAGTACGGCGCTGGCTGGATATTTATTTTACGGGAGCGGAGCCGGACTTCACCCCGCCGCTGCACCCCATCGGGTCGGAATTCCGGCAGGCGGTGTGGCAGCTGCTTTTGCAGATCCCATACGGGCAGACCACCACCTACGGCGAGCTGGCGCGGCAGATGGCGGCGAAAATGGGACGGGAAACGATGTCCGCACAGGCAGTCGGCGGTGCGGTGGGACATAACGAGATCTCCATTATCATTCCCTGCCACAGGGTAGTGGGCACCGGCGGCAGCCTGACCGGTTATGCCGGCGGTCTGGATAAGAAGATCCGGCTGCTGGAGCTGGAAAAGGCGGATATGAGCCGGTTCTTCCGCCCCAAAAAGGGAACGGCATTATAACAAAAAACGGTGCGCCCCACTTCTTTTGGTAGGCGGCACCGTTTTTCTTTTATCCGGCTGTTAAACCGTGGGCGGCTGATGACTGACGGCATCGACAAAGAAAAGGGTTAAGCCGATATAAGTAACGCACGCCGCAGCGACAAGGGCGCAAAGCGCCATACAGACCACCCGCGCCGCTTTATTCTGTCGCAGGCAGCGGGAAGCGGCGGCAAAGCCGATAACCGCCGGCACCAGCAATGCGGCTGCTGACCAAAGCTCCATTTACTCAGTCCTTTCTGTACAGGGTATCGACCAGCCGCAGCTCATCCAGAAGTCCGGTGAACCAGCGGATCTCCCCGGCGAATTTTTGCCGCAGGAGAGCGGTATTCACCTTGCCGCTGCCCAGCTCAAACAAATCGCGTCCGCTGGCGAGCGCCACATGCAGCTTGCCGCTGCGCAAAAAGCTCATATAGACCTCGCCGCCGCTTTTTTGCGCCATTGAAAGGATATACTCCATCATGTGCGGCGTAAGGATATAGAATGCCTCGTGCTCATTCTCGGAGCGGACGACAAAGCGCCGGTTGAACGCCTCATTATCGGTCGTGATGGAATTCGCCCGCTCCCTGCGGTTCAGCTTGGTACTCTCCGACAGACGCAGATCGGCAGAAAGCTCCTTGCCGAAGTCGCACACCAGCCACTGACCGGAAAACACCTTTTTATCGGTATGCTTCCACTCGCTGGTCTCCTCATCGTAGTAGTCGGTGCGCTCCACCAGCTCCACATCGCTCAGCTCGATATTCAGCCCATGGTAGACTGCCCGAATACGGTCGCTGCCGTTGACGACATTGAAGCTGAAGGGAAACAGCATGCCCGCAGACTGCGCTGTTTCTTCGGAAATGTGCCTGAAGGGTTCGTACTCGACCTTGCCGAACACCTCCTCCAGCGCGCCGCGCACCAGCTCATCGCCCAGCTGCCGCTTGAGGGCTTCACTGTGCTTGCCGCTGATGACCGTCCCGACGCCGGCGACGATAAAGCCGATGGCGCAGACCGCAAAGTGCGTGAAAATGCCGATGAGGAAGATCGCCATGCCGATGCCGGTAAGCACCTTGCCGAACGCCGCTTTGGAGCGATGCTGACCCAGCGCCGCGGCAAGCTGCTCATCGGTCATGCCGGTCTCTTTCATATCAGTTTCTGCCATGGTTTTGCCCTCCTGTCGTTAAAAGCTTATGCTGATATCCTGCCGCTTTGCTTCTTCGGCTTCGAAGAACGCCTTGGGCTGACGGCTGCCCGCCAGCAGCTTTGCGGGGAACATGGCGATGGCGGTATTGTAGGCGGTGACATTGGTGTTATAGAGCCGCCGCGCCGCCTGCAGGTGTTCCTCGGCATCGCGGATCCCGCGCTGAAGCTCCGCAAAGACCTCGCTGGAGCGCAGCTCGGGATAGCTTTCCGCCACGGCAAAGAGCCTGCCGCTGAGATCATTCATCTCCCGCTCGGCGGTGTTCATTTCCTCCACGCTCATGCCCTGCCGCAGCCGGACGGTTTGGGCAAACATCTCCCGCTCGTGTGTCATGTAGCCCTTTGCCGTATCCAGCAGCTTGGTCAGCATATCGTAACGCTTGGTCAGGGCGACCTCCACGCCGGAAAGTCCCTCCTGCACCCGAATTTCCTTTTTGGTAAAGCCGTTGGTGGTATTGACCGCCCAAAGGACGACCAGCAGCATCACGACCGCAATAATAATGATCGCTGTCATCTTGCTTCTCCTCTCATTCGGTTACTTCCGCGCATTAAAAAGGGCTGTATTCCGGAACAGGATCCCCAAAATCTGCGTCATACCGGTCAGCGTATCGGTAAAGCTGCGGCGCAGGGCGGAAATATCCCGCGCATCAACGCCCTCCGATGTCTGCGCAAAACAGTAGGGCGTGGTAAGCGCCAGTGAAAGGGTATTCCCCTGCCAGCAAAGCCCCGAAAGCTCGCCGCGGGTGCGTCGCTCCAGCTCCTCCAGTGTTTCCATAAACTGCGGCGTCAGGAGCAGGAAAGCATCGTTTTCCCGCTCGGCGGTGATGACAAAACGCTCGTTAAAACTGGCATTTTCCGTTAATATGCCGCCCTCTTCCTTTTCTGCGCGGCGATGCACCCATACCGGCTCATGTGCGGTATCGGCGGTGCGGCACCGCAGCACCAGCCCCCGGAAAACCGTGGTGGTCTGTGTCATCCAATCCTGCCCCACCTTTTCCTCGTAGCTGTGGCACAAAACGGCATTGCCGGCGGCAAAGGTCACCCCCTGATAGCTGCCGCCGTGGGCGTCCTCAATGGTGCATTCCTCCCAGCAGGCGGCAATGAGCCGCAGCTCCCGCAGCGTATCCGCCGTGATGGCAAGGGTGGGATCGTGCGGATCGGCGCCGAAGAAATGCTCCAGCTCCGCGCCGAAGTCGCCCCCCAGCTCCTGCGCGATGAGCGCCTTTTTGCGCTTCTGCGCACCGCCGCCCAGCAGCACCGCCACTGCCGCAAAGACAAGGAACACGACACCGCCCCAGACAAAGCTGCGGACAATGATCCCCTCCGCGACGGCGGCGACGATGCCGACGACCAGCATCAGGCTCCAGAAGTCCTGCTTTTTTTGCAGCCTGCCCAGCTTTTCGGAAAGCTCGCTCTCGCTCATTTTGCGGGCAGTTGTATTGTTTTGTTCTGTTTTCATTTTTCCGCCTCCGTTTCGCCCACCGCTTCCACCGGCACCAGTGTCAGGTCATTGATCAGATCCGCCAGCGTGCCGCTTGGGGTACGATCCAGCCGCTGTACATCGCCGCTGCCGTCATAGTGCAGCTCGATACCATCGGTATCGCACAGCACCACGCCGTATTCGATCACCTCATTCTGCGAATTGACATACGACCATGCGGCATCCTCGAAGATGCAGAGCCAGAGGTTTTCGCCGCTGACCGCCCAAATGCCGATATAATCGGGAAGGTAATTGTCCTCCGCGGGGTCGGGGGCAGCTCCATTCCGGTTGGAATAGTATTCCGGCGCATAGGTATATTCACCCGACGCGGCGTTCCACAGCCAGACCATGCGCTCCTCGCTCATATCTGCGTGGGAAAAGCGCAGCTCCACATCGCTTTCGCCGTCGTCATTCCAATCGGGGAACGCAAGCGCCGAAAAACTATCGGCGGCGTCTGCCATCTCATCGGGGAACAGGGCGCTGCCGAACAGTGTGTGGGTCTCGTCATCAAGATAGAGCGCGGCGCCCTTTTGGTCAAGGCAGAGACAGACGGAGACTTCCTCCCCACCGCGGGTGAGGGTGCCCTGCGCCGTCACCACGCCGGTGGTGCGCCAGTCCTTGCCGGCAGTGGGCTCGCCGCAGGCAGTAAGTACAAGGCACAGCAGCGCCGCCGTTACGACGGAAAACAGCTTAAAATGCTTCATGGCGTTTTCTCCTTTTTATAATGTTGCTTCAGGGGGATCAGCCGTTTTCGTACCAGATCCCCTCCATGCCGTCGGCATAGCTGAAATAGCCGTAGGAGGCAAAGTACAGCTCGCCATTCTCGATGGCGAACCGGCAGGCGGAACCATCGGCGGCATCGAAGGCGTAGACCGCTTCATATTCCGGCACATATTCCAACCAGCCGTTGACAACGACGTCGTTCCCCCGGTACAGCTCCCAGCTGCCGTCGGCGGCGATGCTCATGTAGTCATAGTCATACTCCGCCCCGCACAGCCAGATGCCCTCCAGCGTGCTGAGGTCGAAATCCTCGCCCGGCAGCAGCAAATCATCGTCGCCCGTATTTCCATCGTCCGGCTCATCGATGGGCTGAACGATCTCGTCATTATCGACGTTATCCGCGGGGGTGCTGCCGCAGCCCGTCAGCAGCAGACCGAGTGCGAGCAGCAGGCTCAGTAGCAGGGAAATTCTTTTCTTCATGGTATTTCTCCTCTTTTCTTAAATGGATATGGGACCGCGCTCCGCCATGGAGAGCAGTTCATCGTGGCTTAGTTCCACATTGCCCAGCCGGACGAAGATGCCGTTGGTCACGGCACTGTTCCAGATCTGCGGGTCGCACAGCTCCCGAAAGCGCAGCCGATCCAGATAGGGCTTCATATCCAGCAGCAGGCGGCTGCCCGATACAAAATCCACCTGAAGCACATGCTCCGTCAGCGGGGTGACGGCGGTGATATATTTCCGTTCCATAGGCGCTTCCTCCTTTTTTACAGATAAAAAACTCCACCGTACCCTAATTGTACGGCGGAGCCAACGAAAAGCATATTAACCAAAGGTTAGGAATTTAAGAGCGCTGCCAGCGCCTGGCGGCGGGCACGCGGCGCCCCCTCGATATGCAGCTTGGAATAGATCTGGTTGATGTACTGCTTGATGCTGCCCTCCGAAAGGAACAGCTTTTCCGCGATCTCCCGATTGCTGAGCCGCTCCCCCATGAGACGGGCTACGGTCAGCTCCCGCTCGGTAAGCGCAGCCAGTGCCGCGGGACGGGTGTTCTCCTTATCCCATGCCGCGCGGCGGCGCTCGCAGGCTTCACCCAGTGATTCGATCTGCCGGAGCAGTGCATCAAATTCCGGCTGACGGCAATCCGCCAATATCCCCCGCAGGTAACGATAGTTTTCCGCAAAGGGCATGGCAAAGCCATCGGGAGCGGCAAGCGACAGCGCCTCCCGCAGCTGCGCCGCTGCCTCCCCGCGTTTGCCCAGTTGGGCATAGGCGGCGGCGGACTGGATAAGCAGGTGTATCTCCACCAGCGCGTAGTGCATCGAGCGGCAGGTCTCCCGCTGGGCGGCGGCACGCCCGATAACACGGGCATACGCACCCTGCGCCAGATAGACCTGGTTTTCGATCATTTCCATCATCGGCTTGCCGGGCGCCAGAAAATTGACGGTGGCAAGCCGGTGCTCCCGAAACAGCTCCGGCACCCGCTGCGGTGCGTCCAGCAGTGCGTAATAGTAGGCGGCGGCACTGCCCCACAGGTACAGCCATGCGGCGTAGTGCTGACGGCTGAGCGTTTCCTTCCGCTGCTGCGGGGTGCAGCGGGGGACTGTGCCGGCAGCGAGAGACAGCCGCCACGATAGAAAATCGCAGCACAGCACCATATTTTCCTGCGCATGGGCTTCCGCTGCGGCGTAGGCACCCTCCAGCTTGATCTGCGCATCGGCAAAGCGTCCCTGCAAATAGTCAGCCTCCGCCCGCATGATGTGCTCCGCGCCCTGCCCGTGCCCGCCGGTGATGCGGTAGTAATGGGGCATACATTCATCCATTTCGGCAAGCTCCCGCTCCGCGGCGCCGGATTCCCGATGGAACATCATCAGAACGCTGGGAGAGCCGAAGGTCCAGCCGCCGCTTGGTTCGATGCTGATGGCGGGATGGGTCATCTGCGCGCTGGCACTGCGGTGCAGGCGGCTCATCTCGGAAATATCGTTGTATTTGAGGAAGCTCTCGATCAGGTCACATTCTCCCAGCAGATTGCCGCGCTCCACCGCGGTCATCTGCGGATCCGCAGCGAGGGAGGAAAGCAGCAACCCCTTTAATTCCATCATCTTGGGGATCAGCCGCCAGGTGAACATACGGCGCATCAGCACCAGGATCGCCGCCGGATTTGCTGCCAGCACCGTCTGCGGGCACTCGGCAAGGAAATCCAGCACCTCCTGCGGGCGCAGCGATGCCAGCAGAATGCCCGCGTCGCTTTGGATCACCCGCAGGGCGCTGTCATAATCCGCTGCCGCGCGGTATGCCGCCAGCGCGTGCAGATACTGCCGGCGCCGCTCGTACCACGCGCCGTACCGCTGCCGGTAAAGTGTCTGCTTTAATGGTTCCAGCGTAAGGAAGGCGCGACCGGCGCATTCCTTCATCATATGGTGGAAGCGGAAGCTGCCGCCCTCCGGCAGGCGGCGCACGAAGGCATTTTGCTCCGTCAGGGCGGTCAGCAGGCTGCCGGCGTCCTCATCGCCGGTGATATATTTTGCCATCTCCACGGTAAACTCATCGGCAAGCCCCATCACGGCAAGGAATTCCCGCTGCCGCAGGGGGAGCGGATCAATGAGTGCGGCGGTAAACATGGTGTAGATATCGGAGTGGCTGTCGGGCAGCTCGCCTCGCTCCGAAAGAGTGCGCAGGTTAAGGTAAACAGCGGAGAACCAGCCCTCGCTGGCATACAGCAGCGTATCGATCTGCTCCTCCGAAAGCTCGGCGCCGCAGCGGTGGGCGTACACCGAAAGCTCGGTGTGGTTGAGCCGGAGCTGATCCGTCCCGATGGGGCAGACCCGACTGCCCAGCCGCACCGTTTCCTCCCCCGATAAAAAGCGGTCGCGGCTTGCCACGATAAGGTGGACATTCTGCGGCAGGCGGTTGGCAAGGGTACATAGGAAGCCTGCCGCGCGGCCATCGGTAAGCAGGTGAAAATCATCGATGAAAATATAGCAGGGGCGTTCCCCCTCCAGCGCACGGCAAAGGTCATCGGCTAAAAGCCCGCCGCTTGCGGCATCGGTGGGGCAATCGTAATTCCGCAGCAGGGCAAGCCCCGCATGGGCAAACGCCGCCTGCACGCTTTTCCAAAAGACCGCCATATTATCGGAATAGACACTGATGCGAATGATGAGGGGAGCTTCCGTCTTGGCGCGCTCGCCCAGATACCAGTTGACCGCTGTGGTTTTGCCGTAGCCCATGGGCGCCACCACCGTGGTGAGGGCAGCGCGGCAGATGGGGCGCAGGCATTCCTGCAGGCGCTCCGAGATGTAGATGGTATTCAGGTCTCCCCGACGCTTGGGCATGGTGGTTCCCTCCCGCTGCTTTACACTTTATAGGTCAATTATACATGAATATCCATCATTTCTCAAGAAGGGCGAAAAAAGAGGCGGGAGCTTTGGCTGCTCCCGTCTCCTCGCGGTTGGCGTTTTTGATTTTATCAGATCCCCATGAGCTGTTTTTTCTTGGCGGCGAATTCTTCCTCGGTGATGATGCCGGCATCCAGCAGCTCCTTGTATTTTTTGATCTCGCTCACGGCATCGGCAGCGGGCTGCGCCGCGGCGGTGGCGGCTGCGGCAGGGGCGGCACCGGCTTTGGTGACTTCTCCCGCCTGTGGGAACGCGACGCGCATCAATGCCTCCGCCAGTTCCTCCATGTGCTGTACCTGCTCGTTATATTCCAGACGGTACTGGGTCAAATCCGGCAGATCACCGATAAGAACGGGACCTGTGCGCTCGAATTCGATGAGCTTCCAGTAAGGGTGATCAAAGTACAGCTTGATGTAGAATTTCTTGAACGGCTCGGGGATATCGATGCTGCTGGTATAGGTGGTGCGGTTGTCGTTATTTCGATTGGCAAGGCGCTCCATGGTTTCCTGCATCTGCCGCTGCATCAGCATCTGGTTGACCTGCGGCAGCAGCTCATCAATGCGCTTCGGCACATTGCTTTCGTGGCGTTCCAGACCATTGGCGCTGCCCTCCAGCAGGGGCATGCCGTCCTCGCTGATGACAAAGGACTTCAGCTCGCTGCCATGGAAGATGGTCTTATTCAGGTTCTTATCCATGCAGAACAGCCCGTGCTCGTAGTCGAACACGATCTTGGTGCCGAAGAACCCGAAATCAATGGTCTGGGAGATCGTAAACTGTTCCTTGAGCGCCTGGTTCTGCTCGCGGAAGTCCCGATATTTCAGGAACTGCTCCATGGTAAAATCGTTGCCGTCCTGCGCGTCAATGACGCCGTGGCAATCATCGCAGATGTAGTTCCCTTCGATCTTCCACGGAAGCAGACCCTTTACCTTTCCGCCGCAGATGGCGCAGGGTTCTCTTTTGCCCAACAAGCCCATAAATAATATCCTCCTGTCACACTATTTTTGTGGTGCCGCCCAAGATGGCGGTATTGTTCCCGCCTTATTGTAGCAGATGCGGCTGCTCCGTTGCAAGCCTCGGCGCGAAGCGCAGCTTTTGGGGGATAAAAAGCAGGAGACCCCGCGTAATGGGATCCCCTGCGTCTCAATTTTACATCATTTTCCGCCCCATATCAGTGGCAGTTGGGCTTAGTAATCTTTTTCTTGGATAGCTTAGCCCCGTCCGCCGGGACCGCCGCCCTGCGGGGGCTGCTGACCGCCCGCATTGCCGCCGCCTTGCGGAGGCTGCTGACCACCCATGCCGCCTCCGCCGAAGCCGCCCATACCGCTTCCGTAGATCAGGCTGGTCATGGTAACGGTAGTGCTGCCGCTGCCGGCAGTGATGGTGTAGGTACCGCCCTGGACGATGCCGGGGGCGCTGATGACCACGCAGCCGTAGCTCTTGGTGGGAGTATAGCTGACCAGCACATTGCCGTCAGAGCCCTTCAGCGTGATGGTCTGTCCGGCGCTGCCGGAGAGGTTCACCAGAATGCTGCCCTGTGTGGAAGCATTGCCGAAGTTTTCCGCCATGCCGTTGGAGCCAGCCGCCACCACGATGCCGCCGGCAATGGTAGCATTGCCGTCGCAGTCGATGGCACCGTCGCCGTTGGAGGTCGGTCCGCTGATGTACAGCTCGCCGCCGGAAATTTCGATATCGCCGTTGGAGTCGATGCCGTCGCCGGAAGCATCAATATTGATAACGCCGCCGGAGATGCTGATGAGATAGTCGCCCGAACCGCCAAACTGATCCATGAAGAACCCGCCGAAGCCGCTCTGGTCGCTGCCGCCCGCCGCGTTGATGCCGTCATCGCTGGCAACAAGGGAGATATTGCCGCCGGTAATATTGACGGTGGCGCCCTCCAGTCCCTCGTAGCTGCGGGTGATATTGATGGTGCCGCCGCTGATAGTCAGGGTGTCATCGGCATGCATGCCGTCATCGCCGGTGGCGATGGTGAAGCTGCCGCCGCTGATGGTAACATCGCCATTGGCATGGACCGCATCGTCGCAGCAGTTCAGGTTAAAGGTACCGCCGGTAACGGTGAGCGCTGTGCCGGCTTTCAGACCCTTGGCGCTGGCATCGCTGCTGATGGAGCCGCCCGCGCCGCCTGCGGTGGTCACGGTGGTGGTACCGCCGCTGATGGTCAGGGTGGTCTCCGCCTGGATACCGTCCTCGCCCGCGGTGAGGTTCAGGGTGCTGTCGGCGATAACGATGTAGCCGAGGGTGCTGTCGCTGCCATTGGTGGAGCGCAGGGCGTCCCCACCACTGGTCACGGTAATGGCGGCATTTTTAACGGTCAGGCTGTCCTTGCCGTTGATACCGTGGTTGGCGGCAGTTACGGTCACGGTCGCCTTTTCGATGAGCAGGGTATCTTTGCCGGTAATGCCGTTATTGTAGTTTGCCTTTACGGTCAGACTGCCGGCACCGGCAATGATCAGATCGGACTTGGAGTAAAGGCAGGCATTCGGCTCGTCCTCCTCCGCCGAGGAGTAGCTGTCATTAAAGGTGTAGCTTGCCCCGTCGGTCAGGGCGCTTGCGGTGCCGTCCGGCAGGTAGATGGTGGTCGTTTTGGACTTATACACATACAGAGGGCTGCCGGTGGAGCAGGTCACGGAGGCATTTTGCAGAACCAGCGTGACCTCCTCCTTGGGGGCATTTACGATGATGCGCCCCTCGGTCATGGTGCCGGTGACCACATAGGTGCCGCCCGCCGTAATGGTCACAACGCCATTCTCGACCTCCGCGCCGGAGCCAGTCACGGTCGCCGTTTCGCCGGAAAGGGAAATGGTCGTGGCATTGGTCACATCGGGCGCCTCTACATTAGCGGAAAGATCCGGTGTGGTGACGGTAGTTTCTCCGCCGGTCACGGTGGTCGCCGTGTTTTCATCTAAGGTGCCGCCGGAGGTGGTGCCGTTTTCGCCGCAGGCGGTCAGGCAGCCTGCCATCAGCGCGGCGCTTATTATAATAGATAGAATACGGT
>JBNMIL010000032.1:0-16753 GCA_050873265.1 Angelakisella sp. | reverse complement strand
TCAGCAATAATCAGGGTACGGTACCGCAGATGCCGCTGGGAGACCGCCCGAATGATAAGCCGCAGGGCGGTTTTACGCCGGAGACGCCGTCTTCTACGCGGTACTTTGTGCTGCGTTATGATGATGAGGGTACGCTGGTTAATGCAGACCTTGGCAGCATAGCGGCAGTGACGGAGGACGACACGGCGGCGTATTTGCAAATAGCAATACAGCACGGCGAGGGCTACGGCTGGAGCGACGGCTACCGCTACTATGTGGTGAAAAACGGCGAGAACCGGAATATGGCGGTTTTTCTGGACGCGCACAAGGAGCTGGCGACGGTAAAAACCACTGCCATACTTTCGCTGGCGGCGATGCTGTTCTGTGTGGCGTGTGTTTACCTTATCGTGACGCTGCTCTCTCGCCGTGCCATTGACCCGGTGGTGAAGGCAAGCGAAAAGCAGAAGCAGTTTATTACTGATGCCAGCCATGAGCTGAAAACGCCGATCACCGTGATAGCGACCAGCCTGAAGGTGCTGGAGATGGAGACCGGCGAGAACAAGTGGATCGATAAATCGCTGGCACAGACCGAAAAGCTGCGAGATCTTGTCAATTCGCTGGTGAGTCTTTCCCGCATGGACGAGGAGCAAAGTCCCTTAAAGATGAGTGACTTTTCGATTACCGATGCGGTGAATGAGACAGTGAGTTCTTTTGAGGATTTTGCCGAGGCAAACGGCCATACGCTGACGGCGGAGATCGTACCGGAGATGACCTACCGCGGTGATGAATATGCCATTCGGCAGATGGTCTCTATCCTGCTGGATAATGCGGTGAAGTACGCGAGTGAGAATTCGCCGATCCATGTGACATTGGAAAAAGGGAAAAAGGGACCTATGCTGCGTACTGTGAACCGCTGTGAAGGGCTGACCCAGCAGCAGGCGGATAAGCTGTTTGACCGCTTTTATCGGGCGGATCCCTCCCGCACGGCAGGCGGGTTCGGGATCGGGCTTTCGCTGGCACGCAGCATTGCGGAGGGACACAAGGGAAGCATTAAGGCGACCTGCCGCGGCGAAAATGAAATTGAATTTACGGTGCAGCTGGGCAAGTGCGGCTGAGCCGAAGGGAAGCGGAGCTTTAGGTGCTTCGCTTCTTTTACGGGAGGCGGACGAAAATATGTTCGCTTTCTATTGAACCGCAGGCGGTTTTCTGCTACAATAAAAACAGGACATAGCGCCGACACCTGCCGCATAAGCTGGGACGGGGGGTGATGGCATGGAGAAGCTATGGCGCCGTGCGGTGATGATCTTCGCATTTTCGCTGACGGTGGTAGCGGTTGGCTACTTCCTGACGGGGCTGAATGACCGGCTGGCGCTGCAGGTACAGTCCGGCGCGGTGGATAATATGCCTGTGGTGGTGCTGGACGCCGGTCACGGCGGTATGGACAGCGGCGCGACCGCTGCCGGTGTGCGGGAGTGCGAGATCAACCTGGCGATTGCGCAGAAGACCCGTGACCTGCTGACGCTGCTGGGCTACCGGGTGGTGATGACCCGCGAGGACGACACCCTGCTTGCCGATGAAAATGCCGGTTCGGTGCGGGCGCAGAAGCGCAGTGACCTGAAAAACCGGCTGGATATAATGGCGGGGACGCCCAATTCGGTGGGGGTGAGTATTCACCAGAACCATTTTTCGCAATCCTATGTGCATGGGGCACAGGTCTTTTACGGAAAAGCGGAGGGCAGCCGGCGGCTGGCGGAGCTGATCCAGCGGAATATCGCGGAGCATTTACAGACCGATAACCGGCGCAAGATCAAGGAAGCGGATTCGACGCTGTATATCCTGAATAACAATAAAACCAACCCCGCCGTGATGGTGGAGTGCGGTTTTTTATCCAACCCAAATGATACGGAGAATTTGCAGCAGGAGCGGTACCAGGGCATGTTGGCTTTTTTGATTACCGCAGCGCTGATGGAATACGAAAACACCCCGCAGGGATAGCGGGGGAGAGAAAGGAAACGCAATGGCAGCGAAAGAAAAGAGCATCTTTGTATGTACCGAGTGCGGCTACGAAAGTGCCAAGTGGCAGGGGCGCTGCCCCGACTGCGGCAACTGGAACACGCTGGTGGAGGAGACCCGCATAATAGGCAAAGAGAAAAAGGGCTTGCCTGCCGTGCAGCGGGAGGCTTCGCCGGTGATGGCACTGGACGCTGTGGACGCTGATGAATCGGTGCGATACCACACCGGCATGGAGGAGCTGGACCGAGTGCTGGGCGGCGGCATAGTGCCCGGCGCGGCAATACTGGTGTGCGGCGATCCGGGCATTGGAAAATCCACCGTGCTGTTGCAGATGTGCCGCACGCTGGAAAGTGACCTGCGGGTGCTGTATGTCTCCGGCGAGGAAAGCCCCCGCCAGATAAAGCTGCGTGCCAACCGCTTAGGCGTAAACGGCGAGCGTGTGCTGCTGACCGCCGCTACCGATGCCGAGCAGATCCGTGAGACGATACTGGAGAATAAGCCCGATATTGTGGTGGTGGATTCGATCCAGACCCTTTCGGCCGCCAGCGTCAGCTCCTCGCCGGGCAGTGTTTCGCAGGTGCGGGAAAGCGCCCTGCTGCTGATAGACACCTGCAAGGGACAGGAGATCCCGCTGTTTATAGTGGGGCATGTCAACAAGGATGGCAATATAGCAGGTCCCAAGGTGCTGGAGCATATGGTGGATACCGTGCTGTACTTTGAGGGAGATAAAAACCTGAGCTACCGTATTCTGCGGGCAAATAAAAACCGCTTCGGCTCCACCAACGAGATCGGTGTTTTTGAGATGGGACAAAACGGTCTGCGGGAGGTGCCGAACCCCAGCGAGGCGCTGCTTTCCGGCAGACCATTGGATTGCAGCGGAAGCTGCATCACCTGCCTGATGGAGGGCACACGCCCCATTCTGGTGGAGATACAGGCGCTGGTGACCAAGACCAGCTTCGGTAATCCGCGGCGGGTGGCGACCGGCTTTGATATGAACCGCACGGCGATGCTGCTGGCAGTGCTGGAAAAGCGCGCGGGCTTTTACATGGGCAATCTTGATGTCTTTGTGAATGCGGCGGGCGGCATGCGGGCGGACGAGCCCTCCGCCGACCTTGCGGTGGCGATGGCGGTGCTGAGCAACCTGCTGGATAAGGTGATTCCCGATGATATGCTGCTGCTGGGCGAGATAGGCTTGGCGGGGGAGATTCGCTCCACCCCGCAGGTGCAGCAGCGGGTAGGGGAGGGCTACCGGCTGGGCTTCAGGCGTTTTCTGGTGCCGAAAAGCTCGATGAAGACGATGAACGCGGCAGACTACCCCGAGGCGGAATTCCTGCCGGTGGGACAGCTGAGTGAGGCGGTGCGCCTGCTGCGGGGCTAAAGTAAATACAGGGAACGGTTCGCCCATGGCAGCGAACCGTTTTTTCTGTTTCCGGCAGGGCGCACACCCCCTCCTGCTGGTAGCGGCAGGGTGCGGCGCAGGGTACCAAATTCATGCAATTCACCTCTTTAACGGTAGTTTGCGGCGGTACGGGGTGGTTATACATAGGTAATATTGCACAACAAATAACGGATTATTTATGTCGAAACATAAAAAGTAGAATAAACATATTGACAGTCGATGATGAAATAGTTATATTTTAATTAAATTGGTCGACCAACCATAAAACAAACAAAATATTGACAATGTAAGGTAAAGGAGCTGCAAGAGACCCGCAAAGGTCAATGGCAGCGAAAAGGAGGAAATTATGCTGAGTTTTTGGCGTGCGATTTTCTATTCATCCTTGCTCGACCCGATTTTTAAGGCAGTATCTTCTGCCCTGGGTGTAACAGCGCAGGTATGTAAGGAATACTGCACCAGCGGTGTTATGGAGTATGGTTTCACCATGCTGCTGATCGTGCTGGCGGTCATTCTGGTCATCGTTCTTATCCGTGTATTTGGTTTGCTGAACGGCGGCAACCTGAGCGGTAAGTACAATCCCGAAAGCCTGGAAAAGGTGAAAAACAGCCCTCTCGCGGGTAAAAACATCGTTTTCCTGGGTTCTTCCGTCACCAAGGGCTTTGCTGCCTATGGCAAGTCTTTTGTTGACATGATCGCAGCCCGCACCGGCGCCAAGTGCGTAAAGGAAGCGGTAAGCGGCACCACGCTGGTGGACGACAATGCCAAGAGCTATGTGGCTCGTCTGAAAGCGCTGGATCCTAAGACCCCCTGCGACCTGTTTGTCTGCCAGCTTTCCACCAACGACGCTACCAAGAAGAAGCCCCTGGGTAAGGTAGCGGCTGCCGGTGAAGCCTTTGACACCAAGACCGTCTGCGGCGCTATCGAGTACATCATCGATTATGCCAAGAAGACCTGGAACTGCCCCATTGCGTTCTATACCAATCCTCAGTATGCTTCTCCCGAGTATAAGGACATGGTCGATGCGCTGTATGCCATCGCCAAGAAGTGGGATATCGCTGTGATCGACCTGTGGAACGACCGCGAGCTGAACACCAAGGAAGCGAAGAAGCACACCTGCATGAACGACCAGATTCACCCCACCAAGAAGGGTTATGCCCTGTGGACCCCCGTGATGGAAGCGGCTCTGGAAAATGTTGCTTCCGGTAAGGCTGTTCCTGCCCGTCCCAAGACGGAGCCTGCTGTGACCCGTGAGGCTGTTGCCAAGAAGAAGAGTAGCCGCACTACCAAGAAAGTTATCCTGCGTATCCTGGCGGCGATCCTTGCTATCGTTATCGTAGTAGGCGCCAGCACCGTTCAGCAGCTGTTTGCAGTTACCGGCATGAAGAATGAAGGTAACAGTGATACCTATAATCCTGAAAATGTTACCATGAATGCTGACAGCCCCATCAAGGGCAAGAAGCTGCTGTGGCTGGGTTCCTCGGTATTCCAGGGCTTTGGTGCCCGTAATACCTCTCCGGCACTCTGGATTGATGCGCTGGATGGCACCATCTCTACTATCGAAGTTAAGGGTGGTACTTTCCTTGCTTCCATCGATGGCTCCATCGGCGGCAGCGTAGGCGGTTCCATCTCTGCTGACACCTCTTACATTAACCGTCTGCGTAACCATACTGCTGAAACCGATCCTGATCTGGATTTGGTAGTGGTTCAGCTTTCCACCAATGACTCCAAGGGTCAGTGTGAGACTGGCGTTGTAAGCGACAGCTTCGACCCTGCGACCTTTGACGAAGTAACCACTACCGGCGCATTGGAAGCGATCATTGCCTATGCCAAGGAAACTTGGGGCGCTCGCGTTCTGGTTATCACTGGTACTTATTTCGAAGATGAGATGACCTATTCCGGCGGACAGAATGCAGAGATTTACAAGACCATGATTGAACGCTGCCACCAGCTGGACGAAAAGTGGGGCGATGACTTCACCGTTCTGGATCTGTGGCACAATGATGCGATGTACGAGAATGTTAAGACCGGTGATTCTCTGTGGAGATCCTACATGAGCGATGCGATCCATCCTACCAAGAAGGGTTACCTTGAGTGGTGGGGTCCGTACATTGAGGCTGAGCTGTACGAGATGCTTGCTGACTGATTTAGCCTGATACTCTCCTCTATGTGAACAAATATAGCAAAACCGGAACCTCCTTGGAGGTTCCGGTTTTTGCTGTTCAGCGGCAGCAGCCGGCGCAGTGGATAAGCTGCTGCAGGCACTCGGCGTGCAGGGTCTCGTCATCGGCAAGACGCTCCAGCAGGGGGCGCAGGGCAGCATTGCAGCAGCGGCGGGCGGCGGCACGGTAACGGTCGGCGGTATCCAGCTCGGTACGCATATCGCAAAGCAGCAGGGTACAGGGATCGGTAGCGTAGTTTACCAGTCCCGCATGCCAATACTGCTTTTGTGCCGGACGGATATACTGCGGATCACCGCCCATGAGGGCAATGCAGCGCCCCAGCATAGAGATATGGCGCATTTCCACCATGTTTATCTTGCCGATGGATTCCGCGATCTCCGGTTTGCAGCGCCACAGAATGGTATTTTGGTAGCTGTACTGCATGGTAGCGGTCAGCTCACTTTCCCTGCCGGAATATAACTCGGTCAACAGGCGCAGATCGGCGGCATTGTAGCACAGGAGCTCCGGCATGGGATAGCCCTGCGGCGCCTGAAAGATCATTTCCTGCATAGGTTCACCTCCCTGCGGTATCCTATGCGAAAAGGCAGCAAGACGGCACAAAGCGCCCCCTGTGGGAATATACTGCGTAAAAAGGGGGAGTGCCGCCGTGAGGATAAAGCACCGCGCAAATCACCGAAAAATGCGGAATATAAAGTGGGGCAGGGTGCTGGCACTGCTGATGCTGCTGGGGGCGTTCATCGGGGTGGATATGGGCATACGCCCGATGGTAAAGGCAGCGGCAGCCAGCCAGACACAGATCGCCGTGAACCGTATGATCCAGCGGGCGGTGCTGGAGGTGCTGGAGGAGGATGGGCTGCGGTATCAATCCTTTGTCTGCCTACAGCAGAACCAAAATGGAGAGACCACTGCGCTGACGACCGATACGGTGCTTATCAACCGTCTGCAGGGCGAGCTGCTGGAAAAGATATTGCAGACACTGCAGCAGTATCGCGAAGTAAAGCTGGAGCTGCCGTTGGGCAGTCTTTCGGGGGTGCAGTTCCTTGCGGGGCGGGGACCGCTGGTGACGCTGCGGCTGCGTCCGGTAGGGCTGGTCAAGACGAAGATCATCAATCAGTTCGACGAGGCAGGCATCAACCAAACAAGACACCGTATTCAGCTGCAGGTGACAGTGGATATGCTGTCGCTGCTGCCGGGGTACCGCATCAGCAGCCAGGCGCAAAGCAATGTAATACTGGCGGAGACCATCATAGTGGGACTGGTGCCGGACGCCTACACCGAGGTATACGGCGGCACCGACGACCTAGTGGGAATGATACAGGATTACGGCGCGCTGGCGGGGTGAAAAATACGGGAAAGAAATATTGTAATCGTGCGGTAAAGTTGCTATAATATATAGGTTAAATTGGGGAGGTGTGCAGATGAGCGAGGACATTCGCAGTAAAATGCGGGAGCTGGAAAAGCAGGTCGAGTACCATATGCATCTGTACTACGACTTGGACGCGCCGGAGCTGGAGGATTATGAGTATGACCGTTTGATCCACAGCCTGATGGATCTGGAGGAGCAGTACCCGCAGTACGCTTCGCCCAATTCTCCTACCAAGCGGGTGGGCGGAAAGGCGCAGAATACCTTCCGCGAGGTAACACACAAGGTGCAGATGGGCTCCCTGCAAGATGTATTCTCCACCGATGAACTTCGAGCCTTTGACGCGCGGGTGCGGGAGACAGTGCCGAACCCCACCTATGTGGTAGAGCAGAAGATCGACGGGTTATCTGTCTCGCTGGAATATCATGATGGGGAGCTGGCAGTGGGTTCCACCCGCGGCGATGGCTTTACCGGTGAAGATGTGACCGAGAACCTTCGTACCATTCGCAGTATTCCCCTTAAGCTGCCGCAGGCGCTGCCCCTTTTGGAGGTGCGCGGCGAGGTGTATATGCCGGTGACGAGCTTTAACCGACTGGTGCGCGAGCAGGAGCTGCGGGAGGAAACGCCCGCGAAGAATCCCCGCAACGCGGCTGCCGGATCCCTGCGGCAGAAAGACCCGAAGATCGCGGCGGCGCGGGGACTGGATATCTTCTGCTTTAATATTCAGCAGCTGGAGGGCGTGACTTGCGAGAGCCACAGCAAATCGCTGGAGCTGATGAAAAAGCTGGGCTTTCCCGTTTCGCCCGACTACAAAGTGTTTGATAACATCGAGGACGCCATTAAGCAGGTGGAAAAAATCGGGGAACTGCGCGGAACATTGGGCTATCAAATTGACGGAGCAGTTATAAAGGTGGATAGCTTTACAGATAGAGAGGCGCTGGGCAGTACCGCGAAATATCCCAAATGGGCGGTGGCGTTTAAGTACCCGCCGGAGGAAAAGGAAACGGTGCTGCGGGACATTGTTTTGCAGGTGGGACGCACCGGCGCGGTGACGCCTACGGCGGAATTTGACCCGATAGAGCTTGCCGGTACCACCGTGAGCCGTGCCACGCTGCACAATCAGGACTTCATTACCCAGCTGGGGGTGAATATCGGCGATACCATTGTGGTACGGAAAGCCGGAGATATCATTCCGGAGGTCATCGCGGTGAAAGCGCACCCGGAAGGGGAGCCGGCGTTTACATTGCCGACCCACTGCCCTTCCTGTGGGACGTTGCTGGTACGCGATCCGGAGGTGGCGGCAATCCGGTGCCCCAATATCAGCTGCCCGGCGCAGATCCTGCGCAGTCTCATTCATTTTTGCAGCCGTGCCGCAATGGATATTGAAGGACTGGGCGAAGCAGTCTGCGAGCAGCTGCTGAATAACGGGTTAGCGAGTACGCCTGCTGACCTTTATCGCCTGACTAAAGATGAGCTGATGAAGCTGGAAGGCTTTAAGGATAAAAAAGCGGAGAATATCCTCTCGGCGCTGGAGCGCTCCAAGCATAACGAACTGGGTGCGCTGCTGTTCGGGCTGGGAATTCGCAATATCGGCGATAAGGCGGCAAAGCTCTTAGCGGCACGGTTTGGGACGCTGGAAGCGGTGGAGGCAGCGACCAAAGAGGAATTGCTTTCTATCGACGGTTTTGGCGAAGTGATGGCGGAGAGTGTGCTGCAATACTTTGCCGATGATAATAACCGTAAGCTGTGCGGGGAGCTGCTGGAGCTTGGGCTGAAGCCGTGGGTGCCGCAGCAGGCTTCTGCCGCACTGGCGGGCATGACCTTTGTAGTGACCGGTACGCTGCCGAATTACTCCCGTGAGGAGATACAGAAGCTCATTGAGAAAAACGGCGGGAAAGCAGCAGGCAGCGTAAGCAAAAAGACAAGCTATGTGGTGGCGGGTGAAGCCGCCGGCAGTAAGCTGACCAAGGCGCAGAGCCTGGGGGTGCCGGTACTGACGGAACAGGAATTACTGGAACTGATAGAAAGGGGTTCTTAAAAAATATGGAGATCGACATCAAGAAAATTGCCAAGCTCTCCCGACTTGCTATTGAGCCGGAGCGGGAGGAAAAATTCCAGAAGGATATGCAGAACATCATCGAAATGGTGGAGCGTCTGCCTGAGATGGAGACCGGTGATCTTTCCCCTAAGGTGGAGGACGCCATGACACTGCGCGAAGATGTAGTGGAGCCTTCTTTGCCGCGCGAGGATGTGCTGAAAAACGCCCCGCAGGTGGCGGCGGGCTGCGTAGTCGTACCCAAAACGGTGGGATAACAAGAGGGAAAGGAAGTAGACAACATGGATCTGTATAAACTGACCGGCGGTGAGCTGCACCGGCTGATGAAAGAGAAGAAGGTCTCCGCGGTGGAAGTGACCGAGGACATATTTGCCCGCATTGCCCGAGTGGAAAACGGAATCGGCGCCTTTATTACCGCTACCCCAGAAGAAGCGATGAAAGCCGCCGAAGCGGTGGACAAGAAGATCGCGGCGGGGGAGGAGCTGCACCCGCTGGCGGGTATCCCCATTGGCATCAAGGATAATATCTGCACCAAGGATATTAAGACTACCTGTGCCAGCAAGATGCTGGAGAACTTTGTGCCGCCCTACGACGCGACGGTCATCACCAAGCTGAAAGCCGCCGATTATGTTATGACCGGCAAGATGAACATGGACGAGTTCGCCATGGGTTCCTCCTGCGAGAACTCGGCGTTCCATGTTACCCACAACCCCCACGGGTTGGATAAAGTCCCCGGCGGTTCCTCCGGCGGCTCCGCCGCGGCAGTCGCCGCGGGCGAAAGTGTATTGACGCTGGGCAGTGATACCGGCGGTTCTATTCGCGAGCCTGCGGCTTACTGCGGAATTATTGGGCTGAAGCCAACCTATGGCGCGGTTTCCCGCTACGGTCTGGTGGCATTTGCTTCTTCGCTGGATCAGATCGGCCCCATGGGACGCAGCGTGGAAGATGTCGCCAACCTGTTCTACACCATCAGCGGGCAGGATCCCTACGATGCTACCTCTATGCCGACCCGTTATCCCAAAACTGCCGAGGGACTGGGCTATGATCTATCCGGTCTGCGTATCGGTGTACCCAAGGAGTTTTATAAGCACGCCGATGTGGCGGTGGGGGCTTCCATCTGGCAGGTTATCCGCACGCTGGAGGCACGCGGTGCTAAGGTGGTGGATATCAGCCTGCCCAGCACCGAATACGGTCTTTCCGCTTACTATATCATTTCCTCCGCCGAGGCTTCCTCCAACCTGTCCCGTTTTGATGGTGTGAAGTACGGCTTCCGCGCCGAAAACTATACCGATCTGAACGATATGTACGAAAAGACCCGCAGCGAGGGCTTTGGTGACGAGGTCAAGCGCCGCATTATGCTGGGTACCTTTGTGCTGTCCTCCGGCTACTACGATGCCTACTACAAAAAGGCAAAGCTGTTCCAGCAGAAGGTGCGTGCCGAGTACGACGAAGCCTTTAAGCAGTGCGATGTTATCGTGACGCCTACCGCGCCCACCGCCGCCTTTAAGATCGGGGAGAATGTCCACGATCCCTTAAAGATGTACGCCAGCGATATCTGCACCATAACTGTCAATATCGCGGGTCTGCCGGCGCTTTCGCTGCCCATCGGCATGGATCACGAGATGCCGGTCGGTATGCAGCTCATCGGTCCGCACTTCTCCGAAGAGAAGCTCCTCGGCATTGCCAAGGAATTTGAGACCATGCGCGGCGGGCTGTGTCAGGTTGCCACTGTGGTGTAAGGAGGGAGAAACATATGAATTACGAAATTGTTGTCGGTCTGGAGGTCCATGCGGAGCTGAATACCAAGACCAAGATTTACTGCGGGTGCAAAAACTCCTTCGGCTCCATGGTCAATTCCAACTGCTGTCCCATCTGCACCGGCATGCCCGGTACGCTGCCTACCCTGAACAAGAGCGTGGTAGACTATGCCGTGCGTATGGGCTATGCCCTGCATTGCAGCATCAATAACATCTGCAAGATGGACCGCAAAAACTACTTCTATCCCGATCTGCCCAAGGCGTACCAAATCTCCCAGTTTGATATTCCGCTGTGTGAAAACGGCTATATTGACGCCATTATAGATGAAGAGGGACACACCAAGCGCATCGGTGTGACCCGTATCCACATTGAGGAGGACGCGGGTAAGCTTATTCATTCCGATGACTTTGCGGGTAGTCTGGTTGACTTTAACCGCTGCGGCGTCCCGCTTATCGAGATCGTTTCCGAGCCGGATATGCGTTCCTCCGCCGAGGCGAAAGCGTATCTGGATACTATCAAGGCGACCTTGCAGTACCTTGGTATCTCCGACTGCAAGATGCAGGAGGGTTCTATCCGCTGCGATGTCAATGTATCGGTAAGACCCGAGGGCGCGACGGAATTCGGTACCCGTGTGGAGATGAAGAATGTCAACAGCTTCTCCGCCACTGTCCGTGCCATCGAGTATGAAGCCGCCCGTCAGATCGAAATTCTGGAAAACGGCGGAGAGATCCATCAGGAGACCCGCCGCTGGGACGATATTGCCGGTAAAAATATTCTGCTGCGCTCCAAGGAGGACGCACAGGATTATCGCTATTTCCCCGAGCCTGACCTCAAGACCATCTTTGTGGAGGAGAGCCGTCTGGCAGAGCTGAAAGCAAGTATCCACGAGCTGCCCAATGACAAGCTTTTGCGCCTGATGAAAGAGTACAAGCTACCTTATTTTGACGCCAATCTGATGGCGGAGAACCCCGACAAGGCGGATTACTTCGAGGCAGTGGCGGCGCTGGGCAAGTGCCAGCCGAAGAACATCAGCAACTGGCTGCTGGGTGATATCACCCGTATCATCAATGAAAAGAACCTCACCCTTGCCGATACCAGCCTTTCCGCCGAGAAGCTGGCGGATATGCTGGCGATGATCGAAAAGGGAGAGATCTCCACCACCGCCGGTAAGACAGTACTGGAGGAGATCATCTTCAGCGAAAAGACCGCGACAGATGTGGTAGAGGAAAAGGGTCTGCGCCAGATGAACGATACCGGTGCGCTGGAGCAGGTCGTCAGCGATATCCTTGCCGCCAATCCCAAGGTCGTGGAGGATTACCGAGGAGGTAAGACCAATGCGCTGGGATTCCTGGTGGGGCAGTGCATGAGAGCCTCCAAGGGCAAGGGCAATCCCAATATCCTGCGTGAGATGCTGGAAAAGGCACTGAACGGTTGAGCCAGAACGGAATGTGACAGAAAGACGGACTGCGTAACAGCAGCCCGTCTTTTGATGCATGGATACTTATTTCAGATATTTATTCTGTCAATGCTTTCTGCTTCTTTGCCATTGCGGGGATATCACCGACACCGTTCAAAACAATGCTGGGGAGGTAGGCATATGTGTTCAGTGTTTCTCGGGTGGAAACACCGGAAAGCACCAGCACGGTGGACATACCGCTTTCCATACCGGAGATCACATCGGTATCCATGCGGTCGCCGACCATGACTGCCTCGGCAGAATGGCACTGCAGCATACGAAGTCCTGTGCGCATCATCAAGGGATTGGGCTTCCCGCAGAAATATGCCTGTTTGCCGGTCGCCATTTCAATGGGGGCGACCAGCGCGCGGCAGGCAGGGGCGATGCCGTCCTCGATGGGACCGGATACATCGGAATTGGCGCCGATGAGCTTGGCGCCGCCCATGACCAGATTGGTTGCTTTGGTCAGGGTATCCAGTGAATAGGAACGCCCCTCACCGACTACCACATAGTCGGGATTGACATCGTTCATCGTGATGCCCGCATCATACAGGGCATTCAAAAGACCGGCTTCACCAATAGCGAAGACGGAGCACCCGGGCGCCTGCTCACGGAGAAAAGCTGCCGTAGCCAAAGCGCTGGTGTAAAAATGCTCCTCCGGTACATCCAGCCCCATGCGTGCCAGCTTTTGGTTCAGCTCCTTGGGGGTGTAGCCGCTGTTATTGGTCAGGAAAAGATATTCCTTGTTTTCATCATGGAGCCATTGAATGAATTCCGCTACCCCGGGGAGGATATGGTTCCCGTGATAGATGACACCGTCCATATCGCAGATAAAGCCTTTTTTCTCGTTAAAATCAATGCGGTTATTGTTCATTTTTTATTTGCCTTTCATTTATCTTAATTAAGCCAATTATATCATCGCTGTGGGAAAAATGCCATCAACAAACTGCAAAATTTACGGCAAATGCACCCGCAGAAAACCATAATTCTTGACAAAGAAAAAAGCTGTGGTAGAATACAATTTGAGAATGAAACTCAAATTGAACAGGAGAAAAGCATGAAAAGACGCTTTATCACGGTAATATTGACTGTTTTATTGCTGACAGGCTGTTCGCCTTTACAGCCGAAGCCGAAAGATAAAATGCAGGTTGTCACAACAATTTTCCCGCTTTATGACTTTGCCAGTGAGATAGCAGGGGAGGATGCGGAGATAAAAATGCTGCTGAAGCCCGGCGCAGAGGTACACAGCTACGAGCCGACCCCGCAGGATATTATCGCAATACAAAACTGCGATGTTTTTCTATATATCGGCGGTGAATCCGATGAATGGGTGCGAAATGTGCTTTCTTCGGCGGATACCAGCCATATGCAGGTGTTAGCGCTGATGGACTGTGTGGAAGCCGCAGAGGAAGCCGAAAGCGGGTTTGCGTGGAACGGTGAACATGACCATGACCACGACGGGCATGACCATGGGGACGCAGAGTACGATGAGCATATCTGGACTTCTCCCAAGAATGCCATATTGATGGCGGAAGCCATCGGTAAGGCAATGCAGGCAGCGGATACGGATAACGCGGCGCATTATCTAACCAACACCGAGGATTATACGGAGAAGCTGCGTGCCTTGGACAATGAGCTGACACAAACAGTAAAGGACGCGAAGCGAGATCTGCTTATTTTTGCTGACCGGTTCCCGTTTTTATACCTGGCACGGGATTATGGATTGAATTATTATGCCGCCTACCCGGGCTGCTCCTCCGAGGCGGAGCCAAGTGCCGCGACGGTTGCCGCCATTATTGAGGAGGTAAAGCAAAGCGGTGTGCCGGCAGTTTTCTATATCGAACTTTCCAACCGATTGATGGCGGATACCATTGCGGAGGCGACCGGTGCCGATGAACTGCTGCTGCACTCCTGCCAGAATGTTTCCAAGGAGGAATTCGAAAGAGGGGAGAGTTATCTCTCGCTGATGGAGCGGAATATTGAAATGCTGAAGATAGCACTGAACTAAATAATATACAAAGCCGATCTGAAATGCCTGCTTGGGCTTTCAGACCGGCTTTTTGTATTATTCTACTGCATCAATCCAAATTGCGGAGATGCAGATAAACAGTATTCTTGGATATCCCCATATGCTTTGCGACCAGAACAACACCATCTTTCAGGTTGAAAATAGATTTCTGCTTTAGTATCGCGATGATTTCTTTATTACGGTTCGCCGCAGAAATATTGGGGTTGGTCAATACCTGTTCTTTGGCTTCCAGCAGCGCCGAAAGGACCAGCTCTTCAATATTATTTGCATATGTCTCTATCCGGTCGGAGGCAGGAGTGGGCGCTTTGGTCAAGTGATCCAGCAGCGTAGCCAAGGGGGTATTCATGTGAAAATTGATGCACAGCAGCCCAATGATCCGTTCATTTTCACCGTGAATGGGAATGGTGGTAGAACGCAGGGGCGCACCGCCGGGCGTTCTGTTTTGATAGATGATTCCCTTTGCATTTGCAGGGTTTGCTTCGATGGCGTCCAGCATTTGTAACGCAAGGTCGGTCAGCGGCGCGCCTTCGCTGCGTCCGGAGTAGTGCCCATTGATAACCTTGATCGCGGAATTATCGAAGTTTTCCAGACTGTGCAGAATGATCTCATAGCCGGGACCGATGTAGTCTGCCAGTCCGTCCAGCATCAATCGGTAGGAAGTCAATATGTCCCGATCACATTGCGTCAATTTGATATGTTCTACCATGTTCTTTCTCCTGTCGGTATTTTTCTTTTTTTCATTATACAATGGACTGAATGAAAAATCTATAGCAAAAAATAAAAAACTTTTCAGTATTTGTGCGTTATGCTAAACAGATGTAACGATAATTTGGAAGAATAATGACGAAAAATTCATTGACTAAACAATATTTTATCATATAATGAAGTTAAGCAAACCGGTTGCGAATAATAGGAGGTTCTATATGAAAACAGTGAATACGGATAAGGCTCCGGCGGCGATCGGACCTTATTCTCAGGCAATCATCAGCGGTGGGCTTGTGTTTACTTCCGGTCAGATTCCGGTAGACCCTGCTACCGGTACCATTGCCGGAGAAACGATCGTAGAACAAGCCAAACAGGTTATGGCAAACCTGCAGGTCGTATTGGCGGCTGCGGGAACCACACCGGAAAGAGCAGTAAAAACGACCTGCTTTTTGGCGGATATGGCAGACTTTGCGGCTTTTAATGAGATCTATGCACAGACCTTTACGAGCAAGCCCGCTCGTTCCTGTGTAGCGGTACATACCCTGCCGAAGGCTGTACTGTGTGAGGTAGAAGTTGTTGCAGAAATAAATGAGGTGGTAAAATGAAAACAGAGGCAAAAAAACTTACAATTAAGCAAGCGGCGATAGGCTTTGTATTGTCACTTGTGGTTCTTCTCTCCCTGGTGATTCTTGGTGTGGATCTGTTCCTTGCGTTATTTGCCACATGCATTGTCACTTCCATCTTCGGACTTTTAATCGGGAATAAATGGGAAGTTATAGAAGAAGGACTTATAGAAGGCGGCACAAGCGTCTTAGGCGCTACTTTTGTAATGATTATGGTTAGTGTTCTTGTCGGCGTATGGATGGCTTCGGGAACAATTCCTGCTATTCTATACTATGGCTTGAAGCTGATTAGTCCAGCCCTTTTCCTGCCTTTAACACTGGTTATCTGCATTATTACATCTGTTTCTACGGGAACTAGTTGGGGAACTGCGGGTACGATAGGCATTGCTTTATTTGGTGTAGGTGTTAGCCTTGGTATTCCGGCTCCAATGGTGGTAGGCGCTATTGTATCCGGTGCAATTGTAGGTGATAAGCTTTCGCCTCTTTCGGATACAACATTGCTGGCGGCCGGTACCTCTGGCACAAAACTGTTTGATCATATTACCTCAATGCTCTATACCACTGTACCCATCTTTTTAATCAGCTTTGTTTTGTATACTATTATGGGGCTTAAGTATGGAAGGGAATCCATTGACTATAGCCAGATAAATGTATTTGTTGATGGACTTGCAGCAAATTTTAAAATCAATCCATTCATGCTTATTCCTGTGATTCTTGTACTTGCAATGTCTTTGAAAAAAATACCCGCAATTCCAACATTTGCAATTGGTATTGTTTTCAGTATGGCTTGGGCGGTGATTTTCCAAGATGTTTCCTTTAGTGAAATCTGTAATATTGCGCTCAATGGATACAATGCAAATACAGGTGTTAGCTCTCTGGATGGTTTGCTTTCTCGCGGTGGTCCCAAGAGTATGGCAGTATTGACTTTTACATCGTTGTTTTGTGGTGTATTTACCGGTATTCTGCATAAGCTTGGCATCCTTTCAACGCTTATGGGCGTTATCACGAGGAAGGTTCGCGGATCCTCTAGCCTTGTTCTTACCACACTCGCCGCGAATTTTGTAATTGAGCTTGGAGCAGGTCAATATACTGTTGTAACGCTTCCGGGGGCAGCTTTCCGCGAAACATATGATAAATACGATGTTAGTTCTGCGGTTCTCTCACGATCCATGGAGGATGTTGGAACCATGAT
>JBNMIL010000031.1:0-16951 GCA_050873265.1 Angelakisella sp. | reverse complement strand
CTCTAACGTAGAGGGCTTCGTATGGAACAAGGACAACAAGGGCCTCAGCTTCATCGGCGTAGGGATCTCTGTCCCGACGGCTTCTTGGGGGACGATGGTGAGCCAGGGCAAAGATTTACTGCTTCAGAACCCGCTGCTGGCGCTGCTGCCCGGCTTGTGTGTAGCGCTTCTGGTTATCTGCCTGAATACAATGGGCGATGGTATCCGAGACGCGCTGGACCCCAGACTGCGCGGCGAAATATGATGGGAGGCAGATATGGAAAAGCTGCTTGAAGTAAAAAATGTGCAGACGGATTTTATCACGACCGGTAAGCGCTCGCAGGCGGTCGTGGACGCCTCCTTTACCCTGCACCGCGGCGAGATCATCGGTGTGGTGGGGGAATCTGGCAGCGGAAAATCGGTCACGATGCTGAGCATATTAAAGCTCATCAACCCGCCCGGAAAGGTTGTGGGCGGAGAAGCTCGCCTGACCGGTGAGGAACAGAACCTGATCGATCTGCCCGATGAGAGCAGCGAGATCAGGGCGATCCGCGGCGGTCGTATCGGCATGATCTTTCAGGAGCCGATGACATCGCTCAATCCGGTGCTGACCATTGGGTATCAGATCTCAGAGGCGATATTGCAGCACAAGAAGTGCAGCAAGGAGGAAGCCCGCGCGCGAGCGATCGAAATGCTGAAGGCGGTGCGAATCCCCGACGCGGAGGAGCGCTACCACTACTATCCGCAGCAGTTTTCCGGCGGCATGCGCCAGCGTATTATGATCGCCATGGCGCTTTCGGCAGAGCCGGAGATCCTAATAGCGGACGAAGCGACTACCGCGCTTGATGTTACCATTCAGGCGCAGTTGCTGGAAATGCTCAAGGAGATCGCCGTGGAGCGGCAGGTCGCGATCATCATTGTGACGCATAACATGGGTGTCGTGGCGCGCTACGCCGACCGCATTTATGTAATGTATTCCGGCAGCGTGGTGGAATGCAGCCCTACAATGGAACTGTTCCGCCAGCCGCGGCACCCTTATACCAGAGGACTGCTCAACTCCATTCCTCGGTTAAACGATCCCAAAGACCGTGTATTGGAGCCGATTGACGGCTTGCTGCCGGATCCTGCCTCGCGGGAGCGGTATTGTGCCTTTTACGACCGCTGCCTTTACCGCTGCGATGCTTGTATGGAAAAGGAGCGCCCGCTGCTGTGGGAAACAGCGCCGGAGCACCTGGTGGCGTGCCACCGTTCTCTGGAGGAGATAGAAGAGGTGCAGAAAGGACTTTCTGCCCATAAGCGGACGGCACCGGTCAAAAAGATCGGGGACGAGATCATACTGGAGGTACAGGGTCTTACCAAGACCTTTGATGTGCGAACCGGATTGTTCCAGAGAAAAACTGGTGAGGTACATGCCCTGCAGAATGTCAGCTTTAATGTCCGCAGAGGAGAGACCCTTGGCATCGTAGGCGAAAGCGGCTGCGGAAAATCAACCTTGGCGCGCTGTATCATACGGGCATACCGCCCCACCGCAGGTAAGATCATTTTTGAGCAGAATGAGGTATTTCAGGCGCCGGAAAGCGCGCTGAAACCCCTGCGCCGGAAAATGACGATGGTTTTTCAGGACCCGTTTTTCTCGCTGGATCCCCGCCAGACGGCAGGCTCCATTGTGGGGGAAGCGCTGAAGATACACCACCTTGTAAAAACAGGGGAGGAATACGAGCAGCGTGTGGACGATCTGATGCGGTTGGTGGAGCTGGATCCTAAGCTGAAAAGAAGGGTCCCGCACGAATTTTCCGGCGGTCAGCGGCAGCGGCTGGGCATTGCCCGTGCGCTTTCCTCCTCGCCGTCGCTTATTATCTGCGATGAGCCGATCTCCGCGCTTGATGTTTCGGTGCAGGCGCAGATCATCAACCTGCTGGAACGGCTCCAGGCGGAGCTGGGCATTTCGTATCTCTTTATCGCGCACGATCTGGCAGTTGTCCGTCACATCAGTGATCGGGTGCTGGTGATGTATCTTGGCTGCGTAATGGAAATAGCGGAATGCGAGGAGCTTTATGCCAACCCGCTTCACCCCTATACACAGGCGCTGCTTGCTTCGGTTCCTACCGCGGATCCCAAAGCGGAGCAGGGCAGAGAACATGTAGAGATGCGGGGAGAGATCCCCAGCGTAACGGAGCGCCCGAGCGGCTGCCCGTTCAGCAACCGCTGCGAGCATGCGACCGAGCGCTGCCGCCAGGAATGTCCGGCGCTTCGCACACTTCCAAACGGACATCAGGTGGCGTGCTTCCTCATGGAGGACATTGGCACCTAAGCCGCAGGAAAAGTAACTAAGGCGGTAGCCTTAAAATAAAAACTACTGGAGGAAAAGACATGAAAAAGCTGTTCGCGATTCTATTGGCATTGGCAATGGTATTCTGTATGGCTGCCTGTGGCGGTGATGCAAACAATCCAACACCGAACCCCACGGACGCCGAAGGACCTACCTACGGCGGGACTTTCCGTTTTGGTATGTTCTATGTGACCCCCACCTTCTTTACCCCTAAGGCGGTCGGCAGTGTCAAAATGTTTGTCACCCCGTCCATTGAGCCGGTGGCAAGACTGAACAATGACGGTACCGTTACACCGTTCCTTGCCGAGAGCATTGAGACAAACAAAGACGACCTGACCATGACCATCAAGCTGCGAGAGGGAATCAAATTCCATGATGATTCCGAGCTGACGGCGGAGGTGCTTAAATGGAACCTGGATACCGCACTGGAGTACGGCAAGGCTTCCAACCTCAGCAATCCCAAGAGCATTGAAGCGGTAGATACCTACACGGTCAAGATCACCTATTCCGACTGGTCTGTTTCCTGGCCGAATGACATGTGCGATGTTCTGGTGTATTCCAAGCAGGCATTTGATGAGCATGACGCTGACTGGTGCGCCGTTAACATGATCGGTACCGGTCCCTTTGTAATGGACAGCTATACCGTAGATGACCGCATTGTGTGGAGCAAGAACACAAACTACTGGCAGGAGGGTCTGCCCTATCTGGACGGCATTGAGCTGGTGTGGATCTATGATACCACTTCCTCCGCTTCCGCCTTTATGAACAAGGAGATCGACAGCTTTGATACCAGCGTTGCCGCTGCCATCAGCATGATGGTCAACAATGGCTTTGAAACCGCTGCCGCCGACCTGACCGCGAACTGCACCTATGGGTTTGCACTCCCCAACAGTGCCAATCCCGATTCTCCGCTGCATAATGTTGATGTCCGCAAGGCAATCCTGAAGGGAGTAGACTGGAAGGGTGTTGCCAATGCGACCTCCGGCGGCTTTGGTTACTGGTCCAACCAGATGGGCCTTTCCGATGCTTACAGCTATGATCCCAACCTGAAGGATACCGAGTATGATCTGGAGGGTGCCAAGGCAATGCTGGCAGAGGCAGGTTATCCCGATGGCTTTGCCACTACCGTTTGGACAATCACCAATAATGCTACCAACATCGCCTGTGCTACTGCGCTGCAGGCGGAGCTGGTCAAGATGGGCATTGATGCCAAGGTGGAGACTGTTGATACCAGTGTCATCACCGATATGCGCGTGAACCAGAGCCCCGATGGCTTTATCGTTCTGGGCGCGGGTCTCAGCCAGGATCTGACCGCGACACTGAATGCGCAGTATTCGCCCACCGGTAACTTCCATACCAAGATGATCGCTTTCTCCGATGAGTATTTGGCGGCGCTTGATGCGGCGAACAAAGCTGCGACCATCGAGGAGCGATCCGAGGCGCTGAAGACCTGTCTGCGCCTGCTGACCTTTGATGAAGTGCTGGTTTATCCCGCTTTCTATATCCCCAAGCAGATGTTTACCCAGTCCTATGTGCATGACAGCGGCATGAATGCAGTAAATGCGTTCCAGTGGACGCCGGAATGTCTTTACATGGACGCCCATTAAGAGTAATATTTTGGTGGGGGAGGAAATATCTTCCCCCACCAATTTGCAGAATAGGAGCATACGACACATGACAACGCGCGAATCCGAAGTGTTCGATCTCATCAAGCATAACCCGATGATCTCTCAGGAGGAAATCGCGGAAACCATCGGGATCACCCGCTCGGCGGTATCCGTTTATGTCAGCAACCTCATCAAACAGGGCTACATTAAGGGACGCGGCTATGTGGTAAGCGATGAGAACGATACCGTGGTGATCGGTGTTGCCGCGGTGGATATTGTAGGGAGTATGCTGGAATATCCGGGCAGCTCCGCGGTGGAGCACATTTTTGCCCAGTTTGGTGATGTTTCGGTTTCCTTCGGCGGCGCCGGCAGGAACATTGCCGAGTACATGGCACGGCTGGGCGGAAGCGTCAAGCTGGTGGCTGCCATTGCGGCTGATATGTTCGGCAAGCAACTGGTGCAGGACTGCGAGGAGCTGCATATTGATTCCTCCGCTTGTCTGCGTATTGCCGGCAGCAAGCAGGATATGATGGTGCAGCTGCGCGATCCACGGGATCGGTCCCGCCGAAGTGTTCTGAACTACCGTACCGGCGAGCTGCTGACACAGGAATTCCTGAAAAGTCAGTACGCTCCCCTGAATGCCTCCAGCCGCATCGTAGTGACCGATATTTTGGCACCTGACGCGGCAGAGTATCTGCTCTGCACATTTCCCAACAAGGAGATCTGGTGCATTCTCAGCGGCGTTCTGGAGCGTCTGGACAGCTATCGCGGAATTCTGAACCGTTTCAGCCATGTATATCTCAATGCAAAAACAGCGGACCATCTGCTGAACTGCAATATACATGGTACAGCTTCGCAGTATGCCCGCAGTCTGTGCAGGACAGGCATTCGCAATATTTATGTATCCTGTGACAACCGTCAGCTGCTGCATATTACACAGGAGCATGCCACACGGTATGAGCTTCCCGAGGGGATCATCAGCGACAGCGAGCGCGGAAAAGATGCCTTTGTAGCGGGCTTGGTGGATAGCTCCGCCTGTCACCGGCTGGATATGAATGAAACAGCCCGGTTTGCCGCGGCGTGCAGTGCCGTTCAGATGGAAGCGGAGAGAAATCCCGAAGTGATCTTCAGCCCGGAGACGGTGAATGCCCGTATGAAAACGCTTCCGCTGCCCGCGGAGACGATCTATTGACCGGCGAAGGAGAAGAAAACCAATGCTGCAAATCTTTCGCTTGTCCCTTGAGGCTGTTTTTCCTATTTTAATTCTAATTGCGCTTGGCTATCTGCTGCGGCGCATCGGCATTATCGCAGAGAATATGGTTTTCCCGATCAACCGCTTGGTATTCCGTGTTTTTCTGCCCTGCAATTTGTTCTGTACCATGCTCAACTCCGATTTTTCTGGAGGAGTGAATTTTGGCGCGATCCTTTACGCAGTGGGAACCATCATCGGACTGTTTGTTTTCCTGATGCTGGTCGTTCCACGCACCGTGAAGGAACCGAAAGCGGCTCCGGTGGTTGTACAGGCGATCTACCGCAGCAATTTTGGACTTTTGGGCATTATTATAGCTGAGAACCTGTGTGAAACCGGCGAATTTAAGGAAGTCGCCGGTATGCTGGCGGTCATTATACCGATATTCAATGTGCTTTCCGTGATCTGCTTTGAAACGCTGCGCGGAAATCGCGTGAAGCTGGGGATTATCCTGCGGCGCATAGCGACTAATCCGCTTATTCTGGCGGCAATATTGGGTGCTGCGTGCTCGCTGGCAGGGCTCCGTCTTCCCGTGCTGCTCCGACAGACGGTCAATCAGCTTTCTGCTGCTGCGGCTCCGGTTGGGCTGATCGTCCTTGGCGCCTGTTTCTCTCTGCAAGATGTGATCCGAAGCAGGGGACTGGTCGCTTCGGTAACGCTGCTGCGGCTGTTGGCGGTTCCGGTGGTATTTCTGACCGGTGCGTGCCTTTTGGGAATACGCAGCGGCAGTCTGGTAGGTTTGCTGGGAATGTATGCCTCACCCTGCGCCATCGCTTCGGCTCCCATGGCTTACGAAATGGGCGGAGACGGCAAGCTGGCGGGTCAATTTGTGGCGACAACCAGTGCGCTTTGTCCCTTTACTTTGTTTATTGTCATTGCGGGGCTAAAAGCCTTTTCAATGTTGTAATATGATTTTTATTCCCGGAAAGGAGAATGGAGATGGCAGGTGTTTCCCGTGTAACAGAGCTGAATATCATTTGTCATGGGGTCGATCTCTGTCCCCAGAGACTCCATTCCTTCGCCGGGGAGATAGACGGCTGGCGGAGAACATGGAAGCTCTACCTGCCGGAGCACTATGACCAGATGGGAAAACGTCCGCTTATTGCCTCGCTGCACGGCGGCGACTACCAGACCATGCACGAGTACGCCGCATGGCACCTTTTGGCGGAGAGGGAGAATGTTATTATCCTTTATCCGGAGTCACTGGTAAACGGTGTCGGCTGGAACTGCTGGGACGCACTGAGTGCTGCAGACGGCAGGGCAGATGATGTCGCCTATCTGGATCAGCTTTTGGAATATGTAATAGAAAATTACCCTGTAGATGAGAGCCGTGTATATATGCATGGGCAGTCGATGGGGGACATGATGGCAACACACTATGCGTTCTGTCATCCGGAACGGCTGGCGGGTGCGGCACCTTTTTCCGGTCCGACCAAGACCCGCTGGTTTATGCGGCAGGACGGAACAATGATGTTTACCCCTGCGGCGCCGCTGCCGGTCATACGAATGCACGGGGAGTGTGACAACTTTCAGCTATCCGATTTAACGGAAGATAGGGCAAGACTGCGAAAGCGTCAGTGCCATATCGAGATCAATAATAACCTGTGGAAAACCGCTAACCGCTGCGTGGCACTTCCCCTTATTACTACGACCGAGCAGCGCAATGTGGAACGATATGCGGGGGAAGACGGCGCCGATCTTATTTTTGTTGCAACACCAAACGGTCAGCATCGCCCTCCTGCGGATTTTATCGAGGATATTTGGAGGAACCTCGTATGCTGCTGGCGGCGGGAGAACGGCAGACTTGCTCATCTGCCGGACAGCGGCGCATGGCAGCCGGACCATGGAGCCGTGGCACTGTTTGAGGGCAGCGGCAGAGCTTATGTTGATCACTGCTTGAAAGAGCCGACAGGTTGTTTGCCTGTAGAAACCGGCGAGGACGGCATTCTGCGGTTTGATATTCGTATGCTGCCGGAGCTGCTGCCCACGGTCAGCCATGTGATGCTCCGGACGGATAAGATCCGTATCTGGACCTCCATGGAAACGATAGACATTTTCCCGCAAAGCGCGCTGGCGCTGCGGGCGGGCAGTTTCTCCGCAATGAAACCGCTGGTCCAAAAGGCAGAGACCTGCATGGTACCGTTTGAGGATATGATGCGCCTGTTTGGCATGTGTGCGCACACCGCATATGGTGCAGGGTACGCGGTAGGACATCACTTTTCCCTTACTTATGACCTTTGCCATACCATTGGCACGATCCTCGGCAGGATCGTGCAGCCGGATAACGCCACAATCTATGTGCAGGAGGCGGAGATCTATGCGGCACAGTGCGCAGAGAAACAGTTTGTCGCGCCGCGCAACCGTCTGGAGGAGATCTGGCAGTGGTGCCATACGGTTTAAGAAGAAAGACAACTTGATCACTATTTCAGCCAATCGAGGGCGGGAGCGATTCACTTTTTCTCTCTCCATATTACTTTTTCTTTTGCTTTCCGCCTTACGATAAAGCCGGTACATCACCTGGGCAGGTCATGTACCGGCTTTTTATATGGCTGTAAATTTAGTTGCGGCTGTACCACAGCTTTGTCATATCCTGCTCCAATGTATGGGGCATGATCTCCTTGAGCTCCTCTACCGTCCAGTCACCCATGGATGGGTCTTTATAAATATATCGTTTCTCCTCCAGTGTTCCATAAATACCATACCGACCGCCGCAAAGGGCAAAGTTCTGTCCGGTAATATTGCTTGCTTCCTCGGTGCACAGGTAGGCGATGAAAGGGGAGAGCGCGCTGGCAGGCGGCGTAGTGCCGACGATTTTTTTGCCGGCGTCCTCCGAAAGACCGAGGGCACGCATGCGCCGTTCCAGATACTCCACACCGGAAGAGCGTCTGCCGGTTTTACCTGCTGCACTTGGTTCAATGCAGTTGGCGGTGATATGGTCAGGGCGCACCTCGTTGGCGATGCAGCGCATCAGGCTGTAAACACCGGCATAGGCAGCGGCATAATTGACCGAACCCCAAAAGCTGCGGATCACAGTAGAGGTGGTATAAAGCAGCCGTCCCCACTGCTGTTTTATCATGTGGGGCAGCACCTGCTTGGAGAGATTGAAGGTGGGATAAAGATTATTCTTTATAACAATATCCCACTCCTCGGCGGTCAGGTTGATACATTCATTCAGACGGGAGACACAGGTGGCATTCAGCAGAATATCGACGCCGCCAAAGACATCAAGGCAATGCTCCACGGCGTGGGCAGCGCCGCTCATTTCGGAGACGTCCTCATAGTCTGCCTCGGCAATACCGCCGGCATCTCGTATGGCTTTTACTACATTGTCGGCGGATTCATGGGTGCGCAGATTGATGTTATAATCTCCGCCCATGCTTTCATCCTGTACATATCCGACATCGTTGACAAGGACATGCGCGCCCTGCTCCGCAAGGTATTTACACCAGTACGCAGCCGAACCGCCACCCCCGCCGGATACAAGAATTCTTTTTCCTTTCAGGTTTTTCTCCATTCTGGGGTAACCTCCAATAGTTAAAAAAGATTCTTTTTCTCTTTCCTATTTAATTATACACTGTACAGAAGAAAAACGCAATAAACTGTGGCATGTATTTTCCGCAAATTATGCTTTAATTTACAGGAACAGCAGCTGTAAAGAAGAAAAGCGTTACAGGTGCTCCAGCACCCTTGCCGCTGCTGAACGTGCGACTTTCATGGCACCGACGGGGCAGAATTCCTGACAGCAGAAGCACTTGATGCATTTTTGGCGGTCGATACGGGGCTTGCCGTTCACCATGGTAATGACCTTGGCAGGGCAGATGCGCTGACACTCGGCACAGCCGATGCATTCGTCCTTTTTTACCGCGGGGCGGCTGCTCATCACGGCGCGGAGCAGCCGATTGAGCGCTTTGCCCCAGATGGCTTCGTTGCCGTCCTGCTGTGCCAGCTTTTCCGCGTTGCGGATATTCTTAAAATCCGGCACGAGGTACGGCTGCCACGGCTCACTGACCGATATATCATTAATATCGGCGGGACACAGCCCCAGTTCCCGCGCTGCCGCGATGGTGGGGATACAGGCGGGTGGCAGCCCGATCAAACCGGCGCAGATCATATCCAGCCGATAGGGGTCGGCGGAAGCCAAAAGGCAGCCGATGGGCTTCGGCGTACCGGCGGTGGGACCGTTGCCCTCCATGCCCACTACGGCATCTACGATATGCAGCCGCGCGGGGCGGGCACGGTTTAGGTCGACGATCATGCGGGCAAAATCCATTGGGTTGGAGTAACGATAGTGGTACTCCGATTTGACGCTGCCCGGCACCATGCCATACATGTTTTTTACGGCGCAGGTCATGCCCATCATGCCGTGGGTCTTCAGCTTGCAGCAGTTGATGACGGCGTCGGCGTCGTCCAGGTAGGCGGTATACTTAAAATCGTGCGCCACTGCCGCTTCGGCATAATGTTGTTCTTTTACCTCGAAATTCTGGTTGAGTGCCGCACCGTACCGTTCCGCTTCCGCCGCGCCGCAGCGCTGATAGATCCGGTTGAGGTAGGCTGCATTATACACGCCGCCGGGGCTGTCCCCGATGATGACCTCGGCGCCCCTCTCGGTCAGCAGTCCGCTGAGGGCGCACAGCAGCGCGGGGTGGGTGGTAACGGCGTCCTCCGGCGGACGACCCGCGACCAGATTTGCCTTAATGACGATCTTCATGTGGGGCATGACCCAATCCAGCCCGCCCAGCGGTTCCAGCAGGCGGCACAGCGCCGCCCGTACACGCTCTATCTCATAGTCGGTGCAGCGCACCAGCGATACCTCACAGCTCATGATGTTCCTCCCTGTCGCAGGTCTATGTCATTTATTATAGCAGAGAACGGGGGAGGAGCAAAGAAAAAATATCACCGGTTGGTATCTCAATGCTTCCCGCAAAGGCGGCAGACGGATAAAATTCGGATTATCTATTGATAAACACTGCGCAGGGTGATACAATGTGATCGGATTTATAACGATTGTCTATTCTTTCTGCCGGAAGCTGCCGTAAGGCGGCTTTTCAAAAGCTCTCGGGTTAGTGTTTGCTAACCACAATCAAAAAGGGGTGTATGAATGAGATGAATGTTTTTAACGACATCGGAATTGCGCGGCAGCTCGATCTGCCGCGTGTTATAAAGTTGCTCGCACAGGAATTTTCTATGAAAAAACGCCAATGGAATACCTCCTTTTGCAGAAGGTCGGCTTATTGGGTTCTGTCAAATTCCATTAGTAAACATAAAGAAAATACTCCCATATCTGCGGGTGTAAAGGAGGAAATATAATGTTATATTCGGAAAAACTGAAATTGTTTACAGCGGCGCACCCCTGCGAGAATATCACCGTGAACGGCGCACGGTTTCGCTATATCCTAAGCGGAAAAGAGAACAGCAAAACACTTGTATTTCTGAACGGCGGCATGAATACGCTGGAAATGTGGATGGACTATGTGGACGGGCTATCCGATGAATGCAGAGTTCTTTTGTTTGATTATCCGCAGGAACTGCGCACCAACCAGGAGCTTGTGACGGGAATGCACGCTTTTTTCAAAGAGCTTGGCATTGAAAAGCCTATTTTTGTCGGCGCCAGTGACGGTGGCATGGTCGCACAGATCTATGTTCAGAAGTATCCGGGAGAAGCGGGCGGACTGATCCTGATCTCCACCGGCGGCATGGACGCCAATACACTGAAAAGCCTGAAAAAGAGGTACTTCCTTGCGCCGCTGATGCTGTGGTATATGAAGCACTGCAACTACGAAAAGCTGAAACCGACGCTTATTAAGGCGGGCATGAGCCATATCCGCAATGAAAGCGCGGAGGAAATAGCCGAAGCGCAGGATATGTTTGAGACGATTTTTAAGGACTATAAGCAGGAAAAAGATGTCCACATTTCGGGGCTTCTTGCCGACCTTATGAACCAAAAGCCCGTGACCGAGGCTGACTTTGCGGCACTTAAGGGAAAGATTCTGCTTATCCTGCCGGATCAGGATTTCTTTTCCGGTGAAATGCAGCAGGATCTGATACGGCTGATGCATAACCCGCAGATCGCCTATGTTTCTGGCGGGCATCTCTCAACGGTGCTCAAAGCCGGTGGCTATATCCGCACCATTCGCGCATTTCTGAAAGATGTATGATGCGCGAATGATCTATCACTTTGGCGGATGGTCGGCACTTTTCGATTCTGCCGATAAGCAACGGGAGGGAATGACAGATGAAGTATAACGGCTTTTATTTTTGGATGTTCAAAAAACCCATGAAAAAGGTTTTGGCTGAGAAATACGGTGAAGCGTATGCCGCGGAGATCATGAAAAAGAGCAAGGCAGTCTACCGGAAGCTGGTAGAGCAGGCGGACGACATCGGTGATGACAACCCGATGGCGTATAATGAGCTGTTCGCGCTGGCATTTGTCGCGCCCTATGTCGCAAGTGAGAAAAAGATCCCGCCGGAGACAGTGCAGGAAATGATGCGGCGCTCCCTGTACTACATCAAATGGTACTTTGCCAAGACCGACCTGAATACGGAGAAAGGGAAAGCTGAAAATAAAAAGTGCATTGTGAAGTACGTTAAGTGGTATACACCGGAAAAGGAAAAGCAGTATCCGACTTCGTTCAAGGTGGACTTTGTCGGTCAGCCGTATGAGGGCGCGTGCTATTACCGTATTACCCGTTGTCCCATTTGCACTTATGCGGAAAAGCTGGGTGTCCCCGAGCTGATGCCGTTATTCTGCGAGCTGGACGAAGTGATGATCATGCTTCAACATGGAGTTCTGCACCGCCGGCAGACGCTGGCAAACGGCGGCGAGTACTGCGACTACTTTATTACCGGAAACAAAGAATGATTTAGCAGACGAAGAACCCGTATCGGTCGGTTGACCGGTACGGGTTCTTTGAAGTGCTATTTCAATACGATTTTTGTTTTATCCGTTTTTATAGTTGCGGCGTACGCACTGTTGCAAAGCCCCAGAACCGCGGAGAGCATGAACAGCGTTTCGATGCCTAAGGTCTGCCAGATCCAGCCGCCGCAAAGAGCAATGATGATGGTAATGAAATGGTTGACGGAAAGCCCTGTGGAGATCGTTGCCTTGACTTCATCGGTGCTGTCGGAGAGATCCTGTACATATACGCTGGACGCCATGGACGCCAGGGAGATCACAGAATCCAAAACATAATTGACGCAGCACACGATAAACGCGGTATGCATGGAGAAAATGTGGTGCGCAAATCCGTAAAAGAAGCAGACAATCACCAAAATCAGTGTATCCGCTACCATGACGACCTTATACCCCAGTCGGTCTATGATTTTCCCGATGACCGGTGACGCGAAGAAACAGCAGATCGCCGAAACCGCGAACAACAGGCTGATCGTCATGGTGTTTGCCCCGTAAAACAGCACAAGGACATAGGGACCGAAGGTGAAGAAGATCTGCTTTCTTGCCCCGTAGAACGCCTCCAGCATATAGTATTTGGCGTATTTCTTCCGGAAGTAAAACCGGCGCTTGGATTTATCGGTCTCGCTATGTCCTGTCATTTTTAAAGAGAAAAGTAAGCCGATGCCGATCGCCGCGGCAGAGAGCCAAAAGACACCGCGAAATAAAGTAACGGAGCTTGAAACAAGGGCAAAAACTGCGATGATCACAAGATAGCCTGCCAGTGTTCCTATTTGATACAGGGAGGTTTGCAGCCCCAATGCTCTGCCACCATGCCCCTCTTTCGCATATTTCAGGGAGAGCGTGCTTCTCATTCCCTGCTGCATGTGGTCACCGATGGAATACACCAAAATGGAGAGCGTGATAAATGCTTGCCCTGCGGGAACGACCGCATGCATTGCCATGCCGATCATCATGATCGCGGCGCCGATTTTGTAGATCCGCTCGGCGGAAAAGGTGTAGAGTGCCGCCAGAATCAACACCAGCGCAAGTCCCGGAAGCTCCCGGAAGAACTCGGATACACCGCGCCCAAACTCGGTCATTTCCACTATCTCTGCCAAATAGTTATCCAGGACACCCTTATATAAACCATAGGATAACCCGAAAAACAGCAGTGAAAGAAAAAAGGCTTTATATCCAGCTCCCGGTTTGAAGGTTTCTTTGATTTTTTCCATTTCTCCTCCTGTAATTATCTTTACTTGACGTGATCTCTTGACTGCACTATAATGATATCACAGTAAATTGCGAGAAGATATGACTATAACGCAATAAAATGTCAATATATCTTCAAACAAGGAGGACGGAAGTGGACAGAGAAAGAGAGAAGTATATCAACTCCGTGAACCTGAATGTTCATACGGATTTTCCATATCTGATGCTTGATATCATCAACGACCGCAGCTACCCCCGCAATCCGGGGTTTCGGGTAATGCACTGGCACGAGGATCTGCAGTTTATCTATGTGATCAGCGGAACGATCCAACTGCAAACACTCGATAGTATAAGGGATATAACAGCAGGGGAGGGCGTGTTCATCAATAAAAATGTGGTGCACCTTATTAAGCATAGCGGGGAACACCATTATAACAGCATGCTTTTCCCCGATTTTTTCCTTAAGTTTTATTTTGGCAGTCCGGCAAGGGGAATTGTTGAGAGCGTGACGGAAAATGAGCAGATCCCGTTTTATCACTTTTCAAAGGATATTGCGTGGAGCAGGGAAGTGACCGCTATTTTGCGGAGGATCATTTTGCTGGAAAAGGATAAGAATGAGTTTTATCCCTATGAGATATTGGTGCTGCTTTCTTCTCTTTGGCTTATTATGAGAAAGAATATCCAGATCCCCCAGAAGAAGCAGGAGAGCGCAGCTAATCTCCGTATGCAGAAATTTTTGGAGTATATCGAACAACATTACGCTGAAGATGTCACCTTGAGCGATATAGCGGCGAGCGCCAATGTCAGTAAATCCGAGTGCCTGCGGTGCTTTAAGCAAAGTATGCAAACTACGCCGTATAAGTATCTTACAGAGGTTCGTCTCTCTAAGGCAGCGGAGCTTTTGGAGAAAACGGACGCGCCTATCGGCGAGATCTCCTCTAAGGTTGGCTTTTATCAGATGAGCCACTTTGGAAAATGCTTTCGGGAGAAGACAGGGTATTCTCCCAAGGAATACCGTGCCCATAAAAGATTACCCATTTAGATTAAAAATGGTGTTTTTAAAAAATCTACGGTAATGGTAATCAGAAGAACAGAAAATGACCTCCCTTTACGCTGAAAAGCAAGGGAGGTCATCTTGTTATTTTTTCTTTTCCGGAATGAGGAAGATGAACGCCAGCGTGCTGAGAAGCAGCAGGAACGGATAGAACAGGTAGGGAATGATCTGGAACGCGGTGATGCTGTGTCCAAGCTCGCTTACCGCGGTGATGGCGACCAGCATCTGCGCGCCGTAGGGAATAATGCCCTGGAATACACAGGAGAAGGTATCCAGAATGGAAGCCGCCTTGCGGTTAGTGATTCCGTATTCCTCCGCCATCTCAGCGGCAATGGGGTTTGCTATAACGATAGCAACGGTATTATTGGCGGTGGCAATATCCATGGCACCGACCAGAAGTCCCATGCCCAGCTGACCGCCCTTTCTGCCGCGGAACACCTTTTTGATGCCGCGCAACAGCGCCTCAAAGCCGCCGTATTCCCGAATAAGGGCGCAGATGGCGGAAACCAGTATGGCGACCATCGTGGTCTCGAACATGCCCTCGGCGCCGGTGCCCATGTTTTTCAGTAGGCTGGTCGCGGCAATCTCTCCGGTCGCCAGCATAATGACGGAGCCGGAAAGAATACCGATGAGCAGTACCACGAATACATTGATGCCGATGATGCCACCGGCAAGCACCAGAATGTAGGGAATGATCTGAACAAGGTTATATTCCTTGATGAAGGGGAACTGCTTAATGGGAGTATTGAGCGAAATGAGGAGAATGACCGCCAGCGAGACCAATGCGGCAGGCAGCGCGATTTTAAAGTTTTCACGGAATTTGTCTTTCATCTGGCAGCCCTGACCGTTGCAGGCGGCAATGGTGGTATCGCTGATAAAGGAAAGATTATCACCGAACATGGCGCCGCCGATGACCGAAGCTACACAGAATGGCAGGGAAAAGCCGGTTGCGACCGCCAGCGGAGCGGCAATAGGGGTGATGAGGGTGATGGTTCCCACCGAGGTGCCCATTGCCAGCGAAACGAAGCAGCTGACCACAAACAGAATGGCGACGGAATACTCCGACGGCACATGGGAAAGCAGCAGGTAGGCAACGCTTTCCGCGCTGCTGCGCCCGACAACGCCCACAAAAATGCCTGCCGCCATGAAAATAAGGATCATGGTGACGATGTTTTTATCGCCGATGCCATGCCCCATCAGTTCCAGCTTGGCATCGAAGGAAAGGGCACGGTTCTGCAGGCAGGCGACCAGCAGAGCAATGAGAAACGCCACAACGATGGGAATATTGTAAAAGCCCATGTTGATCTTGAGACCGTACTCGAACAGCAGACCCAGCCCCAGATAGATGACGAGAAATACCCCGATGGGCAGCAGGGCGATGGGATTACTCTTTTTCATTCATTTTCCTCCTCGGTCGGTAAAGGCGACCATGCCGCGTAATAAAAACACTCCCGCCCTGTGCATAAGGACGAGAGTGTGCATGATTTGCTCCGGCAGCATTTTCGCATTTACGCTTTACTGCATTAAAGAATAACCGAAATTTGCCGATTTGTCAAGGAAAGGGGCGCCTTTAACGCCGCTTTGCCCATGCGGTGGGGGTCAGCGCGATAAGCAGCGGGTAAATTTCCAGACGCCCCAGCAGCATGGCGCCGGAAAGCACCAGCTTGGAAAACGGGGAAAACGCGGCGTAATTCCCGCTGGGAGAGATAATGCCGAAGCCGGGACCGACATTATTGAAGCAGCTGATGGCTGCGGAGAGATTGGTCGCCAGACCGAAAGGTTCCCAGCAGATAAGCAGGAAGATGGCGGCAATGCAGACGATGTACAGCGTAAAATAGGTGTTGCAGCTGCTGATGATCGATTCGTCTACTTTCTTGTTTTCAAAGCGAACAACACGGGTGGAACGGGGATGCAGTACATGCTGGAGCTCCCGCCGAATGGACTGCGCCAGCAGCATCACGCGGCTGATCTTCAGTCCGCCCGCCGTTGAACCGGAGCAGCCGCCGAGGAACATCAGAACAAAGATGATGCCCTGACTGAGCGCCGGCCACATGGTATAATCCGCAGTGGCAAAACCGGTGGTGGAAATAATGGCGGAGACCTGAAAGAAAGAATGACGGACGGCATCGCTCGCGCCATACATCGGAGCGATATTAAAGGCGATGACGCCGGAAGCGACTACGATGATGGACAGGAAGCACCACAGCTCATGACTGCGCAGTGCCGTGCGCCATTGCCCCATAATGATAAGGAAAAACAGATTGAAATTGATGGCGAATAGCACCATGAAGAAGGCGACGATCCACTGACAGAGGGGGGGATAGCCCGCCATGCTGCTGTTCAGCATGCCGAAGCCGCCGGTGCCTGCAGTGCTCATGGCGTGAATAATGGCATCGTAGACCGGCATGCCCGCCAGCAGGAAAGCACCGAACTCCAGCAGCGTGAGCACAATGTAGATGAGGTAAAGGATCTTGACGCCGTCCCGCGCGCGTGGGACGATCTTATCCATGGTGGGACCGGGCATTTCCGCCCGCAGAATATGCATGGTGCGGTCGGGAGCTTTGGCGGAGATGATGGTGACGAAAACCAGGATCCCCATACCGCCGATCCAGTGGGTGAAGCAGCGCCAGAACTG
>JBNMIL010000030.1:0-17304 GCA_050873265.1 Angelakisella sp. | reverse complement strand
CAGCTTGGCGCACAGGGTATCGGGGCGCTGGGTGGTGCCTGTCCCGCTGAAGAGCGACGCCGCACCCTTGCCGATGAACGCCTGCAAAAAGCCGCTGTCCAGAACCAACGGCAGCCGGGCTTCCGAGAGGCTTTGACGCACGGCATCTACCGTTTCGGGCGCCGCCGTATTGCTTAGATAGCACAGGCGCACATTGGTGCGGCTCTGCCCGCCCAGATACAGCGTTTCCACCGTGAGAAACGGCGATTTGAGCCGCCGGCGCACCATGGCGGTGTTGGTATTATTGCTTTCGGTAAAGCCCTCCCGTGAGCCGCGAAGGTTCTTTTCCATGGCGGGCTCGCCCACGCCCCGTGTCTCAAAGCCTTGATATCCCAGTGAAAGCGCCTTGGGTACGCCGTCCAGCATCACCATGGCAAAGCCGCTCATCGCCTTGGTAAAAAGATCCTCGTAGGTCTCCACCTCGCCCTGCTCACTGCTGAACAGGAATTGCCCCCGCAGCAGCTCCCACAGCTTTTCCGGCGGGGCAGCGGAAGTCTTCAAATGGTTCAGGGGGCGCAGCAGAAAGTCACTGACCTGCGTGTTGGAAACGAGCCCATCAAACATAAAGGCAAGTCCCTTCACGCCGCCCAGCTCAAATTCGTCCAATATCAGATCGGCGGAGCCGCGCATGCCTTTTTCGATGCGCTCCCGCAGCAGCACAATGCTGCTATCCAGCCTTTCCGGCATTTTCCCGCCTCCCGTCTTTTCATCAGAATACCGTTTCATTATGGGCAGAACGGGCGGGAATATGTAAGGAAAAACGGCAAACAATAAGCCCGTATGGGAGGTGAAACAGATGCTGGTCACATTTTTGCGGACAATGATCTTATATCTTGTGGTGGTGTTCGGGATCCGGCTGATGGGCAAGCGCCAGATCGGGGAATTGCAGCCATCGGAGCTGGTCATCACCATTCTGATCTCTAATATTGCTACCCTCACCATCGAGGAGACCGACAGCCCCATGTTCGCGGGACTTTTGCCCATTCTGGCACTGATGTGCTTCGAGGTGCTGACCTCCTTTTTCTGTCTGAAAAGTGCGCGGCTGCGGCGCATCGTCTCCGGTCGCCCCATTATTGTGATTCACAATGGAAAGATCGACCAAAAGGAGATGCGGGAGCTGCGCTTTTCCGCCGATGACCTGATGATCCAGCTGCGGCAGAACGGTATTTTTCGGGTGGAGGAGGTGGAATTCGCCGTGGTGGAGACCAACGGCAAGCTCTCTGTCTACCAGAAGTACCAGAACCGCCCCGTAACGCCGCAGGTGCTTTCGCTGCCGGATCAGCCGCAGGAAAACGCCCCTGCCCTGACGGTGGTGTGCGAGGGCAGCGTGATGCATGAAGCACTGCGCCGCAGCGGAAAAGACATGAATTGGGTGGAAAAGAAAGCCGCCGCCCAAAAGATTGCGGTCAAGGATATCTACCTGATGGTGGCGTGTCCGGACGGGAGCTGTGATATCGTGGCAAAGGAGCGTGGCAGATGAAGCGTTTTTTGGCTGCGGTGGGAATTTTGCTGGTCATATTGGGCATCAGCATCTACACACTGGTGGATATGCAGAACAGCATTGATGAAATAAGCACCCACACCGCCGCCGTGCGGGAGCAGGTGGAGGAAAACGGCGCGGCGGGCGCCCAAAGCGAATGCGAAGCGCTGATGGCGGAATGGAATGAGATGGAACCGCGTTTTTTGCTGTATGTGCGGCACGACCATCTGGATAACATCATGGAGCATCTTTCAGAGCTGCCCGCTTACTGTTTGGAGGACGACCGCGCGGAGCTTTTAAGCACCTTAGATGCCGCCCTGCGCATGATGGAGCATCTGAAGGAATCGGTAACGCCAAGCTGCCGCACGCTTCTGTAAAGGCAGCAAAAGAGAAAAGCGCCCGTGAGAGCCGAAGCGCCCACGGGCGATATTCATTTTAATAAATCGGCGGATCAGCCACCATAGAAGGGATCCTCCGGCGCTGCCTTGATCGTTACGGTGACGGTATCCACCTCGGCAGCTGTTTTGGGACGGACGGAGGTACCGGGGGCAATGCTGGTGCCTACCACGGTACCGATCTCACCGCCGGTCTCCGGGTTGGTATCGTAGCTGATGGTATAGCTGATCTGGTTGTCGGTGAGAATGCGAATGGCGTAGGCTTCGTTGGCACCGTACAGATCCGGCATGCTGACATACTGCGGACCCTTGCTGATAAAGAGGGTCACGCTGCCGTCCTCCGGAAGTACCTGTCCCACCGCCAGCGACTGCTTGTAGATGACGCCGGATGGGTAGGTGTCGCTGTATTCATAACGGTAGTTAAAGTTGTAGCCGGTCATCTGCTCCAGCTCGTCCTCTATCATGGGGAGGTAGTACCCCTCAAAGCTGCGTTCCATCACCGGCGCGGCGGGCTGCTCCGTACCGCTGAACGCACCCGAGTGCCACAGCGCCAGAAAGACATTGCCCAACACGCTGACAGCCAGCAGTACCGCCAGCAGGATCATGGCGGGGGTAAACGGGCGTTCCTCGACCGGTTTGGCTTTTTCCGGCGGGCGGGGCGGCGCTTCCGGGCGGAACACGGCGGTATTGGCGCCAGTCTCCTCCAGCAGCGCGGCGGAAAACGCCTCCATGGAGCGGTAGCGCTGCTTATGGTCGACCGAAAGGGCTTTCATAATGCCTTCGCAGACATGCAGCGGCAGGTCGGGACGGAGCTTTTCCAGCGGGGCAAGATAATCTTTTTCCCCGCGCAGCTCGGCGCTGACGGGCGCCTGACCCGCCAGCATACGGTACAGCACCGCACCCAGCGAGTAGATATCCGTCCATTCCCCCTGCCACAGCGCCTTGGAATACTGCTCCGGCGCGCTGTAGCCGGCATACAGTTCGGCGTGCAGCCCGTTGCCGACGGTGCGCAGCTCCGGCAGGGCGAAGCCATCTAAAATGACACGCCGGCGGCTGTCTACATAGATATTCTGCGGGGAAATGCCGCAGTGGGTCAATCCTAAATTGTGCAGCTGGGAAAGCAGCGAAATAAGCGGGCTGATAAGCTGTCGGGCATCGGTCAGGCTTATGTCCGCTTTCTGGCGGGAAAGATATTCCTCCAGCGGTTCCATGCGCAGGTATTCGGTGACACGGTACAGGGTATCGTTTTCCGAAAAAAGCATCAACGTTTTCAGCATTGCCTTATGGTTGATCTCCATCAGACGTTTCCAGCGGTCGTGCAGGTCGCTTGCCATGGTGCGGAACAGCGTTTTGCTTTCGGCGGAGATTAGTACGATGCCCCGTCCGTCCTCTGCCCGTTTCAGGATACCGGGGAAGAATTCCTCAATGCGCACCTTGCGCTCCTTTTCGGTATCCCACGCAAGGTAGGTGGTCAAAAGGTCATTGTGGTGCAGCACCATGCCGATGCGGTAGCGTCCCGCCAGCATGGTGTCTATCGGCAGCGCCTGTTCGGGGTTCGGGGTCTCCGGCTTTTGCCCGCAGGCGGTGCATAGGGTCTCGCCCTCCTCCAGTGCGGAAAAACAGTGGCGGCACAGGCTCGGCTCCGGCATAGGGACTCCTCCTTTCGGCTGAGGATCGGTCAATGATCGTTTTGGTCGGGGGAGGGGGCGTCCTCCTCCCGCGCGGGGTGGGTAAAGAGATATACGGCAATGCATAGGGCGGCAGCGAAAAGCGCCCCGATAAGGATATAACGCACCGGACTGGTCGTTTCTACTTCCCGCTGGGGCAGCACCAGTTCGGTAGGTGCTTCCGCCGCTTCCTCATCGGTACTGCCGCTTGGATTCTTGGTGGGCTTTTCAGTCTCCGGCGCAGTATTCTGGAACGCTTCCTCCCGCTGCTGCTGTTTTTGCTCAAGTTCCTGCTGCTTTTGCTCTAATTTCTGCTGTTCTTGGGAAGGAAGTTCACGATTGGGGATTTCACTCACAGAACCGTTCCACGCACCCCATATATCGTCATCTCCATTTGTGTCTGCGCTGCCTTCTGTTTCAGCGTTAGTAGTTCCCGCAGAGATTTCTCCATGATTTGCTTCCGCTTCATTAGGGAGGTTAGATGGTGATTCGTTTGCATTATCTGTCAAGGGTGCATCTCCGGCGGTATTGGAGTTGAAGCTGCCCATATCAAAATCATCTGCCATTACTGGGAGCGAGAGTAACAGCAGTGCGCATAGCGCTGTTGTAGCCAAACGAAGTCTCTTCATAGTCTGCCCCCTTTGTGAGAAAAAGCGGCGCTTTCGGGGCGCCGCTTAAAAATTATTCGCGGGTAAATTACATTTCCCAGTTGTGCCAGAAGCCCTGAACATCATCGCAGTCGTCCAGAAGATCCATCAGGCGGGTCATCTTCTCGGCGGCGTCCTCCGGCAGAGAGGTGTAGGTAGAGGGAATATAGGCAGGCTCGGCGGAAAGAAAGGTGTAGCCTTTCTTCTCCAGCGCCTCGCGTACCTCACGCAGCTCATTGACGCCGGTAAAGACCTCGATGGTATCCTCATCGAAATCAACATCTTCGGCGCCCGCGTCAAAGCAGTCCTCCATCACCTTTTCCTCGTCCAGCTCGCCCTCGCTGTTATCAATGACGATTTGACCTTTCTTGGTGAACAGGTAGCCGACGCAGCCGTTCTGACCCAGGTTGCCGCCGCACTTATCAAAGTAATGGCGCAGGTCGCCCGCGGTACGGTTGCGGTTATCGGTCAGCGATTCGATGATGACGGCGACGCCGTTGGGACCGTAGCCCTCGTATACCATCTCCTCGTAGCTGTTCTTATCCTCGCTGCCCGCGGCTTTCTTGATGCAGCGCTCGATATTTTCATTGGGCATATTGGCAGCCTTCGCCTTGGCGATGCAGTCGCGCAGCTTGCCATTGGTATCGGGATCGGCACCGCCTTCCTTTACGGCTACCGACATTTCACGCGCGACCTTGGTAAAGACCTTTGCCTTAGCGGCATCGGAAGCGCCCTTTTTGCGTTTGATATTATTCCATTTGGAATGTCCAGACATAGGAAAAATCGTCCTTTCGTGTGATTGTGCATACTACATTAAGATTTTAGCACATCTCGTGGACGGTGACAACCTTTTTCGTAAAATAAATTCCCGTAAATTGTGAAAAACGGTTGACAAACTGCCCCTTTTTTGGTATGATAACTGATGTCGCCAAAGACCGCCTTTGGACCTGCGGGTGTAGTTCAATGGTAGAATTCCAGCCTTCCAAGCTGGTTACGTGGGTTCGATTCCCATCACCCGCTCCACGCTTTGCTGCGCCAGTAGCTCAGCCGGATAGAGCAACTGCCTTCTAAGCAGTAGGCCGGGGGTTCGAGTCCCTTCTGGCGCGCCAATCGAAGTTAATATGGTGGGTATAGCGCAGCTGGTTAGCGCGCCAGATTGTGGCTCTGGAGGTCGTGGATTCGAATTCCACTATCCACCCCATGCACAGGGGATACCTTAAACGGGTATCCCCTGGCTTATATCCTGGACCGTAGCCAAGGGGTAAGGCACGGGACTTTGACTCCCGCATTCCGCAGGTCCGAATCCTGCCGGTCCAACCAAAAAAGCCGACAAGTATCGCAAGATGCTTGTCGGCTTTTTGCTTTATGGTCCCCATACAAAAAGAACAGCCGTACGGCTGCTTTTTTGATTGAAAAGATGTTTTAGCAATTCTCATTGTTTTGCTTTTTGATATGCTCCTTCAGGACAATATTGATGTATTGCGAAAGGGAACGGTCGTCGGCTTCCGCTTCCTCCTTCAGCCGCTCCAGCAGGTCGCCGTCTATCGTAATGCTGATTTTTTCCTTTAATGGACGCATGACTATCACCTCTGAGGATATTATAGTGAAAACTCCTCCTTAATATTGACAAGTAGCATAAAGTAGGATAAAATGCGACTAAAATGATCCTGCATAAAGGAGGGGTCTCCATGATGGAAAAGGCAAGCTCCCCAAAGCGCCGCAGCGCATCGGCGCCGCTTTTCAGTGAGGCGGAACGGCTTGCCTTTTTCTCCTCCGAGCGGTACGGCATATACTGCCTCATTTGGGTCATCGTCCGCTTTGCGGTCGGCGTGTGTCTACTCCTTTGCTGGAACCGTTGAGCAACCATAAATAAAAAAGCCCCACTCCGTTCTTGTGATATGAGAACAGGGCGGGGCTGCTGTTATTTGCCCGTTTATTGCATTAAAATATGGTGCTAATATAATAATGCAACCAAACCGGAAAAACAGGTAGTATAGGGGTGAAAGACCTTATTTCAAACTACAGGAGGTGGAGGAATGGAGGACAGCAAGATCATTGATCTATATTGGGAGCGAAACGAGGAGGCGATCAGCGCCACTGCGTCAAAGTACGGAAGCTACTGCCGCTATATTGCTTATAACATTCTTCATAACCAAGAGGATACTGATGAATGTGTCAATGATACATACCTCGGCGCATGGAATGCGATGCCGCCGCACCGCCCGCATATGCTGAGGACCTTTTTGGGCAGAATCACCAGATGTGTTTCATTGAAAAAGTGGCGGGACGCTCACAGGGATAAGCGGGGCGGTGATGAAGTTTCTCTTGTGCTTGAGGAACTTTCGGAATGTGTCCCATCTATTCTTTCGGTAGAGGATAGTGTCATCGCGGGCGAGCTATCGGAGCAGATCAACCGGTTTCTCGGCACTCTTTCCCCCACGGAACGGCGGGTTTTTCTCTGCCGCTACTGGTATCTGGACCCAATCGATAAAATCAGTACGGATTTTTGTTTTAGCAATAGCAAGGTGAAATCGATGCTCCATCGGACAAGGGCGAAGCTGCTTGCGTATTTGGAAAAGGAGGGGATTCTATGAACGCGGATTTGATCCTTGACGCATTCGAGAAAATTGACGATAAATACATTATTGAGGCAAAGGAGCACGGATCAATGAATACGAATATGACTTCCGCGAACAGCACGGAAAAGAAAAGGAGAAGGCTTAAGCACACAGTTATCCTTGCGGCTGCCATCGTCGCGTTGCTGTCACTCTGCGGCTTTGCCGCATATGAGTTTGGCTTGTTTGACCCATGGCTGCAAAAGCCGTCGGCTTATCCGGTCGAGACCGTACAAAGTGCGATCGAGGGGCAAATCGAAAAAGAATATACCTTGGCTGTCCAAATCGAGGAGATCTCCGTTGACGAAGCCGAAACAAAACGAATGATCGAGTGCTACAGCGGAAGCGAGCTTGCGCAGTCCCGCGGCTGGACCGATGATTACCTTGCGAAGCACTTTTTAGCGGTAAGGGCAAAATACTATGTGGAGTATGACCATACAAAAACATTTTTAGATGACGGCAGCATCGATCAGTTCTTCTACCTGATAGAGGATACCGAAAATGGTCTTTGGACGATTATTGATAATTCCACGAATGGGCAGCCAGCCGCGGCAGCATCTCCTTGATATTTCTTATCCGACAATTTGAAGCCCAATAAAATCCCCCGCATTGTTCTCGTAAAAACGAAAGCAGTGCGGGGAATATCAATGCCTATATACTTTGAAAAGGAGGGCTTCTAAGCCCACTCAGACCAAGTAAAAAAGGACGCCAATCGGCGTCCTTTTTTACTTGGTCTGAGTGACTAGACTCGAACTAGCGGCCTCTACCACCCCAAGGTAGCGCGCTACCACCTGCGCCACACCCAGATTTATAAGCCGGAACTTTCGTTTCAGCTTAGTTATAATATCATACGCCGCCCCAAAAATCAAGCCCCTTTTGACTAAAAACGCGAAAAAAGTTTTGCGGGCTTAGTTTTCGGTCACCTTGGCGTTTTCGATCAGCATGCGCATACGGGGAACACAGCTCTTCCAGTATAGCTTGCTGGTCTCATCCCACTGATTCCACGCGGCGGGACCCACACAGCTGATGACTTCATTGAGCGTACGGAAATCCTCATACACGGTGCGGGGCAGCAGGAACTTACCCGCTTCATCGGTAGGGATTCGGTTGATGCGCTCGATGTAGCCTAAACACTCGGTAAACTGCTCGGTCAGGTCGCCCAGCAGTGCCGCCCAGCTTATCACCTGCGGCACTTCCAGCGTGTTGGCATAGCGGGCAATGCGGGTCGCCTGGTTCTGTGCAACCTTGGCGCAGTATTTGCGGAACGCCGGCAGCAGCTCATCAAACTGAAAATCGTTGGTGGTCTTGCCGGTGGGGACTTTTACAACATATTTTTTACCGTTTTGGGTCATGGAACTGGCTCCTTTTTATGACGAATATAGATTTTATTATAGCGCCTCACAATGGTGTTTGCAATCCTTTGCCAAGTGTTTTATAATGTCATAGAAGAAAAGGAAAGGGGGGAGCGCCCGTGCATATCATTCGGCATTTCAGGACCATCACTCATCACCGGCATCTGGTGATGAAAAACTGCTTTCGGGTCGGGCTGTATTGGCGGGGGCTGACCCACGATCTTTCCAAATACTCCCCGACGGAATTCTGGCGCGGGGCAAAGTATTACCGCGGCATCTTCAGCCCCACCCAGCAGGAACGGCGGGAAAACGGCTACTCGCTGGCGTGGATGCACCACAAGGGGCGCAACCGCCACCACTTTGAATACTGGACTGATGTAAGCCCCGTGACCCACCAGTATGAACCGCTGGAAATGCCTACCGAGTTCTTTGTGGAGATGTGCATGGACCGCATCGCCGCCAGCCGCACCTACCTGAAAGACAAGTACCACAATGGCGCGCCGCTGGAATATCTGCAGCGGGCAGGCGATAGCCGCTGGATGCACCCTGTGACCGCGCGAAAGCTGCGCTTTATCCTGACGATGCTGCGGGATAAAGGGGAGGAGGAGACTTTCCGCTTTATCCGTGAGGTGGTACTAAAAGGGCTGCCCTTTGCCGAAGAAGAATAAAAGACCGGGAGCCGCAAAAGCCCTCGGTCGATTTTCTTTTTTACAGGCGGGGGGTATCCACCGTTACAACGGCGTAGTAGCTGCCGTCCAGTGCCGCGACCGCCTGCCGGATTTTCTCCTCCAGCTCGGCGGCGGAATAGGCGGCGTCCAGCGGGCGCACCACGTCAAAGATAAGGTTGGTGTGCTCCGGACCGCTGGTAATGCGGAAATCGTGCATGGTCAGGCGCGGGTCGATGCCGGCCAGCAGGTTCGCCGCCATGGTGCGGCATTCCGTTGTTTTGCGGTCGCCCACGGCAATGGGGTCCATATGGATACACAGCTCGCAGCCCAGCTTCTCGTGTACCTCACGCTCCACCTTGTCGATGACATCGTGCAGGGCGGACATATCGCCGTTTTTATCCACCTCGGCGTGCAGCGAGGCAAACAGCCGTCCGGGACCGTAATCGTGGATAATGAGATCGTGCAGCCCCAGAATTTCCGGCGGAGCCAGCGCCAGCCGGCGGATCTCCGCGACCAGCTCGGGATCGGGCGCGCGCCCCAGCAGCGGGTCGATGGTCTCTTTCATGGCGTTGTAGCCGGTGTACAGAATAAACACCGCGACCAGAATGCCCAGCCAGCCGTCCAGCTGGATATTGAGGAAATGACCGGCAAGGGTACCCAGCAGCACCACACCGGTGGAGACCATATCGCTGAGGCTGTCGGCGGCAGTCGCCAGCATGGCGGCGGAGTTGATTTTTTTGCCCAGCTTGCGGTTAAAAAGGTACATCCAGCCCTTGACCAGAATGGAAACGGGCAGAATAATAAGCGGCAACAGCGAGAATTCCACCGCGGCGGGGGAGAGGATCTTCTCAAAGGAGGTCTTGCCCAGCTCAAAGCCCATCAGCAGAATGACCACCGAAACGGCAAGACCGGAAAGGTACTCCACCCGCCCGTGTCCAAAGGGGTGGTGGCGGTCGGGTTTCTGCCCCGCCAGCCGGAAGCCGATAAGCGTGACTACCGAGGAACCGGCGTCGGAAAGGTTATTGAAGGCGTCGGCGGTGACGGCGATGGAGCCGGAGACCGTGCCGGCAATAAGCTTGCCGAGGAACAGCAGGATATTGAGGAAAATGCCGGTCAGCCCGCTCAGCGTCCCGTATTGGCGGCGCACGGTGAGGTCCTGCACATTGTCTCGGTCGCGGATAAACAGTCGGGTGAGAAGCTCTGTCATAGAATACAGCTCCTTTACTGGGAAAGGCTGGTGTCGGGCAGTCATTTCGTTTATTATAGCACAGAATGGGCGGCGCGGCACAAAAATTTATAATTGAGAATAGAAAAGTGACAGGCGCTATGCTATAATAAACGACAAAAGCAAAAACTATCAAGGCAAAGGAAGTGAATACCATGGAAATTCTGCGTTTTCCCGCTTTGGACTGGGAAATTCCCATCAACAGGGTGGCGTTTTCCATCGGCAATTTGGATATTTACTGGTACGGCGTCATCATCGCGGTGGGCTTCGGGCTGGGGCTGTGGGTCTACCTTTCCCACAACCGCACCTGCGGTATCCACCCAGATGAGGGTCTGGATATCATTCTGTGGGCAATGATCGGTGCCATCGTGGGCGCGCGTGCCTACTATGTGGCGTTCCAGTGGGATAACTACAAGGACGACCTGAAAGAGATCTTCAACCTGCGCGGCGGCGGGCTTGCCATCTACGGCGGCATCATCGGGGCGCTGGTGGTGGCATTCATCGTGTGCCGCGTCAAAAAGCTGCCCATGCTGCCCGTGACCGATGCGGCGTTCCCCGGGGTCATGCTGGGACAGGCGATCGGTCGCTGGGGAAATTTCTTCAATATGGAGGCGTTCGGTACCAATACCACTCTGCCGTGGGGCATGACCTCCGATACCATTTCGAGCTACCTTTCCCGCCATCAGGCGTCACTGCTGGCACAGGGCGTGGTGGTCGATCCCAGCCTGCCGGTACACCCCACCTTCCTCTATGAGAGCCTGTGGAACCTTATTGGCGTGGCGATTCTGCTGCTGTGGCTGTTCCCGCGCCGCAGCTACGATGGGCAGATCACACTGGGCTATACGGCGTGGTACGGTTTAGGACGCTTCTTTGTGGAGGGACTGCGCACCGACAGCCTGATGTGGGGCAGCGTGCGTGTTTCTCAAGCACTGGGCGGCGTGCTGTTTATTATCGGCGCGGGGCTTATGCTGTTCTTCTTCCTGCGGGGTCGCAAGCCCATGACGCTGGAATATGTCGAGGGACAAAAAAAACCGCGCTTTACCCTTGGGCGCTATGTCGATACCGAGGAGAGCCGGCAGCGCATCGCCCTGATGGACGCGAAAGCCGCCGAGAAGAAAAGCAAAAAGAAGTCCGCAGAAAAAACCGAACAGTCCGAACAGCCCAAGCAGAAAGAGGAGCAGCATGAGCGCGAAGATCATTGACGGAAAAGCGGTGGCGGCGCAGTGCCGTACCGAACTGAAAAAACAGGTGGAGGCACTGAAAGCCGCAGGCATCACCCCGGGGCTGGCGGTGGTGCTGGTGGGGGAGGACCCCGCCTCGCAGGTCTATGTGCGCAATAAGCACAAGGCGTGCGATGAGCTGGGAATCCATTCCGAGCAATATACTCTGCCGGCGAGCACCGGTAGGGAGGAACTGCTGTCCCTCATCGCCGAGCTGAACGGCAGGGAAGAGATCGACGGGATACTGGTGCAGCTGCCGCTGCCGGATCACCTCGATCAAAAAGAGATCCTTTCCGCCATCGATCCCGCCAAAGATGTAGACGCGTTCCACCCGCAGAATGTGGGGCATATCGTCATCGGGGATTACTTTTTCGCCCCCTGCACCCCCAGCGGTATTCTGACGCTGATCGACAGCATCGGCGTGGATATGGCGGGCAAGGAGTGCGTCATCATCGGGCGCAGCAATATCGTGGGCAAGCCCATGGCGCTGCTGGCGCTGCATCGCAATGCCACCGTGACCATCTGCCACAGTAAAACCAAAAACCTGCCGGAGGTGACCCGTCGGGCGGATATCCTTATTTCGGCGGTGGGCAAGGCGGGCTTTGTCACCGGCGACATGGTCAAGCCCGGGGCGGTGGTCATCGATGTGGGCATGAACCGCAGCGCGGCGGGCAAGCTCTGCGGCGATGTGGATTCTGAAAGTGTTTCTCCCGTGGCGGGCTGGCTGACGCCTGTTCCCGGCGGGGTAGGTCCCATGACCATTACCATGCTGCTGCGCTCCACGGTATTCGCCGCCGAAAAGCGACAGAAAAAGGCGTGAAATTACGGCAAAAAGCCCTTTACAGCCACCGGAATATATGCTATAATTCCATATTGATATGACCGGATCTCGGTATTTGGGAGTGTTCCCGCAGGGGAACTTCACCTGTCCCGATACTCAGGTCTTGGCGTAAATAATTTATGAGGTGAAACAACATGATTCTCAAGGAAGAAAAGAACAAGATCATTACCGAGTACGCGACTCACGAGGGCGACACCGGTTCCCCCGAGGTTCAGATTGCCGTGCTCACCAGCCGCATCAACAGCCTGACCAAGCACATGCAGCAGAACCCCAAGGACTTCCATTCCAACCGTGGTCTGCTTAAGATGGTCGGTCACCGCAGAAACCTGCTCAATTACCTCAAGAAGAAGGATATCGAGCGTTACCGCGCTATCATTTCCAAGCTGGGTCTGCGTAAGTAAGAAAAACTGCCGGAGGGCAGGCGGGTGTTTCCGTCTGCCCTCTTAGCCGGTTTTTAGAGCATTTTTTACAGGAACAAACGGCGGCGTCCGCCCTCGGGTTTAGCAGTGAATCGTTCCCCCGCAGGAGGCAATTTCCCTGTGCGGAGGAAGGCTTTATTGCTAAAACGAAAGCGGAAGCATGCCGAACAAAAAGACATAAAAGGAGAAAAAAGATGTTTGAAAACTTCCGCGTATTTGAAACAGAATTTGCCGGACGCAAAATGAGCTTCGAGACCGGCAAGATGTGCTGTCAGGCAGGCGGCTCCGTGCTGGTGCGCTACGGCGAGACCACTGTGCTGGTCAATGCCACCGCCTCCGCCAAGCCCCGTGACGGCATCGATTTCCTGCCCCTTTCCGTCGATTTCGAGGAAAAGCTGTACGCCGTGGGCAAGATCCCCGGCTCCTTCCTCAAGCGCGAGGGTCGCCCCAGCGATAAGGCTGTTCTTTCCAGCCGCGTGGTCGACCGTCCCATTCGCCCCCTGTTCCCCAAGGATATGCGCAACGATGTTTCCGTCGTGATGACCGTCCTTTCCGTTGATCCCGACTGCCAGCCCGAGATCGCCGGCATGATCGGCGCTTCCATGGCGCTGTCCATCTCCGATATTCCGTGGAACGGACCCATCGCCGGCATCAATGTCGGTCTGGTCGATGGCGAGATCATTCTGACCCCCAATGCCGAGCAGCGCCTCAAGAGCGACCTGCAGCTTACCGTTGCCGGTACTGCCGAAAAGGTCTGCATGATTGAAGCCGGCGCCAACGAGGTGGACGATGACACCATGCTGGAAGCCATCATGAAGGGCTTTGCCGAGGTACAGAAGATGGTTGCCTTCATCAAGGAAGTGCAGGCGGAGATCGGCAAGCCCAAGTTCACCTTCGAGTCCCAGGAAATCGACCACGATTTGTTTGAAGCCATCAAAGAGGAATACATCGAGGACGTTCGCGCCGCGATGGATACCGATGATAAGAATGTCCGCGATGAGCGTATGCGTCCCATCTATGACCGCCTGCATGCCCAGTACGATGAGCAGTACCCCGAGCAGGGCGCTATGCTGGATGAGTGCATCTACAAGCTGCAGAAGTTTGTGGTGCGCCGCTGGCTGCTGGATGACGGCAAGCGTGTAGATGGACGCGGCATGGATGAGATCCGTCCGCTGGATGCCGAAGTCGGAATCATTCCCCGCGTTCACGGCTCCGGCATGTTCACCCGCGGTCAGACCCAGGTGCTCACGATTGCCACCCTCGGCACCATTCGTGAGGCACAGCTCCTCGACGGTATCGACGAGCAGACCACCAAGCGCTATATCCATCAGTACAATATGCCATCCTATTCCGTCGGCGAGACCCGTCCCAGCCGCGGACCCGGTCGCCGTGAGATCGGTCACGGCGCGCTGGCGGAGCGTGCGCTGGAGCCTGTGATCCCCAGCGTTGAGGAGTTCCCCTACACGCTGCGTCTGGTTTCCGAGGTGCTTTCCTCCAACGGTTCCACCTCTCAGGGCTCCATCTGTGGCTCCACGCTGGCTCTCATGGATGCCGGTGTTCCCATCAAGGCTCCTGTTGCCGGTATCTCCTGCGGTCTTATCACCGAGGGCGACCGCTGGATGACCATGGTGGACATTCAGGGCGTCGAGGATTTCTTCGGCGATATGGACTTTAAGGTAGGCGGCACTAAGAAGGGCATTACCGCCATTCAGATGGATCTGAAGATCGACGGTCTGACCCCCGAGATCATCAAGGAAGCCTTCGCAAAGACCCACAAGGCACGCAATTATATCCTCGATGAAGTCATGCTCAAGGCGATCCCCGCCCCGCGTGCCGAGCTTTCCAAGTATGCCCCCAAGATGCTCAGCATGACCATCGATCCCGATAAGATCCGCGAGGTCATCGGCTCCGGCGGCAAGACCATTCAGAAGATCTGCGCCGAGTGCAATGTCAAGATCGATATTGAAGACGACGGTCATGTATTCGTTTCCGCTATCAATATTGATGACTGCCGCGCCGCTATCAGCATCATCGAGACCATCGTGAACGATCCCGAGGTCGGCGCCATCTACAAGGGCGTTGTCACCCGTCTCATGAACTTCGGCGCCTTTGTCGAGATCGCCCCCGGCAAGGAGGGACTGGTCCACATTTCCAAGCTGGATTCCAAGCGCGTGGAAAAGGTGGAAGATGTTGTTTCCGTCGGCGATGAGATCCTCGTTATGGTCACCGAGATCGACCAGCAGGGCCGCATCAACCTTTCCCGCAAGGACGCCATCGCCAAGATGGAAGCCAAAAAGGAAGGCAAGGAATAATCCCCTTAGTGTAAAACCAAGGCGGGGCAGGGGCGAATGAGGACCCGTGCCCCGCTTTTTTACTACAAAGCTGTGAATAAAAACTGAATATTTCTCTCACAGCCTTGCCGTATAACCCTATTTTTGCTACAATAGAAGCCAACACCGCTGGCTGCGGCGGTGCGGTAATAATTTTTTGATTGAAACAAGGAGTGTGTATTTTTTTGGACGACATAGGCAGTACAACCTACCTACTTATTTTGGTTCTGTTAATGCTATCCGCTTTCTTTTCCGCTTCCGAGACCGCTTTTTCCGCGGCGAACATGATCCGCCTGAAAACCATGGCAGATGACGGCAATAAACGCGCCGCGCTCGCCGTTAAAGTCGCCTCGCAGTACGATAAGCTCATTGCCACCATTCTTATCGGCAACAACCTTGTCAATATCGCCATTTCCTCACTGGTCACGGTGATCGCCACAGCGTATTTCAAGAATTACGCGGTCGCCATCGCTACCGGTATTACCACGCTCATCGTCCTCACCTTTGGCGAGATCCTTCCCAAGAGTTTTGCCAAGATGAACGCCGAAAGCATTTCCATGACCTTCGCCGGCGTTCTGCGTATTCTGATGATCGTTTTTACCCCGCTCAGCTTCCTTTTCCTGCGGCTGATGCAGCCCTTTAAGAAAAAGGAGGACGGCGAGGAGCAGCCGACCATCACCGAGCAGGAACTGATGTATATGCTGGATACCATCGAGGAGGAGGGCGTGCTGGAGGAACAGGAAAAAGAGCTGGTACAGTCCGCCCTTGAGTTCAATGATACCACTGTCGAGGATATCCTCACGCCCCGCGTCAATATGGTGGCGCTGGATGAAGAAGCCACCCCGCAGGAGGTACTGCAGGTCATCACCGAGGAGGGCTTCTCCCGTATCCCTGTTTACAGCGAGACGGTCGACCATATCATCGGCGTGGTGCATACCCGCGATATTCTGCAGGCAGCCCTGCTCAATAAAAATTTCGATATCAAAAAGCTGATGACGGAGCCGATGTATGTGCACCGCAGCATGAAGATCGCCCGTCTGCTTTCCGAATTCCAACGCAAAAAGGTACACATCGCCATCGTCATGGATGACTACGGCGGCACTTTGGGCATCGTCACTATGGAAGATGTTCTGGAGGAGCTGGTCGGCGAGATCTACGATGAGCGCGATGAGGTCGTGACCGAATTTACCGAGGTAACGCCCGATACCTATGAGATCAGCGGCGATATGCCGGTCGATGATTTCTTGGATGAGATCGACTATCACCCCGCCGATATCGAGGAGGACGACTACGATACCATGAATGGTCTGGCGCTCTCGGTGCTGGAGCATATCCCCACCGTGGGTGAGACCTTCCAGCTGGGCAGACTGTCCTTTACCGTGCTGGAAATGGAGGAACAGAAGATCGAAAAGATGCGCGTTTCTCTGGCTCCCGATCCCGAAAAGGAAGCCGAAAAGGCAAAGGAGAAGGAATAACGCGCGCCCCAAGGAAAGGAATTTCTTATGAGTACAGAGAAAACGAATGCCCGTAACCGTCATGCGGCGCCTATTGGTCTCGTTTTTATCGTGCTGTGCGTCATAGGCTTAGGCACCGTGTTCAACTGGTGCTACGGTCTTACCCGCAATCTGGCGGATAACACCGCCCAAAAGACCAAGTACGAGCAGATGCTGCTGCCGGTGGTCATGTTTGACCCGCCCGATTTTACCGATCCCACCACCTGTGATAACGAATTCCTGCTGCAAAGCAGCCTGTGGGCGTGTATGCTGGGCGAGCGGCGCGGCAGCTACCAGTTCGATGAATACGGACGCATGATCATTCCTGCGGCAGATGTGGACGCGCAGGCGACAAGTCTGTTCGGACCGGAGATCAAGCTGGAGCATATGACCATCGGTGATATGGAAAACGCCTACCAGTACGATAGCGATATCGCATCCTACCATGTGCCCATCATCGCCATGACCGGCTTTGCCACCCCCAGTGTGGAAAAGATCGCGATGCAGCAGGAAAGCTGCCGTCTCACCGTCGGCTATGTGCCGCCCATCACGGTGCTCAGCATCAATTACGACAGCAAGGGCAATCTGGAGGAGACGCCCTCCAAATACATGCTGTATGAGCTGCGCAAAAACGGCAAGGATTTTTATCTCTACTCTGTCACCACCATTATGAATGACAGTGTTTCCGGCACCGAGTTCAATACCGGCACCACCGGTCGGGTGGATACCCTGACCCCTGCCGGAGACGAGGACACCGCCGGCAATATAGAAGCGCCGTAACAGCCGCTTCCGCTATCCCGACCCAAGCCCCCGACCATTTTCCGGTTGGGGGTTTTTGTGTTATAACGGGTGTTGTGTTTTAGTACAAAATGCGGTATAATATTATCATTCATTTTATTTAACCCAGTATATT
>JBNMIL010000029.1:0-18201 GCA_050873265.1 Angelakisella sp. | reverse complement strand
CAGATCGGTGCCCATGCCGACCAGAGCTTCCTTTACGCCCGGGACCTTCTTCAGCTCTTTGGAGATGATCATCAGGGTAATGGAGTCGTAGTAGGTGTTGGGTTTGATTTGCAGACTAACCAATGCCGTTTCCTCCTAATTCGGATAATTTTTTTGTCCAAAATATATGCCGGTCAGAATATCCGTACCGGATGTTTCGCCGAAGGCGATAACATTCATCGCAGCAGACGGGAGCCGCAGCGACAGGACACAAGAGTAAAGGGTTCGGATGAGGGTGAGCACATCCGAGGAGAGCTGCCCGCGTGCCGCCTGCCGCAGAAACGCGGCGCTGATAAGATTGGTGCGGGGGGCAGCGCGTTCCGCCATAGCGGCGGTAAGGGGCAGCCATTCGTTTTTTTTCCCATGGGCGATGGCACAAGCCAGCACCGACGCCATGACGCCGCAAAGGAAGTCATCAGCGGAGGGAGTAAGCCCGATGCCGCAGCCGGCGATTCTGTAGGCTGCCTCGGCTGCCGCTGCAGTATCCCGCTGCCGCAGGGCGGCAAACAAAGCGGGGATACGCTGGGCGGCGTAGCGGACATAGGGGTTATCGGGCAGGGGACACGGCTCATCTTCCAAGAGAAAGAGCAGCGGCGCGAAGCCCTCCGGCTTGCCGCCGGTGAGAATGATCTCCCGCAGTGCCTGCGGCGCCGCAGGATGGGGCGTTTGCAGGGGAAGCAGCGGAGAGAAAAGCGAAAGGGAAGTGACAGCGGCACGGGTCAAATCGACAGTGACGCCGCTGTGGGGAAATTCGATGCGCTCCCTCGAGAGGAGTGCGGATTCCCCGACGGTGAGGGACGGTACGCTGCCGCCCAACCGCACAGCGCAGGGATAAAGCGGGCGGGTGTCATCCAGCAGGGTGACAAGCTGCCCCTGCCACAGCAGGTTGACCGAGGTGCGGAACACCGAGTGAACGGCAGCTTCGGCAGGGCGCTGTGGGAGCTGCGCCAACAGCTGGGCGGAGATCGCCTCAGCGGTGGAAGTTGACTTCATAGATCTTGAGGGCGATCTGGAGGTTCAGCATCTGGTCGGCATTATCAAAGCTGACATGCGCCAGCTCCTTGATGCGCTGAATGCGGTAGGCGACGGTATTGTAGTGAACGCCCATTTCCTCCGCCAGTCGCTTGAGGTTGCCGCCGCACTTGAAGTACAGGGCAAGGGTATGTACCAGCTCGGAGTCCCGATCGTGGTCGTAATCCACCAGGACCTTGAGGGTCTCATTGTAGAAGATGACGAGTTCGGGACGGAGGTTTTCGTAAGAAAGGAAGCGATAGACACCGAGCTTTTCAAAGTAGTGGACACGGGAGTCATCGACATTCCAGCAGGCGGCGGCACGGCGGGCTTCATCAAAGCTCTTCCACAGGTTGGAGGCGTCGGCGTAGCTGCGCCCGATCCCGATGGAGGTCATGGAGAGGATCCCCTCCGCCTCCAGCGCCGCCATAGCGGTATCCACCAGAGACTGGAGTGCCTGGCAGTACTCGCTGTCCTCGTGGGTGGGGGCTTCGAACACCAGCACGATGCTGTCGCATTTATTGACGAACAGGACCTTGATGGTGCTGTCGCGGCTGACGCGCCGCAGGATATTGACAATGCTGTTGTTGGTTTTGTAAAGGGAGCTGTTGCCGATGGTGGTGCTGCCGGAAAGTACCCGAATGACCGCGACACGGTGCTCGGCATCGACATCGAAATCGAAGTACTCGGCGTTTGCCAGCGACTTGCGCTGACGCTCCTCATCGTGGACCAGAAGGTCATCGAGGAAGGTCGCCTTATGGTTGTTTTCCATCTCGTACATCGAGATCTTTTTGATCATATCCAGCGCGATGAGGGAGGTGGAAGCCTCCAGGACGGCAAGGTCGACGCCGGTGATCTCCCGGTTGTCTTCCCAGATGTAAATGCTGCCGTATTTTTTCTTATCGCTGTAGATGGGGATAATAATTTTATTGCAGATCAGTCCGTCAATGCTGTCTACCTCACGGCTGCTCATCAGGGAGACGGTCTCTTTGCCGGAGGAGCCGGTGCGCACAAGGTTTTCCATGCGGCGGGTGATGCTTTCCCGACGCTGCTCGCTGCACGCCAGCACGAAGGACGAGAAGAAGTCATTGTAGATGGCGACGCTGTTGCCGAAGCGGTCGAAAAGCGTCTGCACAATGGATTGCAGGTTGCCGCCGCCCAGCATGGTGGCGGTAAGCGCCTTTTGCAGCTCGTAGATATCCCCCAGCGTTTGCGCCTGGTTGTTGACGATAGTGGTCATGATGGGGGTGATGATCTGCGAGAAAGAGATGCTGTTGGGGATCTCGAACAGTGGGAAATCGAGGCTGTTGCAGAGATCAAGAATCGACGGCGGGATCTCGTTGATGTAGCTGTTGAACTTGAGCCCCAGACCGACGACTCCGCGGGCTTTAAGCTGCGGAATCAGCTCAAGGAGCTGAGGCAGGTTTTCACGCACCGCGTAGGCGGTGGAGACCAGCAGCTCGCCGCCGGTAACGGCGCTGACGATGTTGGGGTCGACCATGACGCTGACCGAGGTAACGACCTGATCGGTGCCGCCGGCGCCTGCCAGCAGGCGGGCATCGTGCAGGATCTCCATGCGGAGGATCGTATTCAGCGAAATGCCGTAGTTGCTGTCCATGTCAGGTCGCCCCCTTCATCTTCCGCCGCGGCGGTGGTAGTGGAAACAGGGAGCAGCCGCTTACTACTTTCCCATGTTCTTTCTAATAGCTATTCTACTATTAAATAATAAAAAAAGCAATAGGGTTTGTGATATTTTTACACCGTAGAAAATTTGATTGATTTTTGATGAATTTTGACATATATAATTTGCACAAATATCTGTACAATAAATAGTGCATACAATACAAAATAATCACTCGATGGAAATATAAGACAGTTTATTACAAAAAAGAGGCGATGCAGCATTGTGACATAATCACAAAACAACAGCGCCTCTTTAGGTATTGTGCTGTGAGAGCTTTTTAGCCGAGGGTGAACAGCAGGTCGCCGGTATTGATGGCGGAGCCGGCTGCCACGGCGATGGAAGCGATGCGGCCAGCCTCGGGGGCGACAACTTCGTTCTCCATCTTCATGGATTCGACGATCATAACGACCTCACCGGCAGCAACGGAATCACCGGTATTCTTGCACAGACGCAGAACGGTGCCGGGCAGGGGGGAGGTAACATTGGCGGGACCGCCGGCTGCGGGAGCAGCGGCAGGAGCCGGAGCGGCAGCGGGAGCAGCGGCACGGGGGGCAGCTGCGGGCGCGGGAGCCGCTACGGGAGCGGAGGCGGAGGTACCGACGACCTCTACCTCGGCATCATACGTTTTTCCATTTATTTTTATCAGGAATCTTTTCATCGATTTGTCCTCCATCAGAAATTAGTAAGGTGGGTCTCCAGGGAGAATCCTCACGCAGGGAGAGGATACGAACCTGCTCCGGCGCGCAGCCCATCATAGCGGCGAGGGCGGCGATAACGGCAGCGATCTCGTCTTCGTCCTCCTGCGGGGCGGCAGGAGCTGCCGCCACAGGAGCCGGTACGGGGGCGGGGGCAGTCTTTTTACCAAAGAGCGCCTTGCCCAGCAGCAGCCCGACCAGCAGCGCGATGGCAATATACAGATACATCATATTATTCACGCTCCTTTTGATTAGAGCGGAACATTGCCGTGTTTCTTTCTGGGAGCTTCCACGACCTTGCCATCGAGCATCTCCATGGCAGCAATGATCATCTGACGGGAGGTGGAGGGGATAATGACATCGTCCACCATGCCGCGCTCGGCAGCCTTGTAGGGATTGTTGAACTCGCGCTTGTACTCATCGATCAGCTCAGCGCGCTCCTCGGGAGTAGCCTTGCGGAAGATGATGTTGGCGGCACCCTCGGCACCCATTACGGCGATCTCGGCGGTGGGCCAGGCGTAAACGATATCGGAGCCCAGATCCTTGCAGCACATGGCAAGGTAAGCACCGCCGTAAGCCTTACGCAGGATCATGGTGACCTTCGGAACGGTCGCTTCGCAGTAAGCGTAAATGACCTTGGCACCGTGACGAATGATACCGCCGTGCTCCTGGGTGGAACCGGGCAGGAAGCCGGGAACATCAACGAGGGTGAGCAGCGGGATACCGAAGGCATCGCAGGTGCGGATAAAGCGGGCAGCCTTATCGGAGCAGTTGATATCCATGCAGCCAGCCATCGCCTTGGGCTGGTTGGCGATGATACCAACGGAACGACCGTTGAAGCGGGCGAAGCAGGTGATCATGTTGGGGGCGTACATGCCCATGTAATCCATGTACTCGCCGCCATCGGTGATGGCTTTGATGACATCGTACATATCATACGCCTTGTTGGGGTTATCGGGAATGATGGTATCCAGCTGATCGGCGATGCGGTTGGGATCGTCACCATTGAAGATGGTGGGAGCGGCATCACGATAGTTGGAGGGCAGATAGCTGAGCAGACGGCGGATCTGGTTGATACAGTCGGTATCATCGGAAGCCATGAAGTGCGCAACGCCGCTGACGCGGTTGTGGGTCATGGCGCCGCCCAGCTTTTCGGCGTCGATCTGCTCGCCGGTGACGGACTTGATAACATCGGGACCGGTGATGAACATCTTACCGGTTTTATTGACCTGGAAGATGAAGTCGGTGAGGGCGGGGGAGTAAACAGCGCCGCCGGCACAGGGACCCATGATAGCGGTGATCTGCGGCACGACACCGGAAGCGGCGGTATTGCGGAAGAAGATCTTGCCGTAGCCCTCCAGACCGTCCAGACCCTCCTGGATACGGGCGCCGCCGGAATCATTCATGCCGACGACGGGCGCGCCGACTTTGCGGGCGTTTTCAAGGATCTTGCAGATCTTGTTTGCCTGAACCTCACCCATGGAGCCGCCGACAACAGTGAAATCCTGCGCGTAGGCGTAAACGATGCGGCCGTCTACCTTGCCGTAGCCGCCGACAACGCCATCACCGGGGAAGTGCTGCTTTTCCTGCCCGAAGTAGTAGCAGCGGTGGACGACGAAGGCATCGATCTCAACGAAGGTGTTGGGATCAAACAGGGTCTCGAGGCGCTCACGAGCGGTCATTTTGCCCTGCTCGTGCTGCTTGTCGATACGCGCCTGGCCGCCACCGAGAGCGATTGAACCTTTGCGTTCAATCAGGTCTTCAAGTTTGGTCATAGTTTTATCCTTCTTTCAAAGAGTATATGTTTTACCGTCCGCCGCAGGAGCGCCTACGGCAGACGGGGCTTGCCCGGGAAACTTAGTGGAATTTCTCAACATACTCGTCGGCTTTTTCCTCGTTCCAGCCCAGCATGTTCACCAGAACATCGCGGGTGGAGGAGCCGAGCGCGGGAGCGGGGTGATGGTCGGCGTCCGCGTCGACAGAAGCCATCTTGACGGGGTTGCCGGCGATCTTGACCTTGCCCATGCCGGGCTGGTCGACCTCGATGAGCATGTTGCGCGCGGCGACCTGAGGATCGCTGAACAGCTTATCGACGGTATTGATGCCGGTGCAGGGAACGCCCGCTTTCTCAAGGATATCCAGCCACTCGGCGGTGGTCTTGGTGCGGGTCTTTTCGGTCAGCAGTTCGCCGATGAGCTGGAGGTTCTGGTTGCGGTGCATATTGGTATCAAAACGGGGGTCATCGATCAGTTCGGGGCAGCCCAGCGCGTTGCAGAACGCAGCGTACAGGCGGTTATTGCCGCAGGCGGCGATGACATAGTTATCCTTGGTCTCGAAAGCCTGGAAAGGAGTAACGGTGGGGTGCACGGCGCCCAGAGGACCGGCAACGACGCCGGTAGCGGAATACTTGATGATGGCGTTTTCGAGAATGGCGAGCTGGCAGTCCAGCATACCGACATCGACCATATCGCCCTCGCCGGTGATGGCGCGCTTATACAGGGCGGTAACAGCGCCGAAGGCGCCGAAGATACCGGCAATGATATCGCCGATGGAAGCGCCGACGCGGACAGGCTTGCCGCCGGGCTCGCCGGTAATGCTCATAACGCCGCCCATTGCCTGCACGACCATATCGTAGGCGGGGCGGGGCGCGTAGGGACCGGTCTGACCGAAGCCGGAAATGGCAACATAGATGAGCTTGGGGTTGACCTTTTTCAGCTCCTCATAGCCCAGACCCATGCGGTTCATGGCGCCCGCCTTCAGGTTCTCCACGACGATATCGACATGCTTGACCAAATCCTTGAACATCTCAACGCCCTCGGGATCCTTGGTGTTGCAGACAACGCTCTTTTTGCCGTGGTTGACGCTGAGGAAGTAGCCGCTCTGACCGTTGACAAAGGGACCGTAGCCGCGGCTGTCATCGCCGGTGCCGGGCTTTTCGACCTTAATGACCTCGGCGCCCATGTTGCCGAGCATCATAGAGCAGTAGGGACCAGCCAGCGCATTGGTGAAATCCAGTACGCGGATACCCTCCAAAGGTTTTTTGGACATAATGAAAGACCTCCCAATGATGTGTTATAAAGTTGGCGTCCTGCCGCAGCGGTAGGGGTGCAGGGGGACGCCGATGACAAACAGAGACGGCTGTGTAAGTTTGCAGAGGACACAGTTACTCCACTCTATTTGTTATTTATCTACATTATAAAGGAAAGAGAAAAAAAAGTAAATGGCGGACGTCGCTTTTTAGCGCCAATAAACCGTATGATATTTTAGTGAAAATCCACAGAAAAAAGAAATTAAAAGGAAGTAACTGGGTTAATAATTTAACGGGCATTAGGATATATCAACAAGAGTATATAGGCTTTTTCGCTCATCTTGCCAAAAGCAAACGAAAGCTGCCGAACAGCGTTCTGACAAAAAAACAGAACGCCTGCGCATTTTGTTGTGAAGTCTCTACAAGTACCTTTGTTCCATTTTCAACAAATTGCATGGGAGGATTTAGGCAGAATATCAAAATCGACGAAAAGGAATTGAATTGACAAGCCTCTAATATTATAATGTAGATGCTGTATTAGTGTAACTCTGCATAAAACCAATCAAAAAGGAGTGCTTACATTGAAGGAATTTAACTATTTCGCTCCGGGTTCTGTGGAAGAAGCTCTCGAACTGATGAAAGAGTACGAAGGAAAGTACACCATTCTGAATGGTGGCACCGACGTAATGATCCGTCTGCGCGAGCGTCTGATCAACCCGGAAGCCGTGATCGACATCAAGCGTATTCCCGGCTTGAAGGAGATCACTTTCTCTGAGAAGGACGGTCTGTACATTGGTGCGTGCGTGACCTGCAAGGAGATCTCCGAGAGTGAGATCGTGAAGGAGCATTATCCCTTCTACGCTCAGGCGGCTTCCGTTCTGGGTTCCCAGCTGGTTCGCGGCCGTGCTACCAGTGTCGGCAATGTCATCAACGCCTCCCCTCTGGCAGATACCGTTACTCCTCTGGTCGCCTGTGACGCCAAGCTGGTCGTTGTAGGTCCCGAGGGTCAGCGCGAGGTCCCCCTCGTAAGCTGGGCGGGCGAGAGCCAGGAAGAGAGAATCGCCCGCGGCGCATTCTTCATCTTCGTGCGTAAGGTCGGTCTGAAGCCCGGCGAGATGGCGATTGGTCTGAAGGTTCCCTATGTTGCGGGTCAGAAGGCTGTATTCACCAAGTTCGACCGCCGCAAGGAGGTTGACCTTTCTACCGTATGTGCTACCGTTGGTAAGTTTGGTGAGGACTACCGTGTAGCCATCGGCTCCTGCGCTCCTACTCCCATTCGTCTGCCCAAGACCGAAGCCCTGCTGAAAGGCAAGAAGCTGACCCCCGAGCTGATCGGTGAGGCGGCAGAGCTCGCCGGCAGCGAGGTTTCTCCCATCAGCGACGTCCGTGCTTCCGCCGAGTACCGTGTGAGCCTTGTTAAGGTCGCCGTACGCAGAAGCCTCGCCGAGCTTTCTGTCTGAGAAAGGAGCGTGCCGAAATAATGAAAACTTATCATGTTGATTTCTTTGTAAACGGCGAGGAATACGAGCTGGATGTTCCCGCCAATAAGACCGCGCTGAATGTGATCCGCGATATGCTGGACCTGACCGGCGCGAAGGAAGGCTGCGGCGCCGGCGAGTGCGGTGCCTGTGCCATGATCGTTGACGGCGTGCTGATCAACGGCTGCCTGATGCTCGCCCCCGAGATGGACGGCAAGCACTTTGAGACCGTAGAGGGCTTTGCCGATGAGAAGGGCAACCTGTCTCCCATTCAGCAGTCCTTTATTGACCACGCCGCCCTGCAGTGCGGCTACTGCACGCCCGGCTTTATCGTTTCCGCTACCGCTCTGCTGCGCGAAAATCCCCATCCCACCCGTGATGAGATCGTCCACTATATGTCCGGTAACCTGTGCCGCTGCACTGGCTACAAGAGAATTATTGAGGCGATCGAGGATGCTGCCGAGCGCATGAATGGAGGTGCCAAATAATGAGTAAATATATTGGCGTAAGTGTTCCGCGTGTAGACGGCGTTAAGAAGGTTACCGGCGCGGCAAAATATGTTGGCGACATGAAGTGGCCCCGCATGCTGTATGCGAAGTGCGTAAAGAGCCCCTATGCCCATGCCAAGATCCTGAGCATTGATGTTTCCGCCGCTAAGGCGATGAAGGGCGTACATGATGTAATCACCGGCGACTACTACACCAAGCGCGGCGGTCTGTACCTGGAGGATAAAAACTTCCTGGCGGTAAATACCGTTAAGTTCTATGGCGAGCCGGTCGTTGCCATCGCTGCCGAGACCCCCGAGATCGCCGAGGCTGCGTGCGACCTGGTAAAGGTAGAGTACGAGCCCCTGCCCGTTATCAATAACCCCATGGAGGGTATGGCGAAGGACGCGATCCTGATCCACCCCGAGCTGCATACTTATAAGGTAGTACCGATCTTCCACCCCCAGGCGCATACCAATATCTCTCACCATCACATCATTCGCAAGGGTGATGCCGATGCGGCGTTCAAGTATGCCGAGGAGCACCCCGACGAGTACTACATCACCGAGCATGAGTATCATGTTCCCCATGTTCAGCATACCCCCATCGAGAACCATGTAGCCGTAGCACAGTACGAGCCGGACGGTAAGTGCACCGTTTGGGCTTCCTGCCAGTCTCCCTACGCGGTTCGTCAGGCGCTTTCCGCCACCTTCGATATCCCGCTGAACAAGATGCGCATTATCTCCCCCTATGTAGGCGGCGGCTTCGGCGCGAAGGCCGGCACCACCATCGAGGGTATCATCATTCCGCTGGCCATGCACTGCAAGGGTCGTCCCGTTATGATGGAGTACACCCGTGAGGAAGAGTTCGTCAACTCCTACCTGCGTCAGGGCTGCTACACCAAAATCAAGACCGCTGTTCGCAAGAGCGACGGTAAGTTCCTCGCCGTACAGAACAACTTCTACTGGGACGGCGGCGCCTACACCGAGTACGGCGTAAACATCGTTAAGGCTTCCGGTTTTGCTTCTACCGGTCCTTATGAGTTCGATAATGTTAAGACCGACGCTTACTGCGTTTATACCAACAACCCCGTAGGCGGTCCCTACCGTGGCTTCGGTATGTGCGAGATCCACTTCGGTATTGAGCAGAACATTGATGAGGTCGCCAAGGAGATCGGCATGGATCCCATCGAGATCCGCCGCGTCAACGGTCTGGCGCCCGGCAAGTCCACCGGTACCGGCGAGATCATGAAGTCCTGCGGCTTCCTGGAGGCTCTCGATCAGGTCGCCGAGGCGATCCAGTACGATAAGCCCTGCGATGCTCCCTCCGGTCCCCACAAGGTACGCGGCAAGGGCATTGCCGGCGGCTGGAAGTCCCCCTCTCAGCCCACCAACGCGGGCTCCGCTGCCATCATTCGTATGAATGAGGACGGCACCTTCTTCCTGATGACCTCCGGTCACGATATCGGTCAGGGCTCCGATACCGCTCTGATCCAGATCGCCGCCGAGGTTCTCGCCTGCGATCCTTCCAAGTTCACCATCCGCACCGGTGATACCGACCATACCCCCTACGAGTGGCAGACCGTTGCTTCCCGTATTACTTACTGCGCCGGTAACGCCACCAAGCTGGCTGCCGAGGATCTGAAAGAGAAGCTCTTGGATCTGGCGCAGATCAAGCTGGGCTACATCAAGCGTGAGCTGTACCTCGAGGACGGCTGGATCATCAACCGCAACCACCCCGAAAGCCGTATGCCCATGTCCGATCTGGCACTGGGTCTGGCGTTTGAGGACGGCTCCGGCTACGGCGGTCCCGCCATCGGCGTAGGCACCTTCACCCTGCCCAACAACATCAACTACGATCCCGCTACCGGTTACTCCCCCAAGCCCGCGGCGTTCTGGACCACTGCCGCTGCCGGCGCTGAGGTCGAGATCGATACCGAGACCGGTATCATCGAAGTAAAGAAGATGGTAGAGAGCTGCGACCCCGGTCACATCGTCAACCCCGAGCTGTACAAGGCTCAGGTAGAGGGCGGTATGATGCAGGCGCTGGGCACCGTACTGTTCGAGGAGCTGAAGCTCAAGGACGGTAAGGTTCTCAATAAGTCCTTCGTTGACTACAAGATCCCCACCATTGATAACACTCCCGAGACCTTCATCGCCATGGGCGTTGAGCACCCCGAGGAGACCGGTCCCTTTGGCGCCCGTGGTATCGGCGAGCCTGCAATGGTTCCCGGCGCTCCCGCCATCGCCAACGCGATCTACAACGCGACCGGCTGCCGTTTCACCGAGATGCCCATTACTCCCGAGCGCATGCTGAAGGCGCTGCAGGAGAAGGCTGCCGCCGAGAAGAAGTAATACTCTCCGCGCAAGGGTGAAATAATCCCCCAAAAAGCACAGGCACCTGCCACTATGGCGGGTGCCTGTTTCTATATCATTGTGGTATATTAACATAATATTAACAATGCGGGACAAGCAAAAATGTGCGCGCTTCTGAATAAATTTACTGCAAAGGGCGCAAAAAGTTAGAATTTTGTAAAGTACATTTGTACAATACTGACATATCAGAATTGGGATAAACTTATATCAATCCAAAGATAAGCGGCAATAGAGGGAAAAGTATTGGGGAGTTTCCCTAATGCTGGGTGGCAAAATGCACAATATCAAAAACTGTAAATTGTTTAATACGGAAAAGTGGGGGGCGAGAGATTGAATTTTTTATGAACACACGGTATAATAATGGTGCTGCATTAAGGAGATTTCGATAAGAGATCCGCGCCGATGCGTCAGTACATAGATGGGCGTTGCCAGTCTTAATCGCAGTGGTTTAGTAGACCAAGAGAAATGGAGAATCCAAATCATTGAGGAGGCAAATTTAATGAGTACTAAAGTTACCGGCATTTATGATGCTCGTAAGGAACTCGGCTGGGGCAAGACCATTATCATGGGTCTGCAGCAGTGCTTCGCGATGTTCGGCGCTACCATTCTGGTACCCGTTCTGACCAACAGCTACGAAGGCGCCGAGGGCATGGGTCTTTCCGCATCCGTTACCCTGTTCTGCGCTGGTGTTGCTACCCTGTGGTTCCACTTCATCACCAAGGGCAAGGTTCCCGTATTCCTGGGTTCCTCCTTTGCTTTCCTGGGTATGTATTCCGCAATCATTCCCCAGTACGGCAAAGAGTATGCTACCGGCGGCGTAATCGCTGCTGGCGCACTGTATGTAATTCTCGCCATCCTGATCAAGGTTTTCGGCACCAAGAGAGTTATGAAGCTGTTCCCCCCCGTTGTCTGCGGTCCGTTGATCGTCCTCATCGGTATCAACCTCGCGGGCTCTGCTGTTGCTAACCTGATGACCAACTGGCTGCTCGGTATCGTTCCGATCATCGTCATCATCATCTGCAACACCTGGGGCAAGGGCATGATCAAGATCATTCCCGTTCTGATCTCCCTGATCGTTTCCTACATCATTGGCATTGTTATGGGCGCTGTCAGCTTCGACGCTGTCGGCACTGCTGCATGGGTTGGTCTTCCCAACTTCCATCTGCCCAAGTTCAACGCGGACTGCATCGTTGCCGGTCTGGCTGTTGCTGTTGCTGCCATGGTTGAGCACGTCGGTGACGTTATGGCTATCGGCGCTACCTGCGGCAAGAACTTCATTGCTGATCCCGGTCTGACCCGCACCCTGCTGGGCGATGGTATCGGTACCTCTCTGGCTGGTCTGCTCGGCGGTCCCGCCAACACCACCTATTCCGAGAACACCGGCGTGGTCGCTCTGACCCGCGTATTCGATCCCTTCGTAATGCGTGTTGCTGCTGTTATGGCTATCGTTCTGTCCCTGTCTCCCAAGTTTGAGGCAGTCATCAACTCCATCCCCACTGCTGTTATCGGCGGTATCTCCTTCGTCCTGTACGGCATGATCGCTGCTACCGGTATCCGTACCATCGTTGAGAATCAGGTTGACTACGTCAACATGCGCAACGTTCTGGTTACCGCTATCATTCTGGTCTGCGGTCTGGGCTTCAATACCTATCCGATCGTAATCGGTGGTGTATCCTTCGGCGGTCTGGCTTGCGCTGCTGTGTTCGGCATCATTCTGAACGCTATCCTGCCCGGCAAGGACTACGAGTTCAAGGACTAATTCAGTCGCTGAATTATTATCCCGTTAGAGCTTGAGGGATCGGAGCTTATCTCAAGGATAAGCTCCACACAAAGACAGCTCCATTTCTCATCGTGTTTAACACAAAAGCCCCCCGTCCATATGGACGGGGGTGTTTTTGTGTATATAAAAGGGACAGCCGGTAAGCTGCCCCTTGGTACGATCTTATTTCTGCTGCGCGGCGCGAAGATCCGCCTGCGTATCAATATCAAAATGCTCCTGCGGGGGAGCGGGGACGGTACGCACCAGCTCGGGGTGGGCGCGCATGACCTCCCGCCCGCCGACATCGCCGTCCTGCGCCAGCAGCTCCCCATACACGGCGGCAGGGAAGATGGAGGGGATAGAAAAGCGCCCCTCAAATTCGCAGCCCCAGATGCCCTGCGGCTCCTCCTGCCACGCGGTGATCAGCCGGCGGAGCGTATCCCCGCTGAGGAAAGGCTGATCGCCGGTGAGAAACAGGCAGCCGTCGCTTTGCCGGCAGGCGGCAAGCCCCATTCGCAGGCTGTGGCTCTGCCCCAGCTCCGGCTGCGGGTTCAACAGCACGGTAAAGCCTGCCGCCTCCGCTAAGGGAGCGGTCTCCGCCGAGCAGACGGCGACCCGCTGCATAACGGGAAGTGCGGCGGTCAGCTCCAGCGTGTGGCACAGCAGCGGTTGGCCCGCAAGGGGCTGCAGCAGCTTGTTCGCCTCCCCAAAGCGGCGGGAAGCGCCGGCAGCCAGCACGACCAGTGAAAGGTTCATTCGGCAGCCTCCGGGAAGATATCGGCAAGGTGTGCTTTGGCGTAGGCTTTGCAGTCCGCCTCCCAGCGGCGGTAACGCTCCAGCAGGGAACGCCCCTCGGGCGTCAGGGTGGAGCCGCCGCCGCCCGCGCCGCCCACCTTGCGCTGAATAAGCGGGTAGCCCAGCGCGGCTTCGCAGCTGCGCAGCATCGTCCATGCCTTGCTGTACGCGATCTTCATTTCCACGGTGGCGGTACGAATGGATTCGCAGCGGTCGATCCGCTCCAAAAGCTCCGCAACGCCGGGACCGAACACCTTGACATCGTTTACACGGATACGCACCGAGGTGCTGGCGGTCATCTGTTTATTCTCCATAGAGGAAACCTCCTTTTCAACATTCGGGATACCCCTATTATGACTGATATCAATTGACTTTTCAAGGGCTGCGTGTTATTCTTTGAACAGTATATCGACGAAAAACGGGGAGGTGGGATAATGACGAATGCCCATTCGGCATTGTCGGCTTTCGGGCTGGAACATTCCAAGGTAACGGCGATCATCGGCGGCGGCGGCAAAAGCAGCCTGATGGCAGCGCTGGGGGAGGAATACCGCAGGCGCGGGCAGACTGCCGTGATGACGACGACCACCCATATCCGCCCGCCGAAAGAGAACGGCTACATGGGCGATAATGCCGCGGTGCTGAGCGACCTGCTGGTGACCCATCGACTGATGACCGTGGGCACCATGAGCGAGGAGGGCAAGTTCGGATCCTCACCGCTGCTGGAACAGCTGCCGCAGCTTGCCGACCATGTTATAATAGAAGCGGACGGCACCAAGGGGCTGCCGCTCAAGGTGCCGAATGAACGGGAGCCGGTCATTCCGACTTTCGCCGATACGGTGGTGGCAGTCGCGGGGCTTTCGGCTTTGGGACGCCCGCTGGGCAAGGTGTGTCATCGCCCGGAGCTGGCGCTTTTGCGGTTCGGCTTTCTGCCGGAGCGGATCGTAACGCCGGGGCTGATGGCGGAGCTTTTGACCTCGCCGATGGCGCAGCGAAAAGATGTGGGGCAGCGGCGGTATCTCGTCCTGCTGAACCAGATGGACACAGCGCCGGAGAATAAGATAGCCGAGCTGGCGGAGCGGCTGATGCAAAGCGGCGTGGAACGGGTGGTGGCTGCGGCACTGCAGCGCCGCCCCAATGAGTATATGGTATGGAAGCGATAGGAGGAGAGAACAATGCTGATCGCGATAAAGGGCGCTGGGGACCTTGCCACGGGCATTGCCTGCCGACTGCACCGGTGCGGGTTTCGGATCGTCTGCACCGATATAGAAAAGCCCACGACGGTGCGCTGCACGGTGGCGTTTTCCCGCGCGGTGTATGATGGAGAAGCGACGGTGGCAGGGGTCACGGCGCACCTTGCAAAGAACGCGGAGGACGCTCGCCGTATCATCGCCGAGGGGGAGATCCCCATTTTGATCGACCCCGAATACAGGGAAGCGAAAAAGCTGGAGCCGGCGGTGCTGGTGGATGCCATCATCGCCAAAAAGAATATCGGCACCAAGATCACCGACGCCCCGCTGGTGGTGGGCATCGGACCGGGGTTCACCTCCGGGGTGGATTGCCACTTCTGCGTGGAGAGCAACCGCGGGCATGATATGGGACGAACCCTATACCAAGGCTCGCCCGAGCCGGATACCGCGACCCCCGGCAATGTCGGAGGCTTCAGCGGAGAGCGCATTATCCGCGCGACGGCAGACGGCATCTGGCACCCGGTGGCGAAGATCACCGATGTGGTGGAAAAGGGTCAGTTGGTCGCCTACGCCGGTGAGGAGCCGGTCTATGCCAATATGGGCGGCATTGTACGCGGCATGCTGCCGGAGGGCACCCCTGTGACCAAGGGGCTGAAATCCGGCGATATTGACGCCCGCTGCAAGCTGGAAAATTGCTTTACCCCCTCCGATAAGGCAAACGCTATCGCGGGCGGAATTCTGGAGGGTGTGCTGTACTATACCAAACTGTTGGAGGGAAAATAGATGCAGGGTGATATCAAAATGAGCAAGCTCGCCTCCTGCGGCGGCTGCGGCGCCAAGGTTGGCGCGGGAATGCTCAGTCAGATCTTGCAGGGCATACCGACTGTGCGGGACGAAAACCTGCTGGTGGGCTACGATACCAGCGATGACGCCGCTGTTTATAAGGTAAGCGACGACCTTGCCATTGTGCAGACGCTGGACTTTTTTCCGCCCATTGTAGATGATCCGTTCATGTTCGGGCAGATCGCCGCTGCAAACGCCATCAGCGATATTTACGCGATGGGCGCGGTGCCGAAGATCGCGCTGAATATTATGACTGTGACCCCGCAGATGTCCAAGGAGATGATCCACGAGGTGCTGCGCGGCGGCTACGAAAAAGCCTACGAAGCAGGCGTTATCATCGCCGGCGGACATACCATCAACGATCAGGAGCCGAAGTACGGGCTTTCTGTGACCGGCTTTGCCCGTCCCAATGAGATCCGCATGAACTGCACCCCGCTGGAGGGCGATGTGCTGATTCTTACCAAGCCGCTGGGCATCGGCATCATCACCACTGCCAACCGCGCGGAGCTGGCGCCGCCGGAGCTGTACCGGCGTGCCGTAAAGCAGATGGCGACGCTGAATAAGTACGCCTGCGAGATCGCGCAGAAGTACCGCGTCCACAGCATGACCGATGTGACTGGCTTTGCCCTGATGGGTCACGCCACCGAGATGGCGCGCGGCAGCGACCTGACCATCGTGATCGACAGCAGCAAGGTGCCGGTGCTGCCCGGTGTGCAGCCGCTGGCGGAGATGGGTCTGATCCCAGAGGGCGCCTACCGCAACCGGCAGTTCGCCGGTCCCACCGCCCGCTTTGCCGAAAGTGTGCCGCTGGCAGTGCAGGATATTCTGTACGACCCGCAGACCTCCGGCGGCTTGCTCATCGCCATAGACGCGCGGGACGCCGAAACGCTGCTGGCTGAGCTGCAGCAGTGCGAAAAGGTGCCGGGTGTCGCTATCATCGGGCAGGTGGAAAAGGAGCAGGGCTGCTCCATCTATGTGAAGTAAATAAAATACCGGAGCTTCCCGTCGGGGGAGGCTCCGGCTTTGCTGTAGGGGATAATCAGGCTGTAAAGCGCAAGGGCGCCCCGCAGGGCACCGCCCTACGGGCGGTGCGGCGGGCTTCGCCCGCCTCGGCGGCTGTGCCGCCGCCCTGCGGGGCGCCCACACACCCTTCACATACTTTTTAGGAAAGCGCGTGGATCGCGCGAATGGCGGTGTCCACTTCCTCCTCAGTGGTCGTGTAGCCGATGGAGAAGCGCACCGTGCCCTCCGGGTAGGTGCCCAGCGTCTTGTGCGCTAAAGGGGCGCAGTGCAGCCCGCAGCGGGTCAGAATACCGTACTGCTCCTCCAGTTGGAACGCGACCTCGGCGTTATCCTGCCGCAGGAAGTCCACCGAGATCACACCGACCCGCCCTTTGGCGTCGGTGGGTCCGGGCACACGGATACGGTCATTGCCGCGCAGCCCCGCAAGGAAGCGGTCGGTCAGCGCCATTTCCCGCTTGTGCAGGGCGTCGGGATTTACCTCCATCAGGTAACGCAGCGCCACGCCCAGCCCCATAATGCCGGGCAGATTGGGCGTACCCGCCTCGTAGCGGTCGGGCAGGGTAGGGGGCATCTCCAGCGAAGCCGACATGCTGCCGGTGCCGCCTGCGATCAGCGGGGTCATCGCCTTGTTCATCGCCTCATTCATCACAAAGCCGCCGATGCCGGAGGGACCCAGCAGTCCTTTGTGACCGGTAAAGCACATGGCGTCCACCTGCAGCGCCCGCATGTCAAACAGGAAGTGACCGGCAGCCTGTGCGCTGTCCACGGCAAAAAGCGCCCCATGCCGGCGGCAGATCGCGCCGATCTCCGCGATGGGCTGGATCGTCCCGCTGACATTGCTGGCGTACTGCATCACGACCAGGCGGGTCTGCGGGGTAAACAGCTTTTCAAATTCCTCCAGATGCAGCACACCGGTCTCATCGCAGGGCGCGATGGAAACACGGATGCCTGCCGCCTCCAGCTGTGTGGCGGGGCGCGCCACGGCGTTATGCTCCATGCCGCTGATGATGAGATGGTCGCCGGGGTGCAGTACGCCTTTCATGATCATGTTCAGGCTCATGGTGACGCCGCTGGTAAAAATGGCATAGCTGGGGTCGTCCCCGCCGCCGAACAGCGTGCACAGATCCTCCCGCACAGTCAGGGTGGAGAGCGCCGCCTCTGCGGTGGCACGGTAGCTGGAGCGGTTGACATTGACGCCAACTTTTTCAATGTAATCCTTCATTGCCTGCCCGACCCCCGGCGCTTTGGGGAAGCTGGTCGCGCCGTTATCCAGATAGATCTGCTTCATGGGTTCCTCCGTTCTCCTCCCTCGGGAATAGTGTGACTATATTTTAGCACCGCCGGACGGTAAAAACAAGTAGAGGGCTTCCTTACCCTATGCGGCTTGGCATGACCCTGTGCGTGGGAGGGGGATAAGCCCCGCGCATAAGATGTTGTGGGGCACAGCCCCAAATTGCCCAAAGGGGGCAGTACCATGGAGTATCTTGCGACCTTTCCCAACCAGATGCAGGCGGTGGAATATGCCCGCGCGCTTTCGGTGCGGGGAATTCCCCACCGGCTGATGCCCCGCCCACGCACCCTGGAGGCGAGCTGCGGCACGGCGGTGCGCTTTTCCAGCCGGCTGCCGGCGGAGACCCTGCGAACGATCGCGCCGGTCAAAACGCTGTATCGAGCGGAAGCGGGCGGCTATTATCAGGTTGGGTAAAAACAGCGGGCGGCGTCTCTCCCACAAAAAAGGGCGGGCGCCGCCCCTTTGGGGCTTGCCAAGCGGCAGCATATATGAGAAAATAGACTAACAT
>JBNMIL010000028.1:0-18325 GCA_050873265.1 Angelakisella sp. | reverse complement strand
GACGGGTGATCTCCGGCGAAATAGTTTTTTCTGGATCAACAAAGAGATCGAAGCTATCGGTCACTGCGCCATTTTCCACCTTTACCGCGCCGATCTCGATAATGCGCTCGGTAGCGGGAGAAAGACCGGTGGTTTCCAAATCGAAAACAATGTATCGACCGTCGATCGCTTCGTCCGTTTTCCCTTGGACGGCGGGCAGCATATCATTGACAAAATAGCCCTCGACACCATAGATCGCCTTAAAGTCGGGATCGTCCTTGCGGATCGCCTCGACCGCATTCATGACCTCTGGAAATGCCTGTACTACGCCGTGGTCGGTGATGGCAACTGCGGGGTGCCCCCAGTCGTGGGCGCGGCGGACAAGCTGCTCCGCGGGGGTCACGGCGTCCATGGCGGACATGGTGGTGTGCAGATGCAGTTCCACTCGTTTGACCGGCGCATCATCGGTAATGACATTCTTTTTGACAGTATTGATATTGCGGGGACGCATGACCATATCACGGTCATATTTATCGTAGGAAATATCGCCCTGCACCAGAATCGTATTGCCGACCTTCAGTGTATCCAGCTTGGGCTTATTCTTGATCTCATCAAAGATCTTGAGATTGATGGAACCGGTGTAGTCTGTAATGGCGATGCTCATGATGAAGTGGTTGTTATCCCGTGTGGTACGACTCTCCATCGAAAAGATATCGCCCCAGATAACAGCAGAGCCGGTATCCAGCGCCAGCGTAGAAATAGGCACCGCAGAACCCTTGATAAGGCGGTATGCGCCAATGGGTTTCTTACTGCTGTCCTCAAAAGGAGTATCTGCTTTTTCTTTTTTAGGCGCACGGGGCTTCGGTGGTGCTTTAGGTGCGGCAGTAGGTGTATCCTGCGGTTCCACGGGCGGCGGCTCCGGCAACGGGGCTTCCTCCTCCCACGGGGGTGCCTCCAGCGGGACAGGCGGGATCTCAGGGATATAGTCATCTTCAACCGGTTTTTCGGTAGAATATTCCACGGGCTTTAATTCATAATCCGGCACGGGGATAAAGCTGACCTGCGGGTGGATACCAAACAAGGCTTCTGTCTGTGCAGCGATCTTTCCGGTAAGTGCCAGCGGCTCCAAAAAGCTCACGATCTGCTCCGGTAGCCGAACAGCAAAGCGGTTATCATCAAAGGCGACCTCGGCACGGAGGAAAAAACCATTGACCGGCTCGTTGGCAGCTTTAAGATAATCAATAATGAGCGGAAAAGCCTTTTCGTCCAGCAGCTCCGCCGGATATCGGGCAGAAATAACGACAGAACGTGCAGAAAGACCCATCGCAAGAGCGCGCTGGGTCTCCGAGATGACAGCGTGCGGTACCAAAGCGGGAGGATTAACGGTCACACGAATGGCATTGTCTTCGGTTGCCACCAAAAGACCGGTCACTTCACTTTCCCGCAGCGCGGGATCCGCACACTTTTTCTCTATGTATTTTCCAAAAACATCGCTAAACTTCTGCAAAGTTATTCTCCTTTACAGTTTATCAATTTCCTCCAACAGTGCCTTCGTGACATGCTCAGGTGTGACCTTATATAACGGCTTGCCCTTGGCAAACAAAAGGAATTCCCCATTGCCGCCGGCAATGCCAAGGTCTGCATCGGCGGCTTCGCCGGGACCGTTCACCGCGCAGCCCATCATGGCAACTTTAATATTCTTGTGAATTCCAGCCAATGCGCTTTCTACTTGCTCCGCGACATGCATCAGATCTACATGGCAGCGCCCGCAGGTGGGGCAGGAAATAAACTGGACTCTATTCTGCTCCAGTCCCAATGCTGCCAGCAGATCACGGGCGGCATAGACCTCCCGTACCGGATCAGCGGTAAGTGAGACTCGAATGGTATCGCCGATTCCCTCACACAAAAGCCCGCCGATGGCTGCCGAGGATTTGATGATGCCCATGCGCTCGGTACCGGCTTCGGTAACACCAAGGTGCAGTGGACAGTCGGTCTGCTGCGCCAGCAGTCGGTTTGCCTCTACGGTTGTAATGGCATCGCTGGACTTGATGGCTACCAGATAGTCGATAAAGTTACGCTCCTCCAGCAGGCAAATATGCTGCAATGCCGATTTGACCAATGCTTCCGCCGTGGGGCGACCGTATTCTCTCAAAATGTCTTTTTCCAACGAGCCGCTGTTAACCCCGATACGAATGGGGATATGCCGTTCCCGACAAATCTTCACCACTGCGTTAACGCGGTCCTCCCCACCAATATTGCCGGGATTGATACGAATTTTATCGATCCCCGCTTCAGCGGCGGCAATCGCCAATCGGTAATCAAACTGGATATCAGCAACCAGAGGAATGTCAACCTCCCGCTTGATGGCGGAGATCAAGCAAATATCCTCCATGGTGGGAATCGCAAGCCGGATAATATCGCAGCCAGCCTCTTTCAGCGCCCTCGCCTGTGCGATATTGGCGGCAAGGTCATGAGGGACAGCGCACAGCATAGACTGCACCGCAATGGGGTGACCCGAGCCAACGGTAACATTTCCGATCGTGACGGCTTTTGTACATCTGCGCTGCATGGCGCTTTCCTCCCCTCTTTTAGGTTATCGAACCAATTTAAGAATATCGCTGAATGTAACAACGGCTATCATACCAAGCAGCAAAATGATGCCAATGCGGTGGATCCAGCCCTCCACCTTGGGCGAGACAGGGCGGCGGAAGATCATTTCGATCAGGACAAACAAAATGCGTCCGCCATCCAGCGCCGGCAGCGGCAGCAGGTTGAATACGCCTACATTGATGGTGATATAAGCTACCAGCAGCAGGAAAGTACGCATTCCCTGCGAGGAAGCCTGAGAAATAACGGTGGCTGTCCCTACCGGTCCGCTGATAGCCTGTAACCCATAGCGTCCCGAAAGGATATCAATAATGGAATACCAGACCTGCTTGACCAATGAAAATGTCCAGTGCCAGGCATAGCTTAGGGTATTGCTGAAGGTGACAGGCTTGCCAAGGAACTTAAAGTCCATGTGCATACCGGTCACTCCCTCGGAGAGATCCTCGGTTTTGAACGGAACGGTAACTTCTATGGTTTCACCGTCACGGATCAGCGTGAAATCGATCACGCCGTCCTGATCGCGAAGCATCTGGAAGGTGGCATCGCCGTAAAAGCGGGTATTATAGCCGTTTACCTTGATGATCTCATCGCCTGCCTGCAAATAGTTTGCGGAAACAGAGTCTTCATCAAATACCGCAACAGTGGTGGTGCCAATAAGACCCGACATGGCGGTAACGATGATCAGGATAATGAAACCGAGCACGACATTCATAATGGCACCGGCAGCCATAATGATAAAGCGCTGCCACGCCGGCTTTTCATACAGCGGGTCGCCCTCCGCAGTGGAGACGAACTCCTCCCGCACCACGGCGCCGCTTCCAGCGTCGTCCTCCCCTTCCATGGCAACATAACCGCCGATGGGCAGGGCGCGTATGGAGTATTGTGTGCCGCGCTTGACGGTGCTCCACAGCTTGGGACCCATACCAAAGGAGAATTCCTCTACCTTAACATGAAAGAGCTTGGCAAAGAGGAAATGTCCCGCCTCGTGCAGGGTAATGATAACGCCGAATACCAGAACGGTAAGAATAACGGTTTTCAAAGTTGCCCTCCTAAGTTAAAAAGCAATGGGAAGATAGACGGCAATAAAGTAGACCGCAGGCGCAATGAACAGAACGCTGTCAAAGCGATCCAGAACACCGCCGTGCCCGGGCATCAGGTTGCCGTAATCCTTGATGCCGTATGTACGCTTGATGATGGAAAAGGAGAGATCGCCCACCACACTGAGCAGCGCCAGCAGCGGGGTCATCCAGCAGATGCGCCCAAAATGCAGCGTGAGCGGCGTAGTAAGATAGCCGATGCCCTGCGCCGAAAGCCAATTGATCAGCGCCATGATACCTATGTTGCCCAGAATGGCAAAAACCAATCCGCCCAAAAGTCCCTCTACGGTCTTTTTAGGGCTGATCTCCGGACAGAGCTTATGCTTGCCGAACAGCATACCGGTAAAGTAGCCGCCGATATCGCTCCACCACGCGCTGCCCAGCAGAAAAGCAAGGTATAGGATCCCCTGTTCGTTGCCCATGCGGTCACGGAACAGAAGGATAAGACCAAATACGACCGGCAGACCAATCCCCATCAGCAGGGCGTAGGCGCCCTCCCGAATGGTAAAGGTCTTGTGGTGTTCCAAGGTATATGCAAACACCAGCACGACCAATACATACAGCGCAGGCATAACGTATTCCCTGCCCTGCGGTACCAGCAAAATGAGAATGGCGAACAGCACGCTATATAGTGTAACACGCCAGTGCTTTTGGGTAAGTCCCGCAGCGTGGTGTGCTTCGTAAATGCCAATCACAGCCAGTACAGTGATAAACAGATTAAAGATGATAGTATCGTAAAACGCGATGGCGACAGCCAGCACTGCCAGCCCGACCAGCGCGGATATGATGCGTGTTTTCATTTAATTCCTCCAAAACGGCGGTCGCGTCCGACATATTCCCACAGCGCTTCATTCAGGTGCTGGGGGGTGAAGTCCGGCCACAGCACATCCATAAAGACAAATTCGGAGTAAGCGCTCTGCCACAGCATAAAGTTGGAAAGACGCTCTTCCCCGCTGGGACGAATGATAAGGTCGGGATCAGGCTGACCGGCAGTATAGAGACCGCCCGTCAGATCCTCTACCGTAAGCTGAGACGGTTCCAGCTCGCCAGCCGCACTGCGCTGCGCCAGCAGGCGAGCAGCGTGCAGCAGTTCTTCTCTGCCGCCGTAATTGACTGCCAAATTGACCGTCAGTGCCGTAAAGTGTTCACTTGCCTTTTCTGCCTTATCAATGGCAGCCTGCAAACTTTCGCTCAGGCGGCTGCGGTCACCGATGATCCGCAGCCGGATCTCCTCCTTGATATACTTTTCGCTGTCGTCAAGGTATCGTTGGAGCATCTGCATAATAACAGCGACCTCATGTGCCGGACGCTTCCAGTTTTCCGTGGAAAAGGCGTAGACGGTGAGGTAACGGACGCCGATCTTTTTGCAGTAGCGGGCAATATCCATAAAGACCTCGCTGCCGCGGCGATGACCGTATTCCCGCGCCAACCCGCGTGCCTTTGCCCAGCGCCCGTTTCCATCCATAATGATGCCGATGTGCTGCGGGAGATACTCCGCGGGAGGCGGAGCAGCGGTTCTATCCTTTGGCACTGTCTGCATGGCGTTTTCTCCTTGTTCCATAATTCAAAATCAGCCCCACCAACCGAGTTCGACCGGTGAGGCTGATGTGACTTTTACGGTATAATGCCGATTAAACGGACATGATCTCTTTTTCTTTTTCCGCAGCGATCTTATCGATCTCAGCAATGAACTTGTCAGTCATCTTCTGGCATTCGTTTTCGAGATTCTTCAAATCGTCCTCGGTGATCTCGCTCGATTTCTTCATGGCCTTCAGCTTTTCATTGGCATCGCGGCGAATGGAGCGGATAGCGACCTTGGATTCCTCACCCATCTTGGCAATGCTCTTCGCGAGATCCTTTCTGCGCTCCTCGGTAAGAGGGGGAAACAACAGCCGCAGAACAGTACCGTCATTATTGGGGTTAATGCCGATATCGGAAGCCTGAATAGCTTTCTCGATGGACTTGAGAGTGGACTTATCGTAGGGCTGAATGACCAACGTGCGCGCTTCGGAAACGGAGACAGCAGCAAGCTGATTGACACGGGTGGGAACGCCGTAATAGTCTACCTCCAGCTTATCCAGCACAGCGGGGTTGGCACGACCGGCACGGATCGCGGCAAGCTCCTCGCGCAGGACGGAAACGGTCTTGGTCATTTTCTCTTCATGCAGTTTCAGTTCGGGGTTCATTATTTTATGCCTCCTTCACAATTGTTCCAATATCGTAGCCGCACAGCGCGCGGCAAATGTTCTCGGGGTCGGAAAGATCGAATACTACAATCGGGATCTTGCTTTCGCGGCAGAGGGACGCCGCAGTCATATCCATGACATTGAGGTTCTGTGCCAGCACCTGCGAAAAGCTGACGGTGCTGTAACGCTTGGCATCGGGGAATTTCTTGGGGTCTTTATCGTAAACACCGTCAACCATCGTCGCTTTCAGGATCGCGTCGGCATCGATCTCCGCCGCACGCAGCGCCGCTGCGGTATCGGTGGAGAAGAACGGATTACCGGTGCCGCAGCCGAAGATCACAACACGGTCTTTTTCCATGTGCCGCACGGCACGGTTGCGGATATACGGTTCTGCAAACTGTTCCATGGTGATGGCGGTCTGTACGCGAACCGGCACATCAAGCGATTCCAGCGCATCCGCCAGTGCCAAAGCGTTGATAACGGTAGCGAGCATTCCCATGTGATCGGCACGGGTGCGGTCCATTTTGCCGCTGGTGCGCCCCCGCCAAAAGTTTCCGCCGCCGACTACCACGCCCATCTGGACGCCCAGCGTTTGCACCGCGGTCTTGATGTTTTTGCAGATCTCCAGCACAACATCATAATCAATGCCGTTTCCCTGTTTGCCGGCGAGTGCTTCCCCGCTCAGCTTCAGAACAACTCTTTTATAGCGTAACTCCAACGGACTGTAACGACCCAATCTGTATTCCCCCTCCGGTTATTTGAGCAGCTTCCTAATTATTATACATGAACACGGCAAATCAGTAAAGAGAAAACAGCAGATAAATCTTGAATAATTTATGAAAGCAGTCCTGTAGCGCCGCCGCGGTCCCGCAGCAGAGGGATCATTCCGTCGGTACATTCCACGGTGCCATCGGCAAAGATCCACATGGCTTCCCAGCCCATCTGCTCCGCCATCGCACGGGAGCGTTCATACGGCAGAGTATAAAGGGTGGTGGAAGCAAGGTCGGCAATGCCGCTATCCGGCGTAATGACCGTGACCCCGCGGTAATAATCGGCAGGCATCAGGGTATCGGGATCAATGATATGATGAACACGCTGTTCACCCACCATGTAGTAGCGCTGGTAATCGCCGCTGGTGACAACGCAGGTATTGCTGACATATGCCACATCTACCGAGCTGCCGCCGCCCAGTTCTTCCGCGGTAAAGGGATCCTGTATTCCGATCCCCCAGCTGGAGCGTACTCCATCAAGAGGCGGATCTCCCGCGACCACATTGCCGCCGGCGCTGACAATGAAGGAGGTAAAGCCGGAATCATAGGCTTCCTGACAGGCAAGCTGCGTGGCAAAGCCCTTTGCGACGGCACCAACATCTAAGCTCATGCCCTCCTCCGCCAGATAAACGGTGCCCGCCTCCCTATCCACAATAATATCGGACATTTTGCAAAGCGGGAGCTTTTCCTGCAGCTTATCCATTTCCGGCAGCCTGGCATCGGTCGGGTCGGCAGAGTAGCGTTCCATATATTTGTGCCACACCGAAAGCACCGGCCCCAGCGCGATATTCACCTTACCCTCTGTTTTCTCATACCATTCCTGACAGAATTCGATCAAATCAAGAATTTCCTCTCGCACGGGGACGGGCTGGATACCCGCGTTATCATTGATGGTCTTGATATTGTTTTCACCGGAGTATTCGTAGTAAATATCGTAGAGACGACTCAGCTCCTCCATGCGGGATTTGATCTGCCCGGCATAACGAGTGAATTCCTCCTCACTTTCGCTGTACCCGATGATCTGCACAATGGTATCAAAGGTACCATAGAACTGCGCGGAATATTTTGTATAGCCGGTTTGCGGCGTTTTGACATTGTTATCACCGCAGCCGGTCAATAACAGCAGCATAGCTGCGATAAACGAGATTACTTTTTTCATTCTATTTTACTCCATTTTTTGTTTTCTGATTTATTGTACTATAATCTGCCCGCAAAAACAATCGCTGTATTTCTTTGAAATACACATATCACAAAAAATGTGCCGTGACAATTAACAGATATACCGAATATCGAAATGCAATTTACAGCATATTAACAAAATATTTGCACACATCTTGCGAATTTCCGTACAAAATAGTATGATAAGCAAGTATCGGTCAAAAAAATACAAACGATACATAACTTCCAAGGAGGAAAAGAAGAAATGAAAAAAGTAATTGCGATCCTGCTGGCTGCAATGATGGCGCTTGCCATGGTAGCCTGCGGCAATGATCCCGCTCCTACCCCCACCCCTGATCCCGAGCCCGCCACCGGTACCTACAAGACCGGTCTCGGTATCGTTGTTTCCCTCAAGGACGCTACCATTGAGGAAGACGAAGCCGGCGAGCCTCAGGCTGATGTAACCGTTTGCGAGGCTACCTTTGATCAGGACGGTAAAATTGTTGCAGTTTCCTTTGATGTTGCACAGTGCAAGTCCCAGTTCAATGCGGACGGCACCGTTGCCTACAAGGAGATCCTGACCAAGCGCGAGCTGGGCGATGACTACAACATGGTCAAGTACTCCAACCCCACCGCTGTTGGTGAATGGTATGAACAGGCTGCCGCGCTGGAAGCCTACTGCATCGGCAAAACCGCTGCTGAGGTTGCCGGTATGCCTCTGGGTGAGAACGCTCACGGCTACACCGATGCTCCTGCCGTTGAGGAGCTGAAGAGCACCTGCACCATCTCTGTCACCGCTTTCCTGAACGCTCTTACCAAGGCTTATGATAATGCCAAGGACGAGAACACCACCTATGCCAAGGCTGGTTTGGGCATTGTCGTTTCCTTCTCCGGCAACGATGCTGAAGATGATGAAACTCCTGCTAAGACCCAGGCTGATGTAACTGCTGCCGCTATTGCTCTGGATGCTGAGGGCAAAATCGTTGCCGTTTCTCTGGACGTTGTTCAGTGTGTTGCCTCTGCCGAAGATGGTGAAGTCACCTTCTCTGCTACCTCCAATGTGACCAAGCGTGAGCGCGGCGATGACTACAACATGGTCAAGTACTCCAACCCCACCGCTGTTGGTGAGTGGTACGAGCAGGCTGCCGCTTTCGAGGCTTACTGCATCGGTAAGACCCCCGCTGAGGTTGCAGGCATGGAGCTGGGCGCTAATGCTGTCGGCTATACCGATACCCCCGCTGCCGAGGATCTGAAGACCTCCTGCACCATCTCTGTGACCGCTTTCCTGAACGCGATCACCAAGGCTGCAGAGCTTGCCAAATAATCTAAGCTAAATAAAATGGAGCGTCGGAATTCCGGCGCTCTGTTTTTTTGTATTCTGTGATATGCCGTATCATGTTTTCTCATTTTTGGTGCATAATACAACTGGCTTAACAAAGCTAAAAAAGAAAAATGGAGGAAAACATGATGAAACGGTTTTTAGCAATTCTACTTTGCCTCGTAATGGTCTGCGCACTGGTCGCCTGCAACAACAGCACCCCGAATAACGGCAATAACACCAATGGCAGCAACGGTACAAATGACAACAATAACAGTAACGGCACCAACAACGGCGGCACGACCGGTATGAATGGCACGGCGTACCGCATGGGACTGGGCTTGACGGTGGATTCCACCGTCAGTCCGGCGGAGGACGATGACGATGGTCGCGCTGAAGCTGCTGTGACCACCTGTGCCCTGCTGTTGGACCAAGAGGGAAAGATCCTTTCGGTTACATTTGACTGCGTGGAGGCTGCCGCCAGCTACAATACCAGCGGCACTGTAGCGTGGGCGGGCAATTATAAAAGCAAAAAGGAACTGGGCAACGACTATGGTATGAAGCAGTATTCCTCCATCGGTAAAGAGTGGTTTGAGCAGGTGAATGCGCTGGAAAGCTACTGCACCGGTAAAACAGTGAGCGATGTCGCCTCCATGCAGATGAAGGCTGAGGACGGCAAAGAGGGCGTTCCTGCTGTAGCGGAGCTGACTTCCTCCTGCACCATATCCTGCGACAAGTTTATAGAGGCATTGAAAAAGGCGGAAATGAGTGTAAAGTAAATATGCTTTACGCAAAGCCATCGTCCAATATGATGGCTTTTTCTGCTTTTTCTTAGAGATAACGCGCATTGACAGGATATCCGCTTTGGGTTATGATGGAGACAAGGCGGAACAGCACCGCCGACCAAGGAGGGACATTATGAATAGGATCATTACAGTCGGTCGTGAATTTGGCAGCGGCGGTCGTGAGATCGGGCGCAAAATTGCAGAAAAACTGGGGATCGCCTACTACGATCACGAGATCGTAACGGAGCTGATCCGCCGCACAAATTTGGCGGAAGAATATATCCGCAGCATTGAGGAAAAAAATCCGGTGCCTGTTTTTGCCGTCACCACAGGACGTACTTTTCTTTCGGTCAGCAATCCGCTGGCTGATCAGCAGGTCTCCATCTTTTCGGAGGAAGGACGCATCATTCAGGAGATGGCGGAAAAATCCGACTGCGTGATCGTTGGTCGCCGTGCCGATTATATCCTGCGGGATAAAAACCCGCTGCGGCTGTTTATCTACGCTGATATGGACTTTAAGATGCAGCGCTGTCGCGAGCGGGAAAACTATGATGAAAAGATCACCGACAAAGTACTGCGGCAAAAGATACAGAATGTTGATAAGGAACGCGCCAAATACTACGAATTTATGACGGGACAAAAATGGGGCGATAAAGCGAATTATGATATCTGCCTCAATACTTCCGCACTGGGCATCGAAAAGGCTGTACAGAGCATTTTAGCGCTGCTGGGATAAGTACCGTCTTCCTGTTCCTTGAGTCATAGATATGCAAACAAAAATCCGACCATGGAATACCCGAAAATGGTATTCTGCGGTCGGATCTTCATATTTTGGGTTCTATGAAAGCAGCAGCTTGACTGAAATGAACATGATGAGCGCAATTACAAGGATAATTGGCAAAAAGGTGAGCAAAGCCGATATAACCATTGCGGTCAAATCACCCTTTTCCAAATTGTCTTTGGAAAGTGGGTTATCCTCCTGCGGCTTGTGCGGTCTTTCCATGTCCTCCAAATCTGCCTTCTCATCCTCGTTCAACAATGTGCCACTCATCTGCTCAAGGTATTCCCTATTGCGATGATTCATGGTGTCCATTGCGCGCTTTTGGCGTTCCTTAAAAATCATAGCTTCTCCTAAAACACTGCTTAGAGGTTTTCCTTAAGAATGTGATGGCAAGCCACAAAATGATTGGGACGAATTTCCTCCATCTCAGGTGTGACCATCTTGCAGATCTCCGTGCAGTATTTGCAGCGGGTATGGAATTTGCAGCCCTTGGGAGGATTAACGGGACTGGGAATATCGCCCTCCAGAATGACCAACTCGCGGTCATCGTCCACATTGGTGGTAGGAATGGCACCCAGCAGTGCCTCCGTATAGGGGTGCAGCGGGTGGTCAAACAACTCCTGCGATTCCGCCTGCTCTACCATATTGCCCAGATACATAACGCCGATGCGATCGGAAATGTAACGAACAACGGAAAGGTCATGGGTAATGAACAGGTAGGTCAAGTTCTGCTGTTCCTTCAGGTCGCTCAGCAGGTTGATGATCTGTGACTGAATGGAAACATCCAATGCGGAAACTGCTTCATCGCATACCACAAACTTGGGGTTGGTCGCCAAGCTGCGGGCAATACCGATACGCTGACGCTGTCCGCCGGAGAACTGGTGGGGATAACGATGCAGGAAGTATGGCGCCAGTCCGCACTTTTCCATAACAGCCATGATCTCATCCTGCAGGCGAGGACTGTTATTGCGGTAGAAGCCGTGGGAGACCAAACTCTCTCCGATGATCTGACCAACAGACATACGCGGGTTCAGCGAAGAATACGGGTCCTGGAAGATAAGCTGCAGGTCACTGCGGAGCTGCCGCATTTCCTCATACTTCAGACGGGCAAGGTCAATGCCATCGTCGCGGTAGGTTTCGTATTTCTGGAAGCGCTCGTCATCTTTATACGGCTCGCGCATCTTATCCAGCACTTCGTGTTCAGCGGCAATCTCCTGTTCTACCTTTTTGATCTCCGCCTGAATCTCTTCTACCTTCTTCCGCGCGGCTTCTGCCTTGGGAGAGCTCTCAGAGCTCTTATAAACCAAATCCGCCAGAGTAACGGAAAGGTCCCGCTCCTTGAGATGCAGCTTATGGAGCACCTTGGAGAGCTTGTTAATCTTCAAAAATTGCTCCGAAACAGGTGCCAGATCCTCTACCACGATAAAGCCGCCGATAACATTGGTAATATCAAGCAGAGCATCGTGCGCCTTCTTTTTTGCGGCGGCAAGATCATTATAGTGTTTCAGCTTCTCGTCATCACTCATGGCATCGTACTGTGCCTGTAAATGATCGCGCTTTTCCTCCAGCTGAACAAGCTGCTTGCGGCGCTTATCCAGTGTCTTAATGGTTTCGCGGATATACTCGGGACACAGCTCATCAATGGTACGACCATAGTACATGGTACGACCATCGGTCTGCGGATAAACCTGCAGAATGGTACGACCGAAGGTCGATTTGCCGCAGCCGGATTCACCTACCAGACCGAAGGTCTCGCCCTCGTAGATCTCGAGATCGATGCCGTCATTTGCCTTGACATACATTCCGCGCTTTTTCAGCGGGAACCACTGCTTCAGATTGCTGATACGGAGCAAAACTTTTTTATCATTTGACATTTTGTTTTCTCTCCTCCTTGTTCGGATAATAGCATCTGATGTGGTGTTCTTCGGTCAGATGAGTCATGGGAGGCTCAGCCTCATGGCACTTTTCAGTAGCATATTTGCAGCGGGGAGCAAACTTACAGCCCTTAGGCAGATCCAGCGGGTGCGGAACCGCACCGGGAATTGCCTCCAGACGCTGATTGGTAGGGGTATCCAGACGAGGAATAGAAACCAACAGTCCCTCGGTGTAGGGGTGCGAATACTCGGTCTTGGGGTCGAAGAGCATCTTCGCCGGAACACGCTCCACTACCTGACCGCAGTACATAACGGCTACATAGTCCGCCATCTGGTTGATAACACCCAGATCGTGGGTAATAAACAGAATGCTGGTGCCGTTTTCCCGCTTCAGGTCGTTCATCAGGCGCAGGATCTGCGCCTGAATGGTAACGTCCAGTGCGGTGGTCGGCTCATCAGCGATCAGCAGCTTGGGACGGCACGCCAGCGCCATAGCGATCATAACACGCTGACGCATACCGCCGGATAGCTGGTGAGGGTACTGCTTGGCAACGATCTCGGGATTCGGGATCTTTACCTCACGCAGCAGGTCAACGGATTTTTCCGCCGCTTCCTTTTTGGAAAGCCCCTGATGGATAATGAACGGCTCCGAAAGCTGCTGCTCGATGGAGAATACAGGGTTCAGGCTGGTCATCGGCTCCTGGAAAATCACAGAGATCTCATTGCCGCGGATCTTATACATCTCGCTGAGCGGGAGCTTGGTAAGATCAACGCCGTTAAAGAGGATCTGACCGCCGGCAATATAGCCGTTACCGTCCAGAAGACGCAGGATACTCATGGCGGATACGCTCTTACCGGAACCGGATTCACCTACAACGCCAAGGGTCTTGCCCTCTTCTACGGTGTAGGAAACATTGTTTACGGCTTTTACGGTGCCGCGTTTGGTATCAAAGAAGGTATACAGGTCGATAATTTCAAGCAGTTTTTTCTCGTTTTCCATAATACACCCTCCTTATCTTTCATTCGACTTCGGATCCAGCGCATCGCGCAGACCGTCGCCGATCAGGTTGATGCAGACACAGGAAAGACCGAAGATAAGACCAACGAACACCCAGTTCCACCAGTAGTTCTGGATAATAACGCTGTTATTGGCATTGGAAAGCATATTACCCCATGTGGGTGTAGGAGCCGGAATACCGAATCCCAGGTAAGAAAGCGTGCTTTCCGTCAGCATGGAGGTACCAAACGAAAGGGTGATGGAAACCAGCACAACGGACATAACATTGGGGATAATGTGCTTGAAGATGATCTTGTTTTCTTTTACGCCGATGGTCTTTGCAGCGGTAACAAACTCCATCTCACGCTGGGCAAACATCTGCGCGCGTACCTGACGGCAAAGCCCCGGCCACGACAGCAAGCCCAGAATGACCATGATAATATACATTCGCTGCTCCACGCTTACCTGGGAACCAAGTACGGCGGAGAGGATCATGGCGAAAGGAATGAACGGCATACTGGAAACGACCTCGGCGATACGCATGATCGCCATATCAAGGAAACCGCCGAAGTAGCCGGCGATACCGCCCAGCAGAATGCCAATGATGGTAGAAATGACTACAGACAGCGCGCCGATGGTCATGGTCATCTTACCTCCGTTTACTAGACGGGCAAAGATGTCACGACCGAGATCATCGGTACCCAGCAGGAATCCCTTAAGACCCCAGGTATGAATGACACCCTCGGAATCTACTGCGTAGTTCTGATAATAGCCGGTGTAGATATCCTTAACATCTACAGAACCATCAGTCAACTCGGTAGGAACAGTGATCTGCTTATAGCGGTTATGACCCCAGGAAGCAGTGGTGCCGTCCTCCAGCAGGGCGGTGTAGTGGTAACGACCACCCTCGATCTTGATGGGTTTGGCGCTGAATGTAGGAATCGCACTTTCACCACGGGTAGTAACACCCCAGGTGAGAATGGTGCCGTCGCTCTTAAGTGCGGCGACAGAGTTCGCGGTAGCGGCAATGGAAACTACACCGCTCTTGGCGCCCTCAGGAATGGCGGTCGCCAGCAGCGCAGTCGCTTTATCACCGGCATATGCTACCTCACCGGTATCGGTCAGGATAATATAGGCGGTATCCGTCAGGGCGGCGTCTACAACATGACCGTCATATTTTTCGCTGTCCATACCGATGTCGGCAAAGTTCACATTGCCCCACAGGATCAGCCGCTGGTCATCGGTGAGTGCAGCGGAGAACTGGTGAGATGCAAAAACCTTTACAATATTGAAATTATGGAAGCGGTTGTTTTCGGAAAGCTCCTGCGGCAGCTTGGTCTGCCCCAGACGGGCGTTGCCCCAGCAGTAAATGGTGCCCTTTTCATCAACAACGACAATGTGGTCAAAGCCGGCAGCGACCTTTACGATCTTCGCCTTTGCTACCTCGTTGGGAATATCGGCAACATCAATAACACGAGAGATCTTGGTCTTGCCCCAGACATAGACCTTGCCATCGTTATCCACGCCGACCGAAAAGTTGGAACCGACCGAAATATCGGCGATGCCCGCCTTCACCAGTTCGCTGGGATAGTCCATCATGGAATAGCCGGGGGAAACATTGACCAGTGTGCTGTCCTGCTCGCCCAGATCCAGCGTAACAAAGCTGGGGGCAATGAAAACAAACAGCATAATCGCGATCAGCAGAATGAGAGAGATGACCGCCAACGGCTTTGAGAAGAAGCTCTTTGCCACCATGCGGGCAGGGCTTTGCAGCGCTTCCTCCGCATAAATATCCATCTCTTTGTTCGGATAAAACAGGCGGGAGAACCAGCGACCCAGCGTGCTCTTTTTCTCTCCGGAGCCTGCCTTCTTATTATCTTTACTCATATTTCAGCAGCCTCCTTCCTTATTTATTCACGCGGACGCGCGGATCGACCAGACCGTAGCTGAGGTCAGTGAGCAGAATACCGATCAAGCTGACGACAGTATAGAACATCTGCATAGCAAGCACCAGCTCGTAGTCGGTATTGTTCAGCGCCTGCCAGTACAGACGACCGGTACCGTTCAGGGCGAAAGTGGTCTCAATGACCAGCGAGCCGCCGGTGAATACCGAGATGATCCAGCCCATGATAGAGGTGGAAACCGGCAGCAGCGCATTACGCCATGCGTGGCTGTAAATAACCACCTTTTCCTTAAGACCCTTGGCACGGGCGGTACGGATATAATCCTGTGTCAAAGTATCGATCATTGCGGCACGCACAGTACGGGTCATACCGGCAAGACCGATAAAGACCAGTACCAGTATGGGCAGCGCCATGTAGTACATGCGGTCAGCGAATTCGGCAAAGCCGGTGTAGGTAGAACCTGGCGTCTTGGCGCCGCCTACCGGGAATATCTCCAGCTTAACAGCAAACAGATAGATGAACACGATACCGACCAGATAGCTTGGTAAGCTGTACCCTACTACCGTTACCGCCTGAATAGCACTATCGGAAGCCTTGCGGCGATGAACAGCACAATAAATACCCAGTGGGATAGTAATGGCAAGGGTAAGTATGGTACTGAACAGGTTCAGCAGTATGGTATTTGCCATCGGCACCTTTATGACATCAATGACCGGACGCTTATACAGGGTGGAATCACCAAACTGACCCTGCAATAGGCCATTGAATGTCCCGCCGACATCCGGTATCAAGCCCATCCAGCGGGCATAGCGGACGATCAGCGGCTGGTCCAAGCCAAGCTCCGCTCGTTTTTCCAGATACTGACGCTGCCACTCTGCGGGCTTCAGAACCTTACGCAGCGGTTCCATTTCCAGCAGGGCGGGGTCACTGGGAATCAGATTATAAAGGGCATACATCAGCAGTGATACCACAAAGAACACTATGACGATGTACGCCAGTCGTTTAAGGATATACTTCCCCATATACCTTAGGCCTCCCAATTATAAAGTGACGAGCAAACGCAATGCGGCGTTTATTCTTATATCATAAACCATTTACGGATAAATTGCAACTTTTGATTTGTAAAATTGTAAACTAATACTGAAAATTTATTCATATTCAAGGAATTTGCGGTAAAAAGTAAAAGGAACGGGGGCGGCAGATGAACCGCCGCCCCCTCTTTTTATGCATCAGCTTAATGGGCGATAATTATTTGGTACCAACCCAGTTAGCATACAGGATAGCACGATCGAAGCCCCAGAAGGAGTCCTCAACGTAGTTATCGATGGTGTTGGGATACAGGGTAACATAGATGTTGGCATACAGAGGAACCATGGGCAACTCCTCGTTCCAACGGATGACATACTTCTCCCACAGGTCAAGGTAAGTAGCCTCATCACCGGGCTCTACGCCGTAAATCATGTCCATGGAGAGCTTATCCAGCTCCTCATCATACAGGTGGTTGGTGTTGTAACCCATTTCGATATAAGTAGGATCAGTGGTCCAGTTATAAGAGAAGTCATAAACACCAGCGTTCCAGCCGGTAGCCAGGTTGAACATATTGTAGGTAGGAACAGAGTAGTCGCCGCCGATGCCATAAGCATCCTGACGATACATGTAGTTCAGCAGCTCGGGGAAGGTCATTTCGGTCTTCACGATGGAAATACCGGCGTTCTTGGTCGCCTCGCTGTTCGCCAGCATGGTGGAGAGCAGAGCGGAAACGGAGTTGTTCTCGGAAGAAGCCCAGTTCAGGGTAGCGGGCATCAGGATGGTGCCGTCAGCCAGAACCTTGTTGAAGCTATCATAGTACTGAGCCTGCTCCTCGGTAACCTTGGCATAACGAACCTCGCCGGAACCGTCGACATAGTCGGAACCGTCAGCGTTGTAAACAAAGCCAGCCTTCTTCAGCAACTCAACAGCGGTCTCGGGGTTGTAGTCATAGTGGTTCAGCTTCTTCTCAATGTCGGTCTTGGAGGTCATGGAGAAAGCGGTGCAGTAAGGACCATGCACAACGCCGCCCCAGCCCTGGCAGAAGGTCTGAGCAAACTCATTGCGGTCCAGCAGGTAAGCAACAGCCTGACGGAACTCAACAAACTGGGAAGGACCAAAGTCGCAGGCATAGGCGAAGTAGCCGTAACCGGCACGGTCATAGGTGGTATAGCTGCTGTCAATGGTGCCAGCCTCGATGAGGTCGAGAGCAGCGTTGACCTGAGCGCCATCAGCAATACCGGAGTAGATCTGGATCTGACCGGTAGCGATCATGTCCATAACGGTATCCTGCTCGGTCTTAACGATAACGAGCTTCTGGATTCCGGGCTTCTGACCCTCAAAGTTACCGTTGTAGTTCTCGTTGGCTTCCAGAACGATCTCGCGGGAACTCTGATCGAAGCTGACGAGGTTGTAAGGACCGGAAGTAACACGGTCGCTGGTGGCATAACGGGCAGCGGTAACAGCATCGCCGATGTTAGCAGCGGTGAAGTCCTTGCCGTCAGCATTTACAAAGTAAACGCCCTCGCCGTCATCAGCAACAGACCAGCCCTCGCCAAACCAATAGGTCAGGTTAACAGCGCGCAGAGCACCGTAGCCCAGATCATAGTAGTAGGGCAGGTAGTCGGTGTCGCCAGCCTCGTTGGTCTTGAGAATGGTGATAGAGAAGGTCTTGTCATCATAGATGCGCAGACCGGAGAGAACATTGGTCTCGCCGTTGCGATAAGCTACACCACCGGGGAGCATATCATAGCTGGCGGAAACAACGCCCATCTCCTTACCGGCGGGAGAAGCGAGGAACATCTGCCAGGCTACAAAGTTCTGAGCGGTAATAGCCTCACCG
>JBNMIL010000027.1:0-18355 GCA_050873265.1 Angelakisella sp. | reverse complement strand
GCAAAAGAGGACAACCATACAGTGTCCTCTCGCCTTTTGTGGAAAAATTAGCCCAGAACCTCTTTGACCTTGGCAGCCTTGCCCACTCTGCCGCGCAGATAATACAGCTTGCCGCGGCGCACACGACCCTTGCGTACCAACTCAACACTGGCTACCTTCGGGCTGTGAATGGGGAAAACTCTCTCGACACCGCAGCCGTGGGAAAGACGGCGAACGGTGAAGGTCTCAGCGATACCACCGTGCTTCTTGGCGATTACAGTGCCCTCAAAGGCCTGCAGACGCTCACGGTTACCTTCCTGAATGCGAACCTGTACGCGTACGGTATCACCGACATTAACAACAGGCAGATCCTTCTTCAGGCAGCTCTCGGACATCAGTTTCAATGCGTCCATGGATTTTATCCTCCTTAAAATATCCAAACATTCTTACCTCTAAACTCCATCGGTCGGGCAGCGGACTGTTCAGTTTAATGTTTGGCTTTGCAGCCAACATCAAAACCTGCGCCGGTTGCCGGTCGCAGTTCTCATGCCGTATCATAATAACACAGCGCAAGCCCGATTGCAAGCAAAACTTAACAGAAATCCGAAAAATCTTCGGTAAGAACAGCGGTGCGTTCCAGACCTGTCCAGTACGGCTCCCGCCCCAGCAGTTCATTGTAGGCGCCGGTCACCAACATGGGGCTCCAATTCAGTGTACCGCCCGCCGGCAGCCGTACCTCCAGCACCAGTTCGTCCGCGGCTTTGCTGACACTCAGAATTGTCATCTTCTCTTTCAGATCTATTTCCTGCTCGCCTTTTTTTGTTTTCTTTATGACCGGCAGCCGCTCTGCCGCCAACAGGCGATCCAGTGCCTCCCCTGCCGCCGGATCGGCATCACGGAAGGTCAGCCGGTAATCCGCCCAGCAGATGGCACCTGGCTCCAGCACTGGCGCCGCCGCGCGCAGTACCCGCAGGTCATCGGGCAGCACGGCATTCAGCCGGTCACAGACCTCCTCATTGCCGACTACCTCAGTCAAGCGGAAATCGAAGGATTCGCACCGGCTCTCCACTCCCAGCGGCAGCGGCAGCGCAAAGGTCAGGTAGGCGTGCGGGTTAAAGCCCTGCGTGTACCAGATGGGCAGCCCGCTGCGCTTGAATACCCGCGCCAAGCACCGCGTGACGTCCAAATGGGAGATATACTTCAGCCGTCCCTCTTTAGCGAAGAACACACGGACAGTTTCCACTGCAGGTCACCCCTTTCTCGTTTAGTTCACGGCTTACGCCGCAGGCGGAGCAGCGCTGGCGGCAGTTGGGCGTGGTCTTGCTTTCATGGGTCAGCCGGTTTTCCCGGATCAGGAACTCCTTGGAAACAAAGTAGTCCAAATGATCCCACGGCATCAGTTCGTCGTACTCCCGCTTGCGGGTGGCATAAAAATCGGGGGAAAGCCCCGCCGCTTCCAGCGCCTCGTACCAGCGGGCGGGCAGGAAGTGATCTTCCCAGCCCTCCAGCCTGCCGCCTGCCTGCCATACTGCCTCCACCACATCGGCAAGGCGGCGGTCGCCGCGCGCCAGTATCGCCTCGATGCGGCTTGTCCCGCTGTCATGGTAGCTGATCGATATTTTCCGGCTGGTGACTGTATCCAGCAGCAATTTCTGTTTTGCTACAAACTGCTCCGGTGTATCCTGCGGTTCAAACTGGAACGGCGTAAAGGGCTTCGGCACAAAGCATGCCACGCTGATACTGACGGTGACGCCCTTGCCCTTTGGCTTGTTGGGCAGATGATAGAACAGATCCACCACTTTCTGCGCCAATTCTATAATAGCCTTGATATCCTCTTCGGTCTCGGTGGGCAGTCCCATCATAAAGTAGAGCTTCACCGCTGTATAGCCGCTTTCAAAGCTCATGCGGCAGGTATCCAGTACCTCCTGCTCGGTGATGTTCTTATTGATGGCGTCCCGCAGGCGCTGGCTGCCCGCCTCCGGCGCAAAGGTCAGACCGCTTTTGCGTACCCGCTGCACCAGCTCCAGAAGGCGCGGGGTCATGCTGTCGATGCGCAGTGAGGGCAGCGAAAGATCCACATGCTCCGGCTCCGCCCACACCAGCATTTTCTCCATCAGGTCGGCAAGGTGGCTGTGGTCGCTGGTAGAAAGGGAAGAAAGCGAAACCTCATCATAACCGCAGTTATGGCACAGGTCATATGCCTGACGGTCGATCACATCGGCGCTGCGCTCGCGGTACGGGCGGTAAATATACCCTGCCTGACAAAAGCGGCACCCGCGGATACAGCCGCGCAGCACCTCGGTCACCGCACGGTCATGCACCACATCAATAAACGGCACCACAAAGCTTTCGGGGAAATCCGCCTTATCAAAATCCGGCATAATGCGTTTTTTGATGGTCGCGGGCGCACCGTTTTTCGGCGTGATGGCGGCTACGGTGCCGTCTTCATGGTAAGTGATCTCATAAAGTGAGGGCACATACACCCCCTCGATCAGCGCCGCATTCTGCAGGAATTCCTCCCGGCTCCAGCCCTCTTTTTTGGCGATGCCGTAAAGATCCAGCACCTCCAGGTCGACCTCCTCACCCTCACCCAAAAAGAACAGGTCAAAGAAATCCGCCATCGGCTCCGGGTTGCAGGCGCAGGGACCGCCGCCCATTACCAGATGCTCCAGCCCCTTGCGGTCTTTCTGCCGCAGCGGAATACCGGAAAGATACAGCATATCCAGCACGCCCGTATAGCACAGCTCATACTGCAGGGTGAACATGATGACATCGAATTCGTCCAGCGGGTCAAAGCTCTCCAGACCGTACAGCTTGATGCCGTTCTCCAGCATCAGACTGCGCATATCCTCCGCCGGAGCGAATACCCGCTCGCACCAGATCTCCTCCCGCTTATTAAAGGCGGAATAAAAGAGCTTCATGCCAAGGTGGCTCATGCCCACCTCGTACAGGTCGGGGAAGCAGAATGCCACACGGGTGGTCACTTTTGCCTTATCCTTTATGACGGTGTTGATCTCGCCGCCGCAGTAGCGCGCCGGCTTCTGCACCTTGGGCAGCAGTCTTTCTATCTCAGATGGGATCATTTCAGCCTCCGATTATCGTATGATATGCTTTATCATATCACATTCGGCGCCCATCTTCAACCAAAAGCCCCGCCCACCGCCAAAAGTTCTGCCGCCAGCACCGCGCCGATTCCCCGCCGCAGCCATTTTCTCCCCTGCTCCGGCATGCGGGATAAGTACCGCTCCAGCAGAATATCCACGATCGCCGTTCCGTCACTCACCCCCAGCGGCAACAGGGTCGCCGCCGCCACCGCAAAGCTCGCCGCAGCCATTCGCACCGCCTGCATGGTTCTGCCGCAGATCAGTACCGCCACGCCCGTCAGAAGATTTGCGGCGGGTCCGCACAGGTTCAGCAGCAGCTCCTCCCCGCCGCTCAGCCGCGCGCCGTCCGCCAGCGTTACCCGCACGCCGGTCAGCGAAAGCCGCATGCACCCCACATGCTTTTTCCGCAGCAGCAGATAGGCAAAATGCCCGAACTCGTGCAGCGTGACCGCCGTAAGCAGCAGCGGCAGCAGCCGCCCGGGGAGCCGCGCCGCCGAGCACAGCCCCACCGCCAGCCAAAAGCTCACCGTGACCTGCGTTTTTCCTAATGTAAAGTTCATCAGCTATACAGGTTCATCGGGTCTGCATAGTACCCCTCCGCCAGCACCGAAAGATGCAGGTGCGGACCGGTGGATACACCGGTGCTGCCCACCCGTGCTATGACATCATTCACCGTTACTCTGTCGCCCTCCCTGCACAGGATCGCTTCACAGTGGCAATATACCGTTTCCAGGTTATCGCTGTGCCGCAGCTTGACATAATTTCCGTAGCTTTGGGAGCTGCCCACCGCCGTCACCTCTCCCGCGTAGATCGGGTAAACAGGCGTTTCTGCCGCAGCCGCAAGGTCTATTCCGGTGTGGAAGTCCCACGCTCCACTGATGGGGTGTGTCCGCTCGCCATAGTCTGAGGTTATGACTGCGTCCACCGGTAGAGGCGACATTGCCGGCACGCTCACCAGCACCTTGCGGTAGGAGGCATTTCTCGGGAAAACCGGTTCCTCGCCACCCATGGCAAGTTCCCCCTCCGCCCACGCGAACACCTCCGCCAGCTTTGGCGGCTGCCAGTTCTCCCACCACAGGCGCAGCTGCTCTGCCGTGATGGGCGTCGCCAAAAGACGCAGAGTTTCGTCCTGCTCGTCGGTCTCTGCTGCCGTCACCTTAGTGTAATACTCACCCAATGTCTTATATTCCTGCGGCTTTATGTACTGCATGGTAAAAACCACTGCCAATGCCGCGGCACACAGCACCGTCTGCGCCATCAGCAGCAGTAACCCCTGCCCCTCCCGCCTTGGTTCCCGCACTGCCGCCTGCCGTTTTGCTCTGCCATATCCCGCTGGTCGGTATTCTTCGCTCTTTCGTCTCTTTTTGCGGTCATAGCGCATTTTGCCACCCCCTGTCCTTTCCCAGTTTATGCGTACTGCTGTCCATTCATGCGGGAGTGACCATTGACTTTCGCCGCGCGTACATTATAATGGTATCATCTTTTTTATTGGGAGAGCCTATGTTTAAAATCATTATTTGCATACTGGCAGGCTTGGGCGCGGGGCTTGGCACCGGCTTTGCGGGTATGAGCGCCGCCGCAGTCATCAGCCCCATGCTCATCACTTTTCTGCACATGGATCCATACCTTGCTGTCGGCATTGCCCTTGCCAGCGATGTTTTGGCAAGTGCCGCTTCCGCCTACACCTATGGTAAAAACAAAAACCTCGATATCAAAAACGGCGTCATTATGATGGTCAGCGTGCTGTGCTTCACTTTAGTGGGCAGCTACATCGCCAGCATCGTTCCCAAAGCCACCATGGGCAGCTTTTCCACCCTGATGACGCTGCTGCTCGGCATCAAATTCATTGTCAAGCCGGTGCTGGCGCCCAAGCAGCGCTTCCAGACGGCGACTGCCCGCCAAAAAGCGATCCGTTCTGTCCTCTGCGGCGCTATGGTCGGCTTCATCTGCGGCTTTGTGGGCGCGGGCGGCGGCATGATGATGCTCCTCGTCCTTACCTCCGTGCTGGGCTACGAGCTGAAGACCGCCGTCGGCACCGGTGTATTCATTATGAGCGCGACCGCTCTCACCGGCTCCGTCAGTCACTTTGTGATCGGCGGTCTGCCGGATACCGAGGCGCTCATCATCTGCATCGTCAGCACTCTTATCTTTGCGCAGGTGGCAGCGTCCCTCGCCAATAAAGCCTCCCCCATTGTCCTCAATCGCGTCACCGGCTCCATTCTTGTCATTCTGGGGGTCGCTATCCTTGCGGTCAATTACTTCGGATAAGGTTTCCTTGTGCGCAAAACGATCAAACGAGACTTGAAACTCTACAAAAGGCAAAAGGTAAAACAATGACGAGAGTAAAGCAAGCTTTGAACAGGATAAGGGATAAAATTGAAGGGCAAACCGTTCTTGAAGTAGCTTGCGGCTGCGCTGAATTTTCTATTGCAGCTTGTGAAATAGCAAAAAAGGTGAATTGTATCGACATTGATGCGTCCAGACTTAATAAAGAAATCTCAGCGTGCAGCAATGTTGCGTTTGATCTTATAGATGCGACGGACATGAAGTATAATGATAAAACCTTTGATACCGTCGTTATTTATAATGCGATAGCCCATCTGGATACTGTCTTTCCCTCGGTATTAAAAGAATGTGAAAGGGTATTAAAGCCGGAAGGAAGCATATTTATTATCAGTTCCTTCAAAATAGACAAGGCTGTGATCCAAGAGAAGTTGATCCCGTATCTATTAAATACCCACGCAAATTATACATATTGGGCGGATAAGGTCTTTGCCTATGTTCAAATAGGAAAAATGCGGGAACTCATGTAAAACAAGCAAAAAGCTGCGTAAGTGGAAAAACCACTTGCACAGCTTTTTCTTTTTGGGAACAAACAATAATGAATCTCAGCCATTACTGCAAAAGCGAAATGTTTGTATCCTTTACAAAGTTCTGTGTGCCGTACAGAACCAGCACATCGGTAATACCGTTCTCCGCGGCATATTCTGTTACATCGCCCTTAAAAAAGCGCAGGTCGAGGACATGGACTTCCGCGTAGTCCTCCACGGGGAATTGGACGAAGGTATTGCCGTAGGAATCCTTGATCAGCAGCAGCTTGCCGTCTTCGCCACTCCCCTCTATGACCGTCTGCGCCTGATTGGAATTGAGGAATACCGCATACTGGTCGCTGCCGGAAAGATATTTACGCTCGTAAATGCTGTCAGTTTGGTATTCCCCATTATTATAGCTGACACTTCTCTTGGCATGCTGGTACCATGCAGTGATCCTTTCGGCAGGGACTGTGGGCAGCAGAACCTTATTCCATGTAGTGCCGTAGAAATTATCGCAGAGAACCTCCCTTGTCCATTCCTCCGCCGCGGGGGTAATGCCGCGCCACGCGCAATAGGCATAGTACGCGCCAAGGCTCGTCCAATGATGGTCGGTGCGGTAATAAATGTCTTCCCCACTGTGGGCGGAAAGGGCGCCTATCACCTCTACCGTATTGACCCCCGCGTCGATCAGCACCTTAAATATCGCATCATAATCCGCCACTGGCGCAAAGGCAGGCAGCTTATCGGTAAGAACCTGCGCCGCCATCGGAACAAGCATGGTATTCATGGGGATCCCCTCTGCCGCCAGCTTCTTCTGCAGCTCCGCCAGCGCCTTGGCATTGGCGGCAAGCTGTTTTTTGCTGTAAGAGGTGAATTTATCCATCAAATAATTGTCCCTGCCGATATAAACACCGCCGCTTTCCCGTTTGCCTGCAGCCAGCTCCAGATAGGTTTTCAGCGTGACCCAGTCATCACACAGCGGCACCTGATCGGTAAGGTAGCTTTCCAGCGTGTCGCTGAATTTGCCGGAGATAAAATCGGCTGCCGTAAACTGCGGTATCTGCATCAGCGTGCGCTTTTCCCGCTCGGAATAATATCGGTCAGGCAGCAGCCAGCCGGCAAGGGCGGATACCGCCAGCAGCAGACAGAAAAAAGAAGTCACTATTTTGCCGCGCATATTCTCACCTCAAAAACGGAAATACAAAAATGGGTTATAGCTGCCGCTGACAAGGTACGCCATAGAGACCACCAGCACACAAAGCAGCCCGCCGCAATCGGCTATGGTCAGCGCCCGCTGCCCAAGCCGTTCATTCATCTTCTTATAGCAGCGCCTGCCCATGGGGGTCGCCGCCACGGCGCAAAGAAGCAGCATCAGCCCATAAGTAACCAGCAGGTACAGGCTGCCGCTATCCAGCAGCGTTCCGGTAAACATTGCCTTGAACCACGAAAATCCTTTGGCAATATCCGTGAACGCAAAGAGCGTCCAGCTTACCGTTACCAGCACCAGCGCGTACAGATGGCGCAGCAGTGCGGGCAGCTTTTGCAGCCAGCGCAGTAAAAACAGCTTTTCCAGCACCAGCCATACGCCAAAATACACGCCCCACAGGACAAAGTTCCAGCTTGCCCCGTGCCAAAAGCCGGTAAGCAGCCACACGATAGCGATATTTCTCAGCTGCTTTATCAGCCCGCCGCGGTTGCCACCCAGCGGGATATAGACATAGTCACGGAACCAGCTGCCCATGGAGATATGCCAGCGCCGCCAGAAATCGGTGATACTATCGGCAAGGAACGGATAGTTGAAGTTTTCAAGGAAGCGGAAGCCCAGCATTCGCCCCAAGCCGATCGCCATATCGGAGTAGCCGGAAAAATCAAAGTAGATTTGGAACCCGTAAGCGATAATACCAAGCCATGCTGTCAGCACGGTGGGCGCCGCCTGTGCGGACGCCGTCTCCCACAGCAGCCCGATGTTATTTGCCAGCAACACCTTTTTGCCGATGCCGCAGGCAAAGCGCCGTACCCCCTCGGCGAAGAGGTCCGCCGTACATTCCCTGTGCTCCAGTTCCTCCGCCACGGTCTGGTAGCGGACGATGGGACCCGCGATAAGCTGCGGGAACAGCGTGACATACGCCCCGAAATCAATGATATTCTTCTGTGCTTTCACTTCACCGCGGTACACATCGATGGTGTAGCTCATGGTCTGGAAGGTGTAAAAACTGATCCCGATGGGCAGCGGCAGGTTCGGCTGCAGAAGTGCCGTGCCCAAAATGCCGTTGACAGTGGCGATGAGAAAATCGCTGTATTTGAACAGCCCCAGCAATCCCAAATTGACACAAACCGATACCAGCAGCGCGATCTTCGCGCTCCTTTGTCCCCTGTGGCGCTCCGCCATCTGTCCGCAGGTGAAATCCAGCGCGGTGGAAAAGATCATCAGCACCACATACACCGGCTCGCCCCATGCGTAAAAAAGCAGGCTGAAAACAAACAGCAGTCCGTTGCGCCACTTTTTAGGGGCAATGAAGTAGCAAAGCAGGCAAAGCGGCAAAAAGCACTGCAAAAATGTAAGACTGGAAAACACCATTATTCAATCCCTCCGCTTGGCAAAGGACACCGGTTCTTTGCAGGGATCAGCCGCCCAGCAGCCCCTCGTCGTCATTCATGTTAAAGCCGGAATTGCCGTTATCGGCGGGAATGGTAATGGAATTGACCGCCGCGCCGAAGATGGCTTTCCACGCTTCGTCCACCTTGGCAGCTTCCTCAGCGGCGAACTTCGCCTGATCCTCCTCACTTGCTTCCCAGTCGCCCTGCTGACCTTCGATGATGAGGGCAACATAATTGCCGTTGATGTAAAGACGCCCCTGCAACACACGCTGAAGATCCATCTGATACATTCGGTTGTAGCTAACGATCTGATCAATCCCTTTCGCAGCAGCGCCGCCGCGTCATTGGCGTAGCCCTCTTTGACTTTTAAAACGATGGCACAGTCGGAATTAAGGCTGGAATTGGAATTTGTTTCCGCCGCCCAGCTTTCGATTTGGCTCAGATCCAAGCCCCAATAGCCAGTCATGCGGTCTTCGCTCTCGGCAGTATCGCTGGTGTAGCTGTCACCCAGCGACTTTTTAAGATTATTGAGTACTTCCGCAGCGGTCATGGTAACTTCGGTCTTGCCGCCGTTATGATTGCTGCCGCAGGCAGCAAGGGACAGGATCATCAATGCGGACAAAAGAATAATAAAAATGCGTTTCATGGTTTTCGTTCTCCTTATCAGATATGTTTTTCGGGAGGTCTTTTCCCGTTCATCTATCCATACGAAGGAGCAAGTGAAAATGTCGGGAAAATCGAGAAAATAATAATAAAAAATTTTCGGAGAGCGAAAAGCCCCCCGAAAACGGATCATTTTATTCTGTTTAACCCTGCGCGATGAGTGTCAATACAACAGCGGCAATGTCCTCCTCGGCAGCATCGTCAAAATTGGTAAGGTAACGGCTTACCCCGTCCCGATCCCAGTGGGCACGCCAATTTCCTGTAGAAAGGCGTTCTAATACCGCGCCGTATTCTGCGTTCAGCACCGTGCTGCCGATAGTCTCTCCCTCGACACCGGAAAAATCACCAGCAAGTTTAGCCGCTTCATAGCTGTAGCCGTGTCCGTTCACCGTAAAGTTCACACGAGCGATCTCGCCATCAAAGATGCAGTAGGTTACCTCCTCCGCGCCCTGCGGCGCATCAATGGTAAAGCCCAGCTTTTCAAAATCCTGTGCGCCGGTCACATCTTCTATCGGCGAGCCAATCATCACGGGCGGGTCGTCTTCCTCAATGGTCCCGTCATTGGGCAAAAGTCTGGGCAGCAGCATACCGGCAGCCGCCACCAGCACAAGGCACGCCGCCATGCTGCCCCAGCGTTTCCACTGCGGGGCTTTTCGGCTTTTCTGTTCTGTGGGGAACGAAGTAACATTATCGTCTTCTTTGGCGGGGGTTGTCTGCCCAGCTTTTTGCAGAATATTGCGGAGCATACGGTCCTCGGCTTCCGCCGAAAGCGCTGATTCCTCAAACACTTTTTTGATATCGTTTTCGCTCATGTGCCCTCACCTCCCAATACAGTCCGCAGTTTTTCGCGGGCGTCCTTCAGCTGGTTGCGTACAGTCGATGGCGGTCGCCCCAGCATTGACGCTATTTCGTCGGTTTGGAATCCCTCGTAATAATAAAGCCAGATGACCTCCTTATATTTCGGCGGCAGCGCCATCACCGCCTCCCGCACTTCACCCAGATCCTCTGGTTCCGGTGCGGGCTGCTCGGTCTGCTCCTCCAGCGGGGCAGTCTTTTTCTGCCACCAGTGCTTCAGCTTGTCCTTGCAGAGGTTCATTGCCGTTGTCGTCAGCCAGCTGCGCTCGTGCCGCTCATTCTCAAAGGTCACATCGCAGGTCATAGCGCGCACAAAGGTATCCTCGGTGCAGTCCTCGGCGTCTGCCGCATTTTTCATAAACGCATAGCAAAGGCGATAGATCGCCCCAACATGCCGCCGGTAGAACGCCTCAAAGTCTCCCTGCATGGCGCCGCCTCCCTTTTGTCATAAAATAATACGATTTAAGATTACAAATTGTCGGGTAAAATGTCAAGATTTCTTCCAGCAATTTGACCGAAAAACTGTCCCCAGCCAAAAGCGGGAAACCGGCTTTCTTTCCGGTCTCCCGCTCTTTTTATTATTCCGCTTTATGCCACGGTGATCTCGCAGCTTGCCGAAAGACCGTTTGTTGTGGTCACGGTAATGGTCGCCGTGCCGACAGCATGCGCCGAAAGCGTTCCGTCTGCCGCCACCTCCACAATATTGGGAGCATTGCTGCTCCATGTCAGGGTCGTGCCTGCCGCGCCCTGCGGCTCAATAATGGCAACCAGCGTGATCTTGCTGCCCAGCGAAAGGGTCATGCTGTTCTGTCCCAGCGCAATGGAGGTTGGCACCACCACGATCAGGCTCGACTTGACCGTTACGGTACACTCGGCACTCTTTTCGCCGCACTTCGCTGTAATGATCGCCGTTCCCTCTTTCACGCCTGTTACGGTGCCGTCCGCCGCTACCTTGGCAACGGTCTCATCGCTGCTGCTCCACTGCACCGTCTTTACCGCCGTATCCTCCGGCAGTACCGTCGCGGTCAGCTTTTCGCTGCCGTTCACCGTCAGCTCCAGTGTGGTCTTATCCAGCGTTACGCTTTCGGCGGTCGTATCGCTCTTTTGCACCGTCACTGTACAGAAGGCGCTCTTCTCCCCGCATTTTGCGGTAATGATCGCATTTCCCTCCGCCAGGGCGGTCAGCTTGCCGTTTTCTACCTTTACCACGCCGGGGGCGCTGCTGCTCCACTGTACCGTTTTATCGGTCACATTTTCGGGCAGCACGGTGGCGTTCAGCACAATGCTTTCGCCCACCTTCAGCGTTACTGTTGCCTTATCCAGCAGAACCTCTGTTACCGCCGCTGGCTTCACCGTTACGGTACAGCTTGCGGTATAACCGCCGTCGGTGGTCTTCACCGTAATGGTCGCCGTGCCTGCCGCTACCGCCTTCAGCGCGCCGTTTTCATCTACCGTTACCACACCGCTGTTGCTGCTGCTCCAGGTCATGGTCTGGTCGGTCGCGTCCTCGGGGTTCAGCTTCGCGGACAGCTGGGCAGTTGCGCCCGCCGTCAGCTCCAGTGTGGTCTTATCCAGCGTTACACCCTTTACGGGGATCTGCGATACCTTGCCCACCGTTTCGGTGCCGGTAGCGGTGTAGCCGCTGTAAATACTGTTGATGTAATTCCCGATGCCATTGGCAAGCGAGCTTGCGATCTGCGCATAGTTCTGCAAAAGCTGCACATACTCGCTCTCATTGCTCATAAAGCCGCATTCTGCCAGCACCGAGGTGTACTGCGTGGTACGGGTCACATAGTACAGCCCGTACTTCGCGCCGCGGTTGTAGTTGCCCATGGCGTTATACAGAGCGCTGTTCACATAGCTGCAGAATTGCTGGCTGAAATCGTAGAAATAGTACGCCTCGCTGCCCCGCGCCGAGGAATTGGTGGCAGAGTTGCTGTGAACACTCAGGAAGATCTGCGGCTTAAAGCTGGAAGCCTGCGCCACACGGGTCTGCAATACGACCTTTGCGCTGCCGGTCGTATCGATCAGCAGTACCGATGCGCCCTGGTTGCGCAGAATCGCCGCAAGCTCCGTGGCGATCTGCCGGTTCACATAGTCTTCGTGCTTGCCGGGATAGAATCCCAGCGCACCTACATCGGTACCGCCGTGTCCCGGGTCAATGACGATCCTCGCCCCCGCAATGCTGCTGGGCGGATTATTGAACTGCAGCGAAAGGGTATTGCCGTTATAGCTTGCGGTATAGCCGCACATGCCGTTGGTCTTGCGGAACCGCAGTGTCAGTGTATCGCCGCTCCATGTTGCCGAAGAAAAGATCGGGTTCTTGGTCAGTGTGGTCAGGCTGCCGCAGGCGGATTTAAGATAGCTGAAGGTAAAGGAAATGCCGCTGCTGGAATAGCTCACGGAATAGCTGGTCGGCTGGCTCATGTTCAGCGCCACCGTGGTGGTACTGGCATTGGCGGTAACGCTCATACCGCTGATCACCACGTCCTGCACCTGCTGGCTGGTGGCGGCGACATCGCTGGCGTAAACGCGCAGCCCGCTGGCGAGCTTATAGTACCGGTAGGTAGAGCTTCCGCTGGTAAAGACGATCATGTCGCCTACGGTATAATCCAGCGTGCCCTTGGGCAGTGGATAATAGCTGCCGTCGGAAAGATCGTCCAGCGTGCTGGTCGGGAAAGTCTCCGCCTGGCTGGCGGTCACAATGATCGGACTGCCGCTGCCCACCTCGGCGATCTTGTTCACCTTGATGGAAGCACCGGTCTCGGTCTCCTCCTTGCCCTCCCAGCTTCCCTTAAAGGTGATATTGCCCAGGTTTTTCACACTGCCGCTGGCAGCGGGCGTGCGGAATGTACCGGTATATTTTACATAGAAGGAATCCTTATCGGTATTGTCATCTTCGCTGGTATCACGAGTCAATGTCACGGTCTGTCCGTTCACTGTGGCGGTAATGGTAGCATTTTCGTATGCCATCGCCGTCAGCGTGATATCAGTGTTGCCGTCTACTGTCAGGGAGCCGGTCGGCGCGACGCTTTGGAATATCTTAACATTGCGGGTGATCTTATACACCAGCGTTTTATCCTTATGGACGATGGTAAAGGTGTTCAGCCCCGGCTTTAAGTCATAACTCTTGGAAAAATAGCCGTTGGCGTCGGTCTTGATCTCGGTGCCGTTCACCGTCACCGGATTGGTCGGGTCGGAAGCGCCGCGGAACAGCACCGTCGGCTCGTAGGTGGAATAGGTCAGCTTCGCCGGCACCGAAATGCTCAGCTCGGTCATGATATAATCGGTATTTACCTCGTTGCGGAAGTATTTTTTCAGCAGCGTTACCGAGCCGGCAGGGTCGGCTTTCATGCTGGCAAGCCCGTAGAAGATGCTGCCGCCGCAGCCCTTGTGGCTTTCCAGCGTGATCGCCTGCTTGGTCATCTGGTCGGAGGAACCCCAGCCCGCGTAGGTGCTGTTCGCCATACGGTCGGCGGCATGAATGGCATACATTCTTACTTCATTTTCCGCCGCCAGCTCCGACCACCACTTGACGATCCGCTCAAACGGGATCTTACTGTCGGTCAGCGAACCAAACGCCTTGACCGCGATCATATCCGCCAAGCCGTCCTCCAGCATCGCCTTCACATCGCAATGTCCGTCGGTCAGCATGGAATAGGGATCGAGAGTATTCTGTCCCGCCTCATTCTCCTTGGTGGTCGCCCACTGCGGCTCCGTTACCAGACCCACCTGCACGGCAGGGGCTTTTTCGCGTACCAAATTGCTTGCCAGTTCCACCAGCTGGCGGGAAGCGCCGTCCAGATAGTCGCCGTAGCTCATACCTCCGCCGCAGCTCAGGTAATCGGCAAAGGCGGTATCGCTTTCCGGAAAGTCATAGTTTGTAAAGAACAGCCCGTCCGGAGCGTATTTCTCCAAAAAGGCGCCCAGTTCCTTTTCCACATCGTTCATCAGTGCGGTATCAAAGCGGGGGTAAGTTACCAGCCCCACACCATCGTAGGTCGCTTTCAGGTCATAGAAGCAGTACACATACAGCCCACGGCTGCGCGCTCCCGTGATAAGATAATCCAGCGGATCAAAGACCGCGTTGGCGGCAGGTCTTGTCAGGCTGTCATATGCCGCAAAGTCAGCGGTGCTTGTCCCCACCAGAACGGTATTCATATCCAGCGCCTTTGCCGCGTCCAGCGCCGCGTCTATCTCCTTCTTTACATCGTCGGCGGCTTCGTTTTTCTCGGTCAGGAAATCTTCGCTGGGCATAATGGTCACTGCCCGCATACGGTCGGGGATATTGAAGGTGACGGGCAGCTCCGGCTCCGGCTCGGTGTTCGGCTCATCGGTCGCCGTATTATCGGGCTGAATGGGGTCCGGCTCCTGATGATCCGGCTCGGGCTGGGTCGGTCCCGCCAGTGCGCCCAATGGGTTCCAATCGGTAAAAAGGGTAACTGTCAGCGCACCGGCTATAATAACTGCAAAAGCCAGTGTGAAAAGCAGCGCTTTTTTGGTATTGTTCTTCCTGAATTTTGACACGACTGTCCTCCCGTGGGTCGGTTATAGTATCCTGCTCAGGGCGGCAAGCTCCGCCTGCACCTGCGCCTTTACGCCGGCAGCGGGCGAGATCACCGAATTGTAGCTGTATAGGCAGAAGCCCTTATAATGGCTCGCGTCCCGCGCCTTGGTCACCATGCGGCTTAAAAGGTCGCTGTTCTGCTGCCATTCGTACTTGCCGTTGGCACCGGCATAGGTATCCTCATTGCCAATCTTGTAAGCCGCCAGCCCTACATACAGGTCAATGCCGCTCACCTTTATCATGCCGTTGAATTCCGCCAGCACCGTGCTGTACGGGCAGGTGGCGTTATTAAAGCCATAATAGATCTGCGGGCAGATGTAATCCACATAGCCGGTATTGCCCAGCCATGTGGCAACATCGGCATACAGAGTATCGTAGTTCGCCTTGGTATTGCCCTGCGGGCTGATACCGAAGCGCACCGACGGTTTTTCTGCCTTCACCGCGGCGTAGACCTCCCGCACCATGGTGTTGACATTCTGCCGCCGCCATGCCGCCAGCGAAAGCCCGCTGCCGCTTGCCGCGTACAGTCCGCTGTCAATGCTGCTGTCGGTCGTGGCATAGAAGTAATCGTCAAAGTGGATCGCATCCACATCGTAATTTCTTACAATCTCCCGCACCCCGTTCACGATCAGGTCGATCGCCTCGCGGGAACCCGGGTTATAGAAGATGCCGCCATTTGCGGTCTGGTACACGGCGTCACTGCCGTTGTTTATGTACTGCTGGGCAGGGTTATCACTGCTTAGCGCCCTGCCGCTGCGCGCCCGTACCCGGTAGGGGTTCAGCCACGCCTCAAAGGTCAGCCCGCGGCTGTGCGCCTCCTCCACCATGATCGTCAGAGGATCAAAAGGCAGCGCGTCCCCCTCTGTCCCCGTGATAAGATACGAGGTAGGAAAATAAGAGGAAGCATACAGCGCATCACCAAAGGGGCGCACATGGACGATCACCGTATTGCAGCCCAGGTTTTTTACATTGTCATATGCCGCCCCGATATTGCTGCGGAACTGCGCGGCGGTCTTGCCGGTCAGCATGTTGCCCAGCTCCAGGTAGCTAATCCACACCGCGCGGTACTCGCCGCTCGGCACCGTTGTATTGCCGCCGCTGTTATTCGGTTTCTCCTCTTTGGCAGGCTTATTCTCGCCGGCGTTGTTTTCCGGCTTTTGGGGCTCGTCTTTTTTATCTTCCTGCGGCTTCTGGGGCTCCTCCGGCTGGGTGGGCAGCGGGTCATCGGCAGAGGGATATTCCCCGTTCTGCCCGCTCTCGCTGTTCTCTCCGTCTTCCTGCGGCTTGGGCAGGATCACCGTTCCCTGCTGGATATTGGAGCCCGGCGTGTCACTCTGCTCCGGCTCCTTGCCGCAGGCAAAAAGAGAAAGAGCCAACACCAAAGCCATCAGCACCGCCGTAAACTTCCGCATCGCTCTCTCCCCCTTTTTGGTTTATCGCTGTACTGTAACAGTGTCGTTACAGGGTCGTTTTGCTGCTTCCCTGTCAGGAAATTCTCATCGGAGCGCTCATCACGGAATTCTGCTCCTCCGTTGTCTCGGTCTCCTCCGGCTCCTCGACTGCTATTGTATTACGCAGCACCACCATATTGCAAAGGTAAGTTTTTCCGCCATCGGCAGGCGTCGCCAGCTGAATGGAAACGCGGGGCGCTTCGCCGTTCAGCAGCAGCTTGACCATCTGCGCGGCAGCTCTGCCCATCAGGTAGCCGCTGCCGCCCTCCGCAAACAGAACTTTTCCGTCCTTATACAGGTTATATGCCGTTTCGTCCGCCTCCATGACTGCCCACAGTGTGCCGCCGTAGCCATTGGGGTACTCGGTCGGGTCGTTGTAGTAGGTGTAGGCTTTTTCGGCATCGGCGCTGTCACTGAACAGGATCAGCTCCGGTCCCTTATAGTAAAGCGCGTCAAACGCATGCTCCAGGTTGTAGTTGAGATACTCCGTTATGGTATCGCTGCACAGCACGGCGGTGCAGTCACGCTCCGCCAGCAGGCTCTGCAGCTTTTCCCACTTGCCGCTCTCCTCAAAGCCGTACTCCGTCACCGCGGCGATCGACAGCGTATCATTGCGGATCCAGCAATCCAGGTCATCACGGTTATTTGCCCAGTAGTCGGCGATGGTATCCGCCAGACGGGTCAGCTCGGCGTCCTCGGTGTCCTCCGCCATTACAATTCCATACAGGTTATCACAGGCGGCAAGCTGCTCGGCGGTCGCGCGGCGGTTCATCAGTATCACCGGCACACCGTACTCCTGCGCCAGCGCCAGCAGTTCATCGGTCACGGTGTCGTCCACCGGCTCCAGCATCAGCACCGCGCAGCCCTGCTCCAACACCTTTTTGGCATAGGAAAGCTGCACCTCGGCGCTGCCCATGCAGTCATGGGCTTCCACTGCCGCCACATCGCCCAGTTCTGCCTGCAATGTGGTGCGGAATTCGTTTTTTGTCTCGTTGCTCATATCGCTGAACAGCATCTTTACCGTCAGCTGCGATTGCTTCGCAACATTGTTTATCAGCAGATTGGATTGCACCGCCTGCGGCTGCAGCTCCTCCTGCTGCGCAAAGTACCACCCCAGCAGTCCAAAGATGCCGAGGGCGATCACAAGATATATCAAAATATGCTTCATGGCGTCTCCTAACACAATATATGGATATGGTTATTGTACCACATCATACCCCTTGATTCAATAACGCAAATGTGAACAATTCGACACATACCAAGGGCGCTCCCCTCCGCGGGGAACGCCCTTACATCCGCGGTTTTACCGCTTACATTCAGCTTTTCTCGTGCTCCAGTATCACCTTCAGCTCCTGCAGGAAGCTGTTGATATCCTTAAATTCCCTGTAGACGCTGGCAAAGCGGACATACGCCACCTGGTCTATCTTTTTCAGCTTTTCCATCACCAGCTCGCCGATCACCGCGCTGGGCACCTCACGGTCCATGCGGTTCTGCAGCTCCACCTCAATCTCGCTTACCATGCCCTCCAGCTGCGCCAGTGTCACGGGGCGCTTTTCGCAGGATTTCAGCACGCCGCGCAGCAGCTTATCGTGGCTGAACGCCTCGCGGGAGCCGTCCTTTTTAATGACCATCACCGGCGTGGTCTCCACCACCTCGTAGGAGGTGAACCGCTTGCCGCACTGCAAACATTCCCTTCTGCGGCGGATGCGCTCTCCCTCATCGGTAGGACGGGTATCTATTACCTTGCTTTCGGTATATCCGCAGAATGGGCATTTCATGGCAGGCTCCTCCTTTTTATTGCCGGTTTTTATCTATTGTAGCAGATTTTTCCCGCATATACAAGCATTTCCCGTAATGGAAACGGCTGCCTTTTTCGCCAGTGTTCCGCCCCTTGCCGTGCTTTCTCCCCTACGGTAGAATAAGGTCGGAATTCCCCGAAAGGAGACGACCGCCATGAAGAAGCGCCTCACCCTCTCCCCCTACGCCGCCAATGCCCTGTTTCTCACAGCAGCCGCCACCGCGGGGCTGTCGCTGCTCACTGCCCTCAGCGCCGTTCTGAGCCGCTGGGGCAGCACCCCGCTTCAGCATTATATCCTTACCCGCCAGCTTGCCGGTCGGGTGCCGGAGACCTTCTTCTGCGGGCTGCTTTCTGTCTTTTTGTGCGAGGTGCTTTCCCGCCGTCTGTTTTCGGAGTAGTACGGACAGCAAAGCCCCCTGCCATTTTACCGGCAGGGGGCGCCTTTCTTTCATTACAAGGATCAGCCCAGCTCGTGCTGCTCCAGCCAGCCGCTGATGCTCTCGCCGATCTCCTTGATGCGGCCGGCG
>JBNMIL010000026.1:0-18454 GCA_050873265.1 Angelakisella sp. | reverse complement strand
GCCGGAAGGCGGCGCCATCCCCCCGCAGCAGGAAATCCAGTATTGCCTGCCGCAGCGGGTAGTTCATCACGCTGTCCAGCTCGTGGCCCATCAGGTACTGCCGCCGCTCGCCGTAGGCTTCCTTGCAGCTGGCGTCCTCCCACACCTCGCCCAAAATAAGGGCGTCCGGCTTTTCGGCACGCGCCGCTTCACGGATCATTCGCACCAGCTCATCAGGGTATTCGTCCACCACGTCCAGCCGCCAGCCATCGGCGCCCAGCCGCAGCCAGTGCCGCACAATGCCGTTTTCTCCGCACAGGAATTCCCGCCAGCTCTTATCCCGACTGTTGAGCTTCGGCAGGCTTTGGAAGCCCCACCAGCTCTCGTAGACATTCGCGGCGGGGTCTTTCCAACAGTACCAGCTGCGGTAGGGGCTGTGCGGATCGCGGCAGGCGCCGCCCGTGCCGTAGCGACCCTCTTTATTGAAGTACAGGCTGTCACTGCCGGTGTGGTTGAATACACCGTCCAGAATGACCTTGATGCCCAGCTCGTGCGCCCGCCGGCACAGGGCAATAAAATCCTGCTCATCGCCCAGCAGCGGGTCGATGCGCATATAGTCGGCAGTATTGTAGCGGTGGTTGCTGTGCGCTTCAAAGATGGGATTGAGGTACAAGACCCCGACCCCCATCGCCCACAGCTCCGGCAGCTTTTCGGTAATGCCGGCAAGGTCGCCGCCGAAGTAATCGTTGCAGCGGAATTCCCCATCGGCATCGGGGGTGCTTTGCGGCTCCTCCTGCCAGCTTTGGTGCAGGCGGCGGTCGGCAGGGACGCCTGTTTTCGCCTTGCCGCTGTTATAGTAGCGGTCGGGGAAGATCTGATACATCACCCGACCGGCAAAGCACTGCGGGATATCGTAGTCCTTATCGTAGACGGTAAGCTGCCACAGCTGCCCCTCGCCGTAGTCGGCGCTGCCATCGGGGGCACGGTGCAGCAGGGTGCCGTCCGAAAGGCGAAAGCCGTAGTAGTACAGCCCTGCCTCCTGCGGGGTGTAGCGCAGGGTAAAGCCGTCCCCTTCCCGCTGCATGGGGGCAAGCAGCATGGGGTGCGGCTGCCCCGCGCGGTACAGCAGCAGGGAGGGGCAGCGCCCATCCCCGGCGGGCAGGGTAAAGCGCAGGGTCATTTCCTCCCCCGCCGCCACCGCGCCGAAGGGCGTTTTATATTCCGCCAGCAGGCTGTTAAACATGGCTGTTCTGTCCTTTCTTTGTGGGGTAAAATATAACGAAAAATCGCCTTGCGGCGAAAGATAATCTGGCTTAGTCGGCTGTCGCCTGACGGCGGGACAAAGTTTTTGATTAGAGCATAGTGTCTCCGCCTACCGGCGGGGTGGTACTTTTGTCCCGCCAAAAGTACCCAAAAGCGTTTTAGGGCTGCCGCCCTAAAAACCCGCATCGCTCGGCTGCGCTGGATACGGAAATTATTTTTCTGCGGTAGCAGAAAAATAAATCCGTACTGCGCGCAGATGCGCTCCACAGGTAGCGTGCGGCGGCATTTTTATCGCCCGCGCGCTGGAGCGCGAAGGGCGAACCACCACCCCTCTCCCCTCCTCAAAGGAGGGGAACTATGGGGACAGTGGGCTAATACTTTTAAGCTGTCTACCCCCTTATGCCCATAGCACTCAGCACTTGCCAAGCGCTGAATTAAGACAAGCAGAAAGTGGGACAGGAACCCCCTCCCCCGCTTCGGGGGAGGGGAGGGGAAGGGGGCAGATGCGCCTGCGGCACCCTATAAGCACCGTTTAGCCCACGCTTCGGGACGGCACAGCCGTTCCGAGCGGGCGTTCCGGTGCGTGGGGTCTCGGGGTGCCCCTGAGCGTGTTTTGCTTACTTTTGCACGAGCAAAAGGAAGTCCCCGCCGGATAGGCGTACAAATTAAAACCTTTTATAAAACTTTGCGACGCCGTTAGGCGACAGCCCGCTTTCCTTTTATGCTTCTATTCCAAATTATTCTTAATCCAAATGCCAGATCTCCCGCGCGTAGTCGTGGATCGCGCGGTCGGCGCAGAAGATGCCCGCGCCCGCGATGTTGGCAAGGCTCATGCGCTGCCAGCGCAGCGGGTCATTGTAGTAGATCTCCGCCGCGCGGTCGTCCGCCGCCGAGTAGCTCTCAAAATCCGCCGCCGCCATATACTGGTCTACACGGCGCAGATGGTCGGCAAGCATCCAGAAGCTCTCGGGGTTATCCTCCCGCTCCATAAACGCCAGCAGCCGCTGCAGCTCGGCACTGCGGGCAATGGCATCGGCGGGGCGGTAGCCGCGGGACTTCATCTCCTCCGCCTCCGGCGTGCTCATGCCGAAGATGAGGATATTCTCCGGTCCCACCTGCTCCGCGATCTCCACATTGGCGCCGTCCATGGTACCCAGCGTGATGGCGCCATTCTGCATCAGCTTCATATTGCCGGTACCGCTCGCCTCGGTGCCCGCCAGAGAGATCTGCTCGCTTACCTCGCTTGCCGGCATCAGCCGCTCGCTCATGGAAACATTGTATTCCTCCAGATAGACGATCTTCAGCCGTCCGCGCACATCGGGGTCGGCGTCGATCATCGCGCCCAGATCGTTGATGAAGCGAATGATCTTCTTGGCAAGGTCATAACCGGGGGCTGCCTTGGCGCCGAAAATATAGGTGCGGGGCTTGAATTCCGCCTCGGAGTTCGCCTTGATATCCAAATAGTGCTTCAGGATCTGCAGCGCGTTGAGGTGCTGGCGCTTATATTCATGCAGGCGCTTGACCTGCACATAGAACAAAGAATTTGGATCGACGGTGATGCCGCGGTCATTGCGCAGATAGCGGGCAAAATCCTGCTTGTTCTGCCGCTTCAGCTCGCCCAGCTCCCGCAGGCTCGCCTCGTCGTCCAGGTAGGCGCGCAGACCGGTAAGCAGGTTAAAGTCATGCAGGTACTCCGCCCCGATGCGGTCGCGGATATAGCGGTCAAGGCGGGGATTGGACTGCATGAGCCAGCGGCGGCTGGCAATGCCGTTGGTAACATTGCCGAACTTCTCCGGCATCAGGCGGTAGAACTCGTGGAACACATCGTCCTTGATGATCTGGCTGTGCAGCTTGGAAACGCCGTTGACATAGTGCCCGCCCACGACGCACAGGTTTGCCATGTGTACCTTGCCGTCGCGCAGGATCTGCATTTTGCCGACTTCCTCGTTATCACAGCGGAATTCCTCCCGCATGCGGATATTCCAGCGGCGGTCGATCTCCTGCACGATCTGATAAATGCGGGGCAGCAGCTCGCTAAACAGGGTGATATCCCACTTTTCCAGCGCCTCCGCCATAACGGTGTGGTTGGTGTAGGCAAAGGTCTGCTCGGTGATCTCCCAGCTCTTTTCCCAGCTGTAGCCGCAGTCGTCCATCAGAATACGCATCAGCTCCGGAATGGCAAGGGTGGGGTGGGTATCGTTGAGCTGAATGGCATTGAGCTCCGCAAAATTATCCATGGTGCCGTAGCGCTCCATATGGGTGCGGGTGATCTCCGCCAGCGAAGCGCAAACAAGGAAGTACTGCTGCCGCAGACGCAGCTGCTTGCCCTCCTGGTGGTTATCGTTGGGGTACAGGATCTTGCTGATGGTTTCGGCGCGCGCCGTCTTGCGGAAGGCGCCCAGATAGTCGCCGTTATTGAAACATTCCATATCGATGCCGGGGCTTTTCGCCTTCCACAGGCGCAGCACGCTTACCGCCTCGGTATCGTAGCCGGAAACATACATATTGTAGGGCACCGCCAGCACCGTCTCATAGTCGATGTACTGCTGCATCAGGTGTCCCTGGTCCCAGCGCTCCTCCAGCCGCCCGCCGAATTTTACCTCGACGGCGTGCTCCTCATTGGGGCGCAGCCATACCTCGCCGCCGGGCAGCCAGTAATCAGGCAGCTCGGTCTGCGCGCCGTTCACCAGCTTCTGCTTAAAGATGCCGTATTCGTACAGAATGGAATAGCCGGTGCCGTAGTAGCCGTCGGTCGCCATGCCGTCCAGATAGCAGGCGGCAAGCCGCCCCAGACCGCCGTTGCCAAGCCCCGGATCCGGCTCGCAGGCAAACAGGCGCTCCGGCGTCGCGCCAAAGGCGGTCAGCGCCTCGGTAAACTGCTCCACCAGCCCCAGATTGTACAGGCTGTTCTTCAGGCTCTTGCCCATCAGGAACTCCATGGAAAGGTAGTGGATCCGCTTTCTCTTTTCGGCGGTGATCTTCTGGCGATGGGCACGGCGCTTTTCCACCATCAGGTCACGCAGCACCAGTGCCGCCGCCTTGTACAGCTGCTCGTCGCTCGCGCTCTGCGGCTTTACCTCCATCAGGTACTCCAGTTTATTCTCCATTGCCGAGCGGATCTGTTCTGCGGTCATGGTCATCATGGTCGTATTCTCCTTTATCGTATAGAATAACGCTTTGCCGTAGGGCAAAGGGCAGGGACTTCTCCACTGTTATTATACCGATTTTTTCGCGCTTTTCAACTATCCGCCCCAAAAGTTCGTTATTTTTTCATCAATTCCTATTCCCGCCGAAAAGCCCTTTGCAGACCCGCTGTTTTGCGGTATAATGGATTGCGGAAATACAAACTTCATTTAAGGAAGAGGAGGCGCCGTATGAGCCGCTATAAGATCAATATTATGGAGCACCAGTATTACATCAATACCGACCGCGACCCTGCCTGGGTAAAAATGATACAGGAGCGCCTGAACGGGCAGATCGAGGAGATCCGCGAGGGCTGCCCCAACATTTCCGCCTTTGATACCTTCGCCCTGCTGACCATGAACCTGATGGACCAGCTGGCGAAAAGCGAGGAAGCCGCCGATAACCTGCGCCAGCAGCTGACCAACTACCTGCGGGAAAGCAGCGCCGTGCGCTCCCCCGCCGAGGACCTGCGCCGCAGCGGGCAGCTCGGCTTCCGCGATTTTGATGAAAACGATGAGGAATTCTGAACCCTATGGAAAAACACGCTGAAATTCTGGCGCCGGCGGGCGGCGAGGCGCAGCTGCGTGCCGCTGTGCTGTGCGGCGCCGATGCCGTTTATCTGGGTCTGCGGGGCTTTAATGCCCGCGCAGGCGCCGAAAATTTTGATGAAAACACCCTGCCGCAGACCGTCGGCTGGTGCCACAGCCGCGGCGTTAAGGTCTATGTCACCCTGAATACGCTGGTCACTGACCGCGAGCTGCCCCGCTGGCTCCATACCTTGGACGCCGTGGCAGCCGCCGGCGTGGACGGCGTATTGGTGCAGGACCTGGGACTGGTGCGGCTGATGCGCCGGCGCTACCCCACCCTGCCGCTGCTGGGCAGCACCCAGATGTCCGTCCACAATCTGGCGGGCGCCCGCCTGCTGGAGGAAATGGGGCTGTACCAGGTGGTGCTGGCACGGGAGCTTTCCAAAGAGGAGATCGCGGCGATCTGTGCCGGAACCAGCCTGCGGTGCGAGGTTTTCGTCCACGGGGCGCTGTGCATGAGCGTTTCCGGTCAGTGCTACCTCAGCAGTGTGCTGGGGGAGCGCAGCGGCAACCGCGGGCGCTGTGCCCAGCCCTGCCGGCTGGATTTTAAGAGCCATGGACGGAGCTACGCCCTTTCCCTCAAGGATCTGACGCTGACCGACCGGCTGCGGGAGCTGGAGGCGCTGGGCGTCGCCAGCTTTAAGATAGAGGGTCGGCTGAAGCGCCCCGAATATGTCGCCGCCGCCGTCACCGCCTGCCGACAGTCCCTAAACGGCGAGGCGCCGGATCTGGAAACGCTGCGCTCGGTATTCAGCCGCAGCGGCTTTACCGACGGCTACTACACCGCCCGCCGAGATTTAACAATGTTCGGCACCCGCACCAAGGAGGACGCCGCGGCTTCCGCCGAGGTACTGGGCAGGCTTGCCGCGCTGACCCGCAATGAGGTGGGACGCCTGCCGGTGGATATGGTGTTGAACCTTGCACCCGAAAAACCCGTGACCCTTGCCGTGACCGACGGCGCCCATCGGGTCGAGGTGGCGGGCGAGGTGCCGCAGACTGCCCTTACCCGCCCCACCGATGAGGAGCTGGCACGCCGCGCGCTGGAAAAGTGCGGCGGAACGCCCTTTTATCTGCAAAATCTGACCTGCCATATCGGGGAGGGGCTGATGCTGCCCCTTTCCGCCCTGAACCGGCTGCGCACGGCGGCACTGACCGCCCTTGCCGAAGCCCGCAGCGTGATCACCCCCTACCCGCAGGCGGCTGCCGCGGCGGAGGAGCCGTCCGGCAGGCGGCGCCCTGCGGGCGCCGCCGAGCTGCGCTGCCGCCTTACGGCGGCGGCGCTGGCAAGCCCCGCCATTCGGCGGGGCGCCGGACGGCTCTCCCTGCCGCTTTGGGAGCTTGCCGCGCACCCCGAGCTGCTGGAGACCTGCGGCGACCGCCTGCTGGCGGAGCTGCCGGCATTCTGCCCCGTCGAGCAGGAGGAGACCGTGATGCGCACCCTCCGCCGGCTGAAGGAGTACGGCTTGACCGCCGCCCTGTGCGGCAATCTGGGCACTCTTTTGATGGCACGGGAGGCGGGACTTGCCATCACCGGCGATTACGGACTCAATATCATCAATTCCCCCGCCGCGCGGCAGGCAGCCGACCTTGGCTGCGCGGAGCTTACCCTCTCCTTTGAGTGTGAGCGCACCGTCGCCCGAAGCATTGACAGCCCCGTTCCCTTCGGCATTATTGCCTACGGGCACCTGCCGCTTATGCTGCTGCGCAACTGCCCCGGCAAAACCGCCGACGGCTGCGGGGACTGCCGCGGCATCAACCATATCACCGACCGCCGCGGCGAGGATTTCCCGCTGCAATGCGGGCAGCGGCAGTACACCCATCTGCTCAATCCCCGCCCGCTGCTGCTCAGCGACCGCCTGCCGGAGTGGGATTTCTGCGATTTCCTCACCCTGCGCTTTACCACCGAAAGCCCCGCCGAATGCGACGCCGTGCTGAAAATGTACCAGACCGGCGCCGCCCCCGCCGGTCAGTTCACCCGCGGGCTGTACTATCGCGGCTTGAAGTAAAAGTCATTGCCCCCATAAATCGTACAAAGAACCTAAAAGTGTTTGCCTTTCTCCCCCATAGTTCCCCTCCTTTGAGGAGGGGACTGTGGGAAAAGTGGGTAAATACTTTCGGGACTTCTGCCCTAAATGCCCGTAGCACTCAGCACTCGCCAAGCGTGTAAGGTACAACAAGCAGTAAGTGGGACAGAAATCCCCTCCCCCGCTTCGGGGGAGGGGGTAGGGGAGTGGGGGCAGATGCGCCAGCGGCTACCTTTGGAGCGCATCTGTGCGCCGTACGGATTTGTTTTTCTGCTGCCGCAGAAAAACAACATTCGTATCCAGCGCAGCCAAGCGTCAATGGGGTTTGCAATGGGGAAAGCCCGGTTCCCCTTTGCCCTGTTTTGGTTTCTTTTGCAGGAGCAAAAGAAACGCCCCGGCGGCGAGCCGTACAAATTACGCCATGCAAAAAACTTTGCGACGCCGATAGGCGATAGCAAACTATTACCATAAAAGAAGTTTCACCATTCATCAAAAAGGAAGTGTTCCCATGCCCAAGATCCGTATCCGCTACCTCAGCGACAAAATCGAAAGGCTGCGCTACATCGATGGCAAAAGCGACTGGATCGACCTGCGCGCCGCCGAAACGGTGGAGCTGAAAGCCGGTGAAGCCCGCTATATCCCGCTGGGCGTCGCCATGGTGCTGCCGCAGGGCTACGAAGCCCACGTTCTCCCCCGCAGCTCCACCTTCCGCAACTATGGCATTTTAATGTCCAATTCCATGGGCGTTGTAGATGAAAGCTACTGCGGCGATGAGGACGAATGGAAGATGCCCGTCTATGCCACCCGCGACTGCCGCATCGAGGCGAATGACCGCATTGCCCAGTTCCGCATTATGGAGCATCAGCCCGCCATCGAATTTGAGGAGTGCGAAACGCTCGGCAATCCCTCCCGCGGCGGCTTCGGCTCCACCGGAAAGCAGTAGATCCTTATGAAGAAAACCAATCAGATGTCCTCCTCCCTGCCCGTCGGAATTCTGCTGGCGCTGGCTGGGGGCTTTATGGACGCCTACAGCTATATGGCACGGGGCAAGGTCTTTGCCAATGCCCAGACTGGCAATATTCTGCTGTTCGCCGTTGCCGTCTCGGAGGGTCGCCCTGCCGATAGTCTGCGCTATCTGCTGCCGGTGGTCAGCTTTGCCCTCGGCATCGCTTTAGCGGCAGCCGTCCGCAGCCGCTTCGGTCATCTCAGCCGGCTGCACTGGCGGCAGCTTGCCCTCGCCGCCGAGATCCTCATTCTTTTCTCGGTCAGCTTTTTCGCGGCGGAGCAGAACCTTGCCGCCAACAGCCTGACCTCCCTTGCCTGCGGTATTCAGGTACAGGCATTCCGCAAAATAGAGGGCAACGGCATTGCCACTACCATGTGCATCGGCAACCTGCGTGCCGGTGTGCAGGCGCTGCACGAATATCACGTCGCCCACGACCGGGAGGAGCTGCGCCGCGGCGCTTTGTATTTCGCGGTCATCTTCTTTTTTGCGCTGGGCGCCGTTGCCGGCAACCTGCTGGTGGCGCGGTGCGGGCTGCTGGCGATCCGCTGGGACTGCCTGCTCCTTCTGCTGCCGCTTTTGCTGATGCTGCAAAAACCCGATGAACCCAAAAAGGAGACGCTATGAAAGTTTTAGTCGCTATCGACCTGCAAAATGATTTTATCTCCGGCGCGCTGGGCACTGCCGAGGCTGCCGCCATGCTCCCCCGTGCCGAGCGGCGGATCCGTGAATTTGAGGGGCTGGTGCTTTTTACCCGCGACACCCACGGCGCCGACTACCTGAACACCCGCGAGGGCAAAGCATTGCCGGTCCCCCACTGCATAAAGGGCACCGCGGGCTGGCAGCTTGCCGCGCCGCTGCTGCCCCATGCCGCCGAGGTCATTGATAAGCCCACCTTTGGCAGCACGGTACTGGGCGAGCGGCTGCGCGCCCTCAATGAGCACACCCCCATTGAGAGCATTACCCTCATCGGGCTTTGCACCGATATCTGCGTTATCAGCAATGCCCTGCTGCTGCGCGCCTATTTGTCGGAGGTCCCCATTTATGTGGACGCCGCCTGCTGTGCCGGTGTTACCCCGGAAAGCCACCGCACGGCACTTCGTGCCATGCAGTCCTGCCAGATCATCGTAGAAAACGCGCCGGAGGAATAACCGGCGGAATAAGCAAGAGTTTGCGGGCGCCGCAGGCAAGCCGCCTTACGGCGGCTTCGGCGGTCTGCGACCGCCGGCTCCGGCTGCGCCGGAGCGCCTGCGGCGCCTACTACCAGCTTTCTCCCTCCGCCGACCCCAGAAAGGAACCAACGCCATGAAAGAGATCATTCTTGCCAGCTCCAGCCCCCGCCGCCGGGAGCTGCTTTCCATCATCACCCGCCGCTTTACGGTGCAGACCAGCGACTGTGACGAGACCATTGCCGAGGGCACCGGTCCCATCGAGGCGGTGAGGGAGCTTTCGCTGCGGAAAGCCGCCGCCGTTTGGGCGCAGCAAACAGACCCCGCGCACACTGCCGTCATCGGTAGCGATACCGTGGTGTACATTGACGGGGAGATCCTGGGCAAGCCCCACAGCCATGAGCAGGCAGCCGACATGATCTCCCGTCTGGCGGGACGCAGCCACACCGTATGCACCGGCGTGACGGTCATTACGGCAGAGGAGACCCGTACCTTTCACGAGACGACCGAGGTGCGTTTTTATCCGCTGACCCCGCAGGAGGTGGAGTGGTACTGCTCGCTGGAGGAGCCGTATGACAAGGCGGGCGCCTACGGGATCCAGGCGGCGGGCGCGCTGCTGGTGCAGGGGCTGGACGGCGACTATTTTAATGTGATGGGTCTGCCCATTGCCGCGCTGGCGCGCCGGCTGCGGGAAATGGGTGTGACCGAGACGCTCTCGGAAAACTGATTAAATTTTCAAGGTGCTGTTTACGGCGCGGGCGCATGGCTCCCCAATTGTCCGATGAAAGCCATGCCGGCGGCTGATCCCCTGTATCTCGTCGGGGGTCGGTCGCTTTTTTGCGCCGTCTTTCAGAAAGGCCCTTCCACTAATACGGTCAAAACGGGGGAAATTTGCAGTGAAAGTGTTGAATTCGCACAAAGTTTCATGAAAAGTTTACGGGTTTGGGAAATGGTGGAAAATTTAGAGGCTATGAAAAGCCCTCCCTGTGTAAGGGAGGGTGGCAGCCGTATGGCTGACGGGAGGGTTGACGGCAGGAGATCGGCGCACGAACAGCGCCGACAATCCCTCCGGTTCGCTGCGCTCACCACCTCCCTTTACACAAGGGAGGCGTGGGGCTTCGCGGGTCGCGGGGAGAGGGCGCAGGCGCTGTTTTTGCCCCCGTTATCAGGTCAGCACCACGATCCAAATGACGATGCCGACGACGATGAGCACCACGCCGATGATCTGCTTGACAAGACTTTGCTGGCTGCCGAGCATAAAAAGCCCGATGATGGGCATGCCGAATATGAGCAGCGCCAGAACAACCAGCACAGTCAAAAGCTTTTGGGTACCGTCATCTCTGCCGAATGACATGTTCCCCACCTCCTCTTTGCTGTCTCCAGTCTATCATTTTCTCTGTCCCATAGTCCGTACTCACAGTTTCCTTTCCCGCAAAAAATCACCGGAAAAAGCCGCTTTTGGGGGCTTCCTCCGGTGATATTTCTTTATTTGTGCCGTTATTTAGCTTTCAGCGTCTCAGCATCCCGCGTCGCGGGGATCGGTGTATCATCGCCGTACTGGTCGGAAAGGTATCCCCGCAGCACCGGCTGGCGGTATGCCTCCTCCAAGGGGAGGAACATCGGCAGGCCGTAGGTTACGGTGCCGTCCGGCGCGATCCGCGCAAAGCTGAGGTACAGGCAGTTATCGCTGCCGGTATTGGGGTCGTTGCAGGTCGCCAGCGCTAAGAGCGGCTCGGCTTCCTCTTTGCTTAGCAAAATGCCGTCGTAGTATTCCGCCTGGGTGAAGATCTCGGTCTCTGCTCCGTACCACAGCGGAAGAATGATCCTGCCGCTGCCCAACACATCGCAGCCCCATGTGGTAACAAAGATGCCGTCCCACTCGGCGGGGGTCAGATAGCTTTCCAAGCCCCACTGCCGCAAAAGCTCCAGCGTGTGGGTGTAGCTCTCCCCTACCGGCACCATAAAGCTGCCGTAGAAGTTCTTTTCCGCCGGTTGGCGGCTGTAGCGCTCCTCCAGCTCGCTTTCCAGGTAGAGATAGCAGACCGTCTTTCGCTCGGGACTGTAATAATCCATCGTCTTTTCTGCCAGCAGATCCAGCCGCAGCGCCGCGACCAGTGCCGACATGTCATGGTCGGTTTCGGTCAGCGTAGTTTTATCAAAGCCGGTCATATCGCACAGGTCGATCTGCCGGTAGGGGTTTTCCTCCGCCAACCAGTAGTACAGGGGGTTGGTGCGGCTTTGGAATTCGGGGGTGTCCTCCAGGGCGGAATAGGCGGCAAGCAGAGTATCGTCGCCGTAGACATGATACAGGCGCTTCATCGTCCTGCCGTCATTAAAATTATATACCAGCTCTATTCTGCCCATGTATTTTTCGCCGCTGCTTCCCTCGTTCCGCCCACCGCCCTCGGTAAGCAGGCGGTGCAGTGCCGTTGCCGCCTTCAGCGCCTCCGAGCCGCGCAGCGTCACATTGTCGATGCTGTCATAGCTGTAATAGGAGGTAACGCGGTTATTTCCATCGCTGCCATACGGCTTTTCGGTATTGTTCATGCTGTAGTAGCGGTTATCCGCCTCGTAGCCGTATGCCTTTTCAGCATTGTTCAGGCTGACATAATCGTAGCGCCCACGATAATCCACCGTCACCGCGGCAAGCCGCTCGGCGTCGGGCACCCGTGTCTCAAAGCCCAGCCCGCCGGTAAAGAGGATCCCAAGATAGGCGACCGTCACGGCGGTCATGGCAAGCCCTGTCACGATGCTGCGCCGCTTCATACCCTTAAAGCCGCGTCCCAAGATCAGCTCGGTGAAGAAATAAACTGCAAGGGCGAACACCGCCGTCCAGATCAGGTTGACGGTTTTGCTGTCCGCACCGGTAATCAGTCCGAACAGGATTCCGAAGCCCAAGCCCCCTACAAAGGTCGCCACAAAACGGAACACGCCGGCGGCGAATCCCTGCCGGCAGCGGCTTTCGGCACGCTCGCTGGGGCGGCGCCGGTACAGCCGCACTGCCGCCCACAGCAGCAGTACGCCGGCGGCAAGCCAAATCGCCAGCGCCGTGTACAGCCATTCGCCCTTTGCGGAGTAGCTGCCGATCATGGTAAGGGATGGCGTAAGCGCGCAGAACACCTGCCACCGGAGGTCATAATCCCAGCCGGCAAGGTAGCTGCGGCACATGACCATGTGGGTAAGGCACAGCACCGGCAGCGCCGCCAGGTAGACGCCGGAGAATAGAAAGGTATCAAAGGTGGAGCCGACCTGCGTGGCGGCAAGGTAGACAATAACGATGATGGCAAAGGCGGTGATGTACCACCCTAAAAGATCCAGCGCCACCGCGCCGAGGCGGAACTCCGCCCTATCCGGCGTCATGCCGTGCCGCACCGCCGCCAGAATGGCGGTAAGCAGGGTATTGGCGGTCATGGGCAGCGCCACGGTAAGGAAATTTGCCAGCACATTGCCCAAAAGGAGCTGACCGCGGGTGACAGGCAGGCTGTGGTAAAGATCCACCGCGCGGCGGTTGTGCATATAGCCTACGCCGGTAAGGGCAAGGATAAAGCTGCCCGCCAGCCACAAAAGGCACACGGCCCCCACCGCGACGCCGGCGTACAAGCCGCCCTCATCGACGGTGCCGATATTTTCGTAGACCCAGACGCCGTTTTCCTGCCAGCGGCGGAACATGGCAAGCAGATAGGGCAGCGGGATACCGACAAACCCGATAAGCGCCAGATACACCATATTGGGGAGATTCTTGCGCAGAAGCCCCCGCAGCAGACTACCGAAGCGGTCAGGAGAGGATATTGCTGTAGTCATAGCCAACCGCCTCCATTTCTCCGATGAATACTTCCTCCAGCGTCATGGGCAGCGCCTCGGCAAAGAGGGGGCGCTGCGCCTCCAGCACGGCAAGGGTCTCCTCCGCCGTGCCGCGCACCAGCAGGCTGACCAGCTTTCCGCGTTCCTTTTTATCCAGAATGGCAAGCCCTGTGGCTTCCCAATCCACGGGGTGATCGTATGCCGCCTGCACCCGACAGAAGCCGAGCTTGAGGGCATCGAGGTCTTTCTCGAACAGCAGCCGCCCCGCGGAAAGCAGACCGACCTGATCGCAGAGATCCTCCAGCTCCCGCAGGTTGTGGCTGGAGATGACCACCGTGGCGCCGCGCTCCGCGATCTCCTCCGCCAGCAGCTTTTTTACCATCAGGCGAATGACGGGGTCCAGCCCGTCAAAGGCTTCGTCCAGCAGCAGGTAATCGGCGTGGCAGCACAGCGCCGCCAGCAGCGCCGCCTGACGGCGCATACCCTTGCTGAAGGTGGAAAGAGGCTTTGCGGTCTCCAGCGGGAAGCAGCCGCACAGCTTATGGTAGGTCTCCATGGAAAAGCCGGAGTACAGCCCCCGATAAAAGGCGGCAAGCTCCTCCACAGTGCATTTGGGCGGGAAATAAAGGTCATCACTGAGGTAGAGGATTTTATCCTTGGCGGCGATGTTCTCGAAGACCGGCTCGCCCTCCAGCGTAATGCTGCCGCCATCGGGGCGGTAAACGCCGCACATCAGCCGCATCAGGGTGGATTTACCGCTGCCGTTGGGTCCCACCAGACCGTAGATGCAGCCCCGCCCGATCTCGGTATTCAGCCCATCCAGCGCCGTTTTATCACCGAACCTTTTTACAAGATCCTTTGCTTTCAGCATGTCTTGTCACCTCCGTAGCATTGCTCCAACAGGGCATAGGCGGCGGCGCGGTCTACCCCCGCCAGCCGTGCCTGCCGCAGGATCTCCCGCAGCTCATTTTCGGCGTGCTCCCGGTTGGCTGCGGCGGCGTTTTCTCTGCTGCCCACAAAGCAGCCCTTGCCGCCCACCGTATAAATAACGTCCTCGCTCTCCAGCTCCTGATACGCCTTTTGGACGGTATTGGGGTTCAGCCCCGTTTCGGTCGCCAAAGCGCGCACGCTGGGCAGGCGGCTTTCCGGCGGAAAAACGCCCATGACGATCAGCTCAGTGATCTGTTCCTTGATCTGCTGATAGACCGGTACGCGGCTGGTGGGGTCCAGTTGGATCATTGCTCTCACTTCCTTTATCTGAATGGTTGCGTATTATAATGAAAAAAGGGAAAAACCATGCAGCCGGCAAGCCGCCGCGCCCCGCGGCTCCGGCGGCAGCCGGAGGTCTATGATTTTCAAAAGCAGAATAACAAACTATGCCGTGCGGATCATGACGCTTTCACGGAACAGCGGCATCATCAGGTAGCCCTGCGCCTTCAGCGTATCGATAATATCCGGCAATGCGGCAAGGGTGGCGGTGCTGTAATCGTGCATCAGCATAACGACGATCTTCTGGTCACCCACAGAGGAAACGGCGTTGCGGTACGCCTTTGCCGCGGTCAACTCGCCGGGCATGCCGTCGCCGGTGGCGCAGTTCCAGTCCACATAGCCCAGCCCATCGGCAGCCAGTGCCGCCGCGATGGTCGCTTTATCCGCGCCCGCCGTCGGGCTGCCGCCGGGGAAGCGGTAGATCTGCGGGGTGACGCCCACTGTTTCGGTCAGCCATGCCTGCTGGTCACGGATCTCCTTGATGCAGCTTTCGGCGCTCTCATACACCGCCTTGATCTTGTGGGAATAGCTGTGGTTGGCAATGGTGTGCCCCTCCCGGATCTCCCGTCGGATCTCCGCCACATGGTCGGGGCGGTGCCGCAGGAAAAAGGTGGCGTGAACGCCCTTTTCCTTTAGAATATCCAGCACGGCGGCGGTGGTATTATCGTAGGGACCGTCATCAAAGGTGAGGTAAGCGATCCTGCGGTCGCTTTCCCCTGCTTTGATCTGCCGTTCCAGCTCCGACAGCAGCCGGAAGCCCTCGGCTTTCTGTTCCTCTATCGCCTGCGGTAAGGCGTTCTGCTGCGCCACCGCTGCCTGCAAGCCCAGCACCTCGGCGGTCAGCGCCTCGTTTTCGGCGGAGACTGCCGCCAGCTCCTGCCGCGCCGCCTCCAGCCTCTCACCGCTCGGCTCGGTCATTCTTATCCCTGCCGCGACCGCCGCCACCACCGTCAGCACGGTGATAAGCACCGGTATTGGACTGCTTTTCTTTGTCCTGACTGCCGCCATACGGCACCTCCCATCAGCCGGCAAGCTCCGCTTGCAGCGCTTCCTTCCACGACCGCCAGCTTTGCAGCGTTTCATTCGCGTCGCTGTTCTGTTCCTCCAGCGCCGCCAGCTCCTGCTCCAAAGCGGTTTTTTGCTGCCGCAGGGTCTCATTTTCCCGCTGCGCCGCCTTGTGTGCGTTTTGCAGCTCCATCAGTTCCCGGTTTGCCGTCCGCCAGCCGGTGGCGCCCCAATAGCCCACCCCAATGATCGCCAGCGCCAGCAGTACTGCCGCTATCGTGCGTTTCATGTTGCTTTCTCCTTTTCGGCAAAATGCCGTCCCAACTGTATTAGTTCGAGTAGTACAGTCATCTTAACACAGCCGCCCCACCCTGTCAATGAACTTTCCGTAAACACTCGCGGGCGCCAGATGGCGGCGGCTTTGCATTGACGGCGGGGCGGAAAATTGGTATGCTATAGTATTAGATAAAAGGAAAACACCCCCAAGGAGGCGTCTTATGGAGCATCTTGACGCAAGGCTCGGCACCATTGCCGCCATGACCCCACGCTGCCGCGCGGTCGCCGATATCGGCTGTGACCACGGGCTGCTGATCGCCGCGCTGCTGGAGAGCGGACGCTGCGACTACGGCATTGCCGCCGATATCAACCCCCAGCCGCTGGAAAAGGCGCGCCGCGAGCTGACCCGCCGCGGACTGCTGGCGCAGAGCGAGTGCCGCCTGACCAACGGGCTTTGCGGCATTGCGCCCGTGGGAGTAGACGCAGTGGTCATCGCGGGCATGGGCGGGGAGCTGATCGCCGATATCCTCTCCCGCTGGGACTATACCGAAAACCCCGCCGTCACCTATCTTTTGCAGCCGATGACACGACCGGTTGCCCTGCGGCGGTGGCTGTACGAGCACCACTTTACCCTGCCGGAGGAGCGCTGCTGCGAGGCGGGCGGCAAGCTGTACACCGTGCTGCGGGCGCAGTACACCGGCTGCGCTACCGAGGCGACTCCTGCCGCCCTGTACTATGGGGCGCTGGATTTTGAGCGTGACCCGCTGGCGGCGGAGTACCGCGCGCTGGTGCTGGCAAGGCTGCAGCGGCGGGTGACCGGTCTGGTGGAGGCAAAGCCCAGCCCCGAACGGGACAACGAGCTGGCGGAGGCGACAAAGCTGCTGCTGGCACTGCGATAAAGAAAAATCTCTGCAGGGAGCGGGGAGGGGCGCAGCCCCGACGGCACAAGGTGCCGTCGAAGCGGACTGCGTCCGCTTGCCCGCCGCAGGCGGGCGGGCTGCGCCCCTACCTGCCCCCCTGCACCCGCCCATACTCTATATAGTTCAAAAGGAAGTGATTCCCATGCCGTTTGACGGCGGATTTCTGCATAAAATAGCCCAAGAGCTGGAGCCGATGATTGGCGCGCGCGTGGATAAGATTGGTCAACCCAACCGCGACTGCGTGGTGCTGCACCTGCACAACCGCGGTCCCGTGCGCCGGTTGGTGATTTTGGCGGGTGCGGCGCCAAGGCTGCACTTTTCCGCAATTCCCATTGAATATCCCGCTACCCCGCCCATGTTCTGCCTGCTGCTGCGCAAGCATCTGGGCGGCGGGCGGCTGACCGCCGTGACCCAGCAGGGGCTGGACCGCGTGCTGACCCTCCATTTCGAGGCGACCAATGAGCTGGGCGACCGTGCCTCGTTCCGGCTGGTATGCGAGCTGATGGGCAGGCAGGGCAATCTGGTGCTGGTGGGTGAAAACGGCAAGGTCATCGATGCCATTCACCGGGTAGACTTTGCCGCCAGCGAAAGCCGCCCCCTGCTTTCCGGTCTGGAATACCTTTACCCGCCCCGTCAGGATAAGCTGGATCTGACCGTGACCTCCCCGCTGGAGGCCGCCGACCGGCTGCTGACCGGCGCCGACCTGCCGCTTTCCAAGGCGCTGCTGGCGGTGCTGGAGGGCGCTTCGCCCCTCATCTGCCGGGAGCTTTCCTATCGCATCGCGCCCGGCGATCCCCTTATCAGCGCACTCAGTCCCGTCCAGCGCGCTACCGTTTCCGCCGTTTTGGGCGAATGGGCGGCGGCGCTTGCCCCCGCGGGCGGCACCCCGCTGCTGCTGGGCGGTGAGAAGCCCGATTTCACCTTCCTGCCGCAGACACAGTACGAGGGGACGGCAGTGACCCAGACTCCCTACCCCACCTGCAGCGAGCTGCTGGAGGAATTCTACCGGCTGAAAACCGGCAGCGAGGGCGTAAAGCTGGCGGGCGAGGGACTGCGCCGGCAGGTCGCTTCCATTCACGAGCGACTGCTGCGCAAACGCGCCATTCGCCTGCAGGAGCTGGAAAAAAGCGCAGGGTGGGAGCAGCTTCGGCTTTACGGCGACCTGCTGAGCGCCAACCTGTACCGCCTGCAAAAGGGCATGACCGTCCTCTCCTGCGAGGACTACACCGCGCCGGAGCCATACCCCACCGTGGTCATTCCGCTGGACGCCCGCCTGACCCCCAGCCGCAATGTTCAAAAGTATTACACTGAATACCGCAAGGCGGCAAATGCCGAGACGGTGCTGCGCCGCCTGATCGCCGAGTGCGAGGACGAGATCACCTATATCTCCTCGGTGGAGGAGGCGCTGCGCCGTGCCACCACCGAGGGCGATCTGCTGGAGATCCGGGAGGAGCTGCGGCAGCAGGGCTACCTGAAAACGCTGACCCCCAAGGGGCAGAAGCCGCTGCAAAAGCGGCGGGGCGGCACCCTGCCCCCGCTGCGCTACCGCTCCAGCGATGGCTACACCATTCTGTGCGGGCGCAACAACCTGCAAAACGACCAGCTGACGCTGAAAACTGCCCACGGCAGCGACCTGTGGTTCCATATCCAGAAGCAGCCCGGCAGCCATGTGGTGCTGCTGACCGACGGCACCCCGCTGGAGGAGCTGCCCGACCGAACCATAGAGGAAGCGGCGATGCTTGCCGCCTGCAACAGCAGCGGACGGGAGAGCAGCCGTGTCCCCATTGACTACACACTGGTGAAGAACATCAAAAAACCGAATGGCGCGCGCCCCGGCATGGTCATTTACGAGACCTACTACACCCTGCTGACCACCCCCGACCACGCCGCGGCGCAGAAGCTGCTGGAAAAATAAGATCTGTGCGGGGAGCAAAGGTCGGGCGGCGGGCGTTCCGGCTGCGCCGGAACCGGCGGC
>JBNMIL010000025.1:0-18484 GCA_050873265.1 Angelakisella sp. | reverse complement strand
TTTCGCAGCGCGCCTTTTTCGCCGGTCTGCGACCGGCGGGGCTGCCGCCCGGTGCTTACACCCCACACAAATTCTCCGCAAAATAAGCGGCATGCCACCTTGACAAAGCCCCCTTTTCTGCGATAAAATAGCAAAGATAACAAAAAACGCTTTGAAGCGGAGGAGTACCCGTTCCCCCCGACCCCCAGAGAGCAGCCGACCGGTGTAAAGGCTGCGGCGGAAAACGGAGAAAGTCGCCGCCGAGCGGTGCCGCCGAATATTTTTTAAGCGGCAACGGTATTCCCCGTTACGGGAGCTAAAGTGCGTGCCTTCCGGCACGAATTCAGGTGGTACCGCGCCGATATTGCGTCCTGCTGTTTTCCCCCATCGGGAAAAACGGCGGGCTTTTTTATTTTACACTGCAGCCTGCCAAAAGAAAAAGGAGGAAACCCCATGGCAAAACAACTGGAAAAGGTCTATGACCCCAAGCAGGTCGAGGACCGCACCTATGCGTTCTGGCTGGAGAAAAACTATTTCCATGCCGATGCCGAAAGCGAAAAACCGCCCTATACCATCGTCATTCCGCCCCCCAATATCACCGGTCAGCTCCACATGGGTCACGCGCTGGATAACACCCTGCAGGACGCCCTGATCCGCTGGCGCCGCATGCAGGGCTACGAGGCGCTGTGGCTGCCCGGCACCGATCACGCCTCCATCGCCACCGAAGCAAAGATCGTGGAAGCGATGCGCAAGGAAGGCGTCACCAAGGAGGAGATCGGACGCGAAGGCTTTTTGGAGCGCGCGTGGGAATGGCGCCGTCAGTACGGCGGGCGTATCGTCAGCCAGCTAAAAAAGCTCGGCTCCAGCTGCGACTGGCAGCGGGAACGCTTTACTCTTGATGAGGGCTGCTCCCGCGCGGTGCAGCTGGTGTTCCAGAGCCTGTACGATCAGGGGCTCATCTACCGCGGCAACCGCATGGTCAACTGGTGCCCCACCTGCAATACCTCCATCAGCGATGCCGAGGTAGAGTATGAGGAGCAGGACGGCAGCTTCTGGCACCTGCTGTACACCGTCAAGGAGACCGGCGAGCAGCTGGAGCTTGCCACCACCCGTCCCGAGACCATGCTGGGCGATACCGCCGTCGCCATCAATGGCGATGACCCCCGCTACGCCCACCTGCACGGCTGCCATGTCATTCTGCCGCTGCTCAATAAGGAGATCCCCATCGTCTGCGATGAGCACGCCGATATGGAAAAGGGCACCGGCGTCGTGAAGATCACCCCTGCCCACGACCCCAACGACTTTGAGGTGGGCGAGCGGCACAACCTGCCCCGCGTCCGCGTCTTTACCTACGATGGTCACATGACCGGCGCCGCCGATAAAGCCGCTGCCGATGAGTTGTTCCGCACCGGCAAGGCTGCCGCCGGCGAACCGGAGGTGCTGGACTGCGGCAAATACGCCGGCATGACCACCAAGGAGGCGCGTAAAGCCATTCTTGCCGATCTGGAAGCCTGCGGCGCCCTCAAATCGGTGGAGCCGCTGCGTCACGATGTAGGCACCTGCTACCGCTGCCACTGCACCATTGAGCCGATGGTCTCCAAGCAGTGGTTCGTCTCCATGAAGTCGCTGGCGGAGCCTGCCATTAAGGCGGTCCGCGATAAGGAGATCCGCTTCGTCCCCGAGCGCTTCGATAAAAACTACTTCCACTGGATGGAAAATATCCGTGACTGGTGCATCAGCCGCCAGCTTTGGTGGGGTCACCGTATCCCCGCCTATTACTGCGATGACTGCGGCGAAACGGTCGTCACCATTCAGGGCATTGAAAAATGTCCCAAGTGCGGCGGTCACATGACGCAGGACCCCGATACGCTGGATACTTGGTTCTCCAGCGCACTGTGGCCCTTCTCCACCCTCGGCTGGCCCGATGACACCCCCGAGATGCGCAAGTTCTATCCCACCTCCACCCTTGTCACCGGCTACGATATCATCACCTTCTGGGTCTCCCGCATGATCTTCTCCGGTCTGGAGTACACCGGCAAAAAGCCCTTTGACACCGTACTCATTCACGGTCTGGTGCGTGACGCGCAGGGGCGCAAGATGAGCAAATCCCTCGGCAACGGCGTTGACCCGCTGGAGGTCATCGACCAGTACGGCGCAGATGCCCTGCGCTTTATGCTGGTGACCGGCAACAGCCCCGGCAACGATACCCGCTATATGGACGAAAAGGTCAAGGCGGCGCGCAACTTCGCCAATAAGATCTGGAACGCCACCCGCTTCATTCAGATGAACCTCTCCGAGGAGATTACCAAAATCGAGCTGCCCCGGACCCTTGCCACCGAGGATAAGTGGGTGCTCACCCTCTACAATGATCTTGTCAAGGAAGTCACCGATAACCTTGAGAAATTCGAGCTGGGCGTCGCTTCCGCCAAGCTGTACGACTTCATCTGGGATATTCTCTGCGACTGGTACATCGAGCTGGTAAAGAGCCGCCTGCAGGCGGGCGGCGAGACCGCCCTGAACGCCCAGAAGGTGCTGGTATATGTCATGGCGAATACCCTCAAGCTGCTGCACCCCTTCATGCCCTTCATCACCGAGGAGATCTGGCAGAGCCTGCCCCACGAGGGTGAGGCGGAAGCCATCATGATCTCGCAGTGGCCCACTTGGAGTGAGGCGCTTTCCTTCCGGAAGGAGGAAGCCGACTTCCAGAAGATCATCGATATTATCCGTGCTATCCGCAACCAGCGCACCGAGATGAATATCCCGCCCTCCAAAAAGGCAAAGGTCTACATCGAGACCGCAGAGCCCGCCATCTTCACCGACGGTATCCCGTTCCTGCAGCGCCTTGCCTCCGCCTCGGAGGTCGAGGTCGGTGAAAAATTCGCGCTGGAGGGTGCCGTACAGGTCATCACCCACGCCGCCCGCGCCCTTATCCCCATGGACGAGCTGATCGACCGCGAGAAGGAGCTGGCGCGTCTGGAAAAGGAGCGCGAGAAGTGCCAGAGCGACATCGATTTCATCGGTCGCAAGCTGGATAACGCCGGCTTTGTCGCCAAAGCGCCCGCCCAGCTTATCGAAGCCGAGCGGAACAAGCTGGCGCAGCACAAGGAGCGCATGGCAAAGATCCTGGAAGCCATCGCCTCCCTGCAAAAGTAATCAGATTTTCCGCTGCACCGTACCCCCGTGGTGCGGTGCAGTCCGCTGTCCCCCATATGGGCGGCAGGGCGCTGCTTTCACTCGCGCCGATCCTTTCGGACGGCGCTCCGCCGCTTTGCCCCGCCGCCCTCTGCATACCGTTTTCCCCAAAGGAGGAGTACCGATGAATTATTCCGAAACACTTTCCTGGATCCACGGCACCGAGCGCTTCGGCAGCCGCCTGGGACTGGGGCGCATGGGGCGCCTGCTGCACCGCATGGGCGATCCGCACCTCAAGGTCCCCTATATCCATGTTGCCGGCACCAACGGCAAGGGCAGCACCACCACCATGATCGCCTCGGCGCTTGCCGCCGGCGGCTTCAAAACCGGTAAATTCATCTCCCCCTTTATCCTCGAATTTCGGGAACGCATGCAGATCGACGGTGAAATGATCCCCGAGGAAACGCTGGCGGCACTGGCAACCCGTCTGCGCCCCATCGCGGAGGAATTCAAGGCGGCGGGCGATCCCCCTACCGAATTCGAGCTGGTCACGGTGCTGGGGCTGACCTGGTTTGCCGAAGCCGGCTGCGATATTGCCGTGCTGGAGGTCGGACTCGGCGGACGGCTGGACGCCACCAATATCATTCCCGCCCCGCTGGTCGCCGTCATCACCCGCATCGATTACGACCATACTGCCATTCTGGGTGATACCCTCGCCGCCATAGCCGGTGAAAAATGCGGCATCATCAAGCGGGGCAGCACCGTCATCTGCTATCCCGACCAGTCGGAGGAAGCGTTGGCGGTCATTCGCCGCCGTGCCGCCGAGGAGGGCGACCCCCTGCGCCTGCCGGATCTGACGCAGCTTTCCACCCTCTCCTCCGATCTCACCGGCAGCCGTATCCGCTACAAGGGGCAGGAGGTCTTTATCCCCCTTGCCGGTCCCCATCAGATTCTGAACGCCGCCACGGCGCTGGAAGCGCTGGAGGCGCTTTCCGGCAGCCGCTTCGCGCTGCCGCCGTCGACAGTCTCCGCCGGTATCGCCGCGGCACGGTTCCCCGCGCGGCTGGAACTGCTGCGGCAGACCCCGCCGGTGCTGGTGGACGGCGCGCACAATCCCAATGGCGGACAGGCACTGTGCCATGCGCTCCGGTCGCTGGGGCTGCACGACCTTACCGCCGTGGTGGGTATGCTGCGGGATAAGGACTGCCTGCCGGTACTGCGCATGATGGCGCCCTACTGCGCCCGCATGATCGTCACCACCGTGCCCAATCCCCGCAGCTATCCCGCGGAGGAATTTGCCGCGCTTGCCCGCGGGATCTGCCCCGAGGTCACCGTCTGTCCCGACTGTGAGGAAGCCGCCCGGCTGGCGCTTTCTGCCGCCGGAGCGCATGGTGTGCTGGTGTTCGGCTCGTTGTACCTTGCCTCCGCCGTCCGTCCGGTGCTGCTGGAGGAACTGCAAAAAGCAAAAAATTAAAGCCCTGTCCCTTATTGTGACAGAATATTCCCGTCCAAGCTCCTATCCTTTTGGGTAGGAGCTTTTCTGCTGCGCGGGGTCTGCCCACGGGCGCAACCCGCCCGCCTACGGCGGGCACCGCAAGCTCCGCTTGCGGGTTTCGGCTTTGCCGAAACGGGCTGCGCCCCGTTCCCCACCCAGCGCCGAATTCCCAGTCGTAATATAACAAGGAGGCTATCAAAATGCCGGTCACGATCGAAGTAAACGGCGATACCATGACTGCCCGCCTTTCCGGCGAGCTGGACCACCACCATACCCAAAAGCTGCGGGAGGAGATCGACCGCAGCGTGCAGAAGGAACGCCCCGCCCGCCTTGTCCTGAACTTTGCCGGCGTGGAATTTATGGATTCCAGCGGCATCGGGCTGGTGCTGGGGCGCTACCGCCTTATGCAGGAACGGGAGGGCAGGCTGGCGCTCAGCGCCATGCCGCCGCATATCCGGCGTGTCATGCGGGTCGCAGGCATCGCCGATCTGGAGATCGAGGAGGAAAGCCGTGTATGAATAAGCCGAAAAACACCATGAAAGTCAGCTTCCCCAGCCGCGGCGCCAATGAGGGGCTGGCGCGCATGCTCATCGCCGCCTTTGTCACCGAGGCAGACCCCACCGTGGAGGAGCTGTGCGACATCAAGACCGCCGTTTCGGAGGCTGTCACCAACTGCATCGTCCACGCCTACCCCCAGCGCATCGGGGAGATCTACATAGCTGCCAGCCTGTCGGAAAATAATCTTCTCACCGTCAAGGTGCGGGATCACGGCTGCGGCATCGCCGATGTGGAAAAGGCGATGGAGCCGCTGTACACCACCGGCGGCAGCGAAAGAGCCGGACTGGGCTTCGCGGTGATGCAGGAGCTGATGGACGAGGTGCGTGTCACCTCCCGCGCGGGGAGCGGCACCACCGTGCGCCTGCGCCGCCGCCTGAGCCAGAAGCTCCGGTAACAAGGGAGGAAGTACCAAATGCCTATCACCGCCGAACCCAAGCCGACCGTGCAGGATACCAGCGTCGAGCATAATCTGGGACTGGTACATGCCTGCGCCCACCGCTTCAAGGGGCGCGGCATTGAATATGACGATCTGTATCAGGCGGGCTGCATGGGGCTGGTCAAGGCGTCCGCCGCCTTTGATGCCGCCCGCGGTGTGATGTTCTCCACCTATGCCGTACCGGTCATTCTGGGCGAGATCCGCCGCCTGTTCCGTGATGGCGGCACCGTCAAGGTCAGCCGCAGCCTGAAGGAGCTGGGACTTGCCGCCGGTCGGGTGCGGGAGCTTCTGGGCACCGAGCTGGGGCGGGAAGCCACCGTGGGCGAGGTCGCCGCCCGCATGGGGCGCTCACCGGAAGATGTGGCGCAGGCGCTTGCCGCCACCGCTCCCCCTCTTTCCCTCACCGGCGGCGAGGAGGACGGCAGCGGGCAGATCGACCTGCCGGAGGAGGGTCCCGAGGAGCGGCTCAGCGACCTGCTTTCGCTGCACCAGCTCCTTTCCTCGCTGGAGGAACGGGACCGCCGCCTTATTTTTCTGCGCTACTACCGCGGCAAAACCCAAACCGAGGTCGCCCGCCGGCTGGGCATGACGCAGGTGCAGGTCTCCCGTCGGGAAAAACGAATTCTCCAGTCCATGCGGGAACAGCTCGTCGGCTGATCTCCACCCCGTTATATTAGTTCTTGCTCCCGACCGGCTTCGTCCGTCGGGAGTTCTTTTTTGCCCTCTGCCAATATGACGATTTGTCATATTCCCCGTTTCCCCCGGCACGGGGCGGCACGCCTGCGCTTCCTGTCGGGGCGCCCTCCCCCGCTCCGCCGCGCCGCCCCCTCTCTTATGACATTCCGTCATATTTAGAACATTTTATCAAATTATCCTTACACAAAAACTCCCGACAGGCTTGTGCCCATCGGGAGTTTGTTCCGTTATTCCGTTTGCCGTGTCACGCCGCGTACTTCGCGCCGCCAAAGTCCCACAGCCCCTGCGCGTCGCAGGTAATGCCGGTAAGCGCCGTGTTGCAATACAGCTCGGTCTTGCCCTCGCCCCACGGGATCAGCACGCCGTCGCTCTCCAGCAGCAGCCGCGCCTCCAGCAGCAGCGCCGCCCGTGCCGCTTCGTCGGTCTCTGCGGCAGCTTTCGACAACAGTTCGTCAAATTTCTCGTTATTATACCCTGCGTAGTTGCCTGCCGCCTCGCTCACAAAGCGTCCCAGCAGCACCGCCTCATCAGGGTAATCGGCACTCACCGCCAGGTACAGCAGGTCATACCCGCCGTCCTCGCGCGCCGTCTTGTATTCCTCATAGCTCAGCTTCTGCAGGTTCAGCGTCACGCCCGCCTGCTCCGCCCGCTGGCGCAGCTCGTCCGCACCGGCAGTCTCCGCTGCCGCGGTGTAGTCGGGCATCAGCAGCGTGATCTCACCCGGCAGAGTGCCGGTCACTTCCTCGCCCGCCGCCAGCTGCTTTACCGCCAGACGGGTCTCGGCGTCGGTCAGCCGCGCGGTGTTCACCACATAGCAGTACTGCACGCCGTCGCTGCCGGTCACCGCGGGGGCGTTCTCACCGGCGTAGCCGTAGGTTGCCTGTAAAGTGCCGTCCGCTGCCAGCTTCTCCAGCGCCGCCATATCGCCGAAGTAATACTTCAGCGTCAGTCCGGTGCCGGTTTTCTCACCGCGGTAGCCCCCGTTGGGAGAAAGCGTCGCCACATTGTCGCTCAGGGAGGTCACGGCGTACCGCCCGTTGTAGACACGCTCGCCCTCCTTTACCGGATAGAACGCCGGTGCCGCCAGCATATGGGCAAAGCCCGCAAAGTCGCCCTCCAGCGTCACCTGCAGCGCGCCATCCTCGGTCACGGCAAGCCCCAGCTCGCTTTCCTCGTTCTCGTAGTCCTTCGCGCCCAGTATCACATCAAAAAGATACCGGTACGGGCTTTCCACCGCGCCGCTGATGATCCTTGTCCATGCCTCAATAAAGTCCTCCGCCTTTACAGCAGAGCCGTCGCTCCAGCAGGCGCCCTGCCGCAGGGTAAAGGTGTACACCGGGCGCTTCGCGGCGTCGTCGGTGGTCGTCACCTCCCAGCTCTCGGCGGCAGCGCCCACGGCAATGCCCTCCTCGTTCACGGCGGTCAGACCCTCGTACAGCAGCCCCATCACCGCGCGGGCGGCAAGACCGCCGTCATACAGCGCGGGATCGGTGTTCACCGGCTCGGTGGGGACGCCGATCGCCACCACACCGGTGTCACTCACGGCTCCCGCCAGATATTCCTTCTTACTGCCGCAGCCCGCCATTGTCAAAAGCAGCGCGACAGCCAGCAGCAGTGCCCATGTCTTTTTCATGCATCGTCCTCCCAGTCAGGGTGATTTTCCCTCCCAGTATAGCGCATTTCCCGCCGTTTGAAAAGGGCTTTCCGCCCCCCGCCGCGCAAATGGCGTCTTTTTCCTTTTTCACCGCATAATGTCCCGCCGAATTACGCTTTTTTCGTTGCTTTTATCCCTCTCCGGCGTTATAATGGTATGATAGAAATATAGTGCTGTACTGCGCCGTTCGGCAGTTGCCGCACACCAAGGGAGGTTCCCGTTTCTTTGGAATGTTATCTGGATAACAGCGCCACCACCGCCGTTACACCCCCCGTTGCCGCCTGCGCTCTGCACATGATGTGCGAGGAGTTCGGCAATCCCTCCTCACTGCACCGTCGGGGCTTTCTGGCGGAGCGTGCCATGACCGAGGCGCGCGGGCAGGTGGCGGAGGTGCTGCACTGCCGCGCGGAGGAGATCATCTTCACCTCTGGCGGGACAGAAAGCAATAATATCGCCCTGCTGGGCGCCGCCCATGCCATGAAGCGTCGGGGCAACCGCATCGTCACCACCGCCGTGGAGCACCACTCGGTGCTTGCCATCTGCAAGGCGCTGGAGGCCGAGGGCTTTGAGGTCGTCACCGTCTCCCCCGATGAAAGCGGGCACATCACCCCCGCCGCCATGGCTGCCGCCTGCAACGAGAAAACCATTCTCGTCTCCTGCATGATGGTCAACAGCGAAACGGGCGCCGTTCACGATATCCCCGCCATCGCCGCCGCCTGCCGTCGGGTCAGCCCGTCGCTCATTTTCCACAGCGACTGTGTGCAGGCGTTCTGCCGACTGCCCATCGAACCGGCAAAATGGGGCGTGCAGCTCGTCAGCGTCAGTGGGCACAAGATCCACGCGCCCAAGGGGGTCGGCGCCCTGTATGTGACAAAGGGCACCCGTCTGGTGCCGCCCATCTACGGCTCCGGTCAGGAAAGGGGTCTGCGTCCCGGCACCGAGAATGTCCCCGGTATCTGCGCCATGGGGCTGGCTGCCAAACTGATGAATGACCGCCGCGCGGAAAATTTTTCCCATTTTACCGCTCTGCGTCAGCAAATAATTACACATTTATCACAATCGCCTGCCGTCTGCATCAATTCCCCCGCCGATGCCGCACCTTATATCGTGAACTGTTCGGTGCAGGGCATTCGCAGCGAGGTCATGATCCACTATCTGGAGCAGTTCGGCATTTATGTGTCCAGCGGCTCCGCCTGTGCCAAGGGGGAACGCAGCCATGTGCTCACCGCCATGGGTTTCTCCCATGACCGCATCGATTCCGCCATTCGCCTCAGCATGACCGATACCACCACACCGGCGGAGATCGACGAGTTCTGCCGCCGTCTGCTGGAGGGCGAAGCCACCCTCACCAAACGAAGATAAGGAGTATTCCCCCGCATGAAAGAGATCATTCTGCTTAAAAGCGGCGAGATCGCCCTCAAGGGGCTCAACCGCAGCACCTTCGAGGACATCATGGCGAAAAACGCCCGCCGCCGCCTTCAGCCTCTGGGCGAGTTCAAGATCTGGCACGCCCAGTCCACCACCTATGTCCAGCCCCTTACCGAGGGCGTGGATATGGACGAAGCGGTGCGCCGCCTGCAAACGGTATTCGGCATCGTCGCCGTCACCAAAAGCTGCGTGGTGGAAAAGGATTTCTCCGTCATCTGCCCCGCCGCCGCGGAATATTTTGCCGCCCAGCTTTCCGCCGCCCGCACCTTTAAGGTGGAGGCAAAGCGCAGCGATAGTCCTTCCCGATGAAAAGCCCCGAGATCAGCCGCGAGCTGGGCGGGTATCTCCTCTCCCGCTTCCACCACCTCAATGTCAAGGTGGAGCAGCCGGAGATCACCATCACCGTCGAGATCCGCGAGCAGGGCGCCTACATTCACGCCGACCAGCTCCCCGGGGCGGGCGGGATCCCCGTCGGTACCGGCGGGCGTGCCATGCTGCTGCTCTCCGGCGGCATTGATAGCCCTGTCGCGGGCTACATGATGGCAAAGCGCGGTCTGGAGATCGCCGCCGTTCACTTTGCCTCCCCGCCCTACACCAGCGACCGTGCCCGGCAAAAGGTGCTGGACCTCGCGCAGGAGCTGACCCCCTACACCGGTCGTATCCGGCTGTTCGTCGTTCCGTTCACCAAGCTGCAGGAGCTTCTGCGGGAACGCTGTCCGGAGGATTACTTCACCATTCTCATGCGCCGCTACATGATGCGCGTCGCGGAGATGATCGCCCTGCGGGAGGGCTGCGGCGCCCTTGTCACCGGCGAAAGTCTGGGGCAGGTCGCCAGCCAGACCATGCAGGCGATCGGCTGCACCGACCTTGCCTGCCGACTGCCCGTGCTGCGTCCCTGCATCGGCATGGATAAGGAGGAGATCGTCCGTCTCAGCCGCAAGATCGAGACCTTCGAGACCTCCATTCTCCCCTACGAGGACTGCTGCACCGTCTTTACCCCCCGCCACCCCAAGACCAAGCCCACCGTCGCCGCTGTGGAAGCCATCGAAGCGGAAATGGCGATCCCCGCGGAGCTGGTTCAGCAAGCCGCGGACGAGGCGGAGCTGGTCATTATCCGTTACTGATCTTTTCAGTCACTGCAAAAAACTATTTCCAGCCGACAAAATTCACACCTTATTCGTATTCTATTAGCAAGCACGAAAAAATTTCATGCTATGCTATCCTTAACTAATTGTGTCCGTACATAGGAGGTCGAGAGCCGTCCCATGAAGATCACCATTCTTGCCGTAGGCAGCGAGGCGCAGTATCAGCCCACCTTTGATACCGCCTACCAGTACCTGAAGAAAGAGACCGCTTCCCTTTCGGCGGAGCTTTCCTATGCCATCTGCCGTCCGGAGACCACCGAGCTGTTTGCCGCCATGCGTCAGGCGATGAGCCAAAGCGAGGCGCTTATCCTGCTCCTCTCTCCGGAGCCTGCCGCCGTTTCCACGGCGCTGCGGGTCGTCTGCGGCGGGCTGGAGCGCTCCGTCGCCACCGATGCCGCCCTGCAAAAGCAGCTGGAAGCCCGCGCCGCCCGCATGGGTCTTACCCTCAGCTACGAGCAGCTCGCGGATTTTTCCTCGTTCCCGTCGGGCGCCACCCTGCTGCCCAATGCGCAGGGTCTGGTGCAGGGCTACGCCATCGCCGCGCGCCGGCAGCTTTTAATGGCGCTGCCCGCCCTCCCCGGCGAGCTTTCCGCCCTCTATCCCTCCTCGGTGCGCCCCCTGCTGGGCAAGCTGGCGGGGCTGGCGGCAAGCTACGGCACCGTGCGCGTGCTGGAGCTGGATCAGTTCTCGGTGCCGCAGGAGATCACCCGCCTCAGCCAGAACCCCCACTTAAAGCTCACCTCCCGCCACCAGTGCGGCGATTACGAGATCAATATCGAAGCCACCGGCGCCGATCAGGCGGAAGCCGATGACTACCTTCAGCGGGCGATCAGTCATATGCAGCAGACCTTCGGCATCTATCTCTACTGCATCGGCAGCCGCCCCCTCCCGCAGATCGTCGTAGATGGGCTGACCCGTCACGGGCTCACCCTTGCCACCGCCGAATGGGGCACCGGCGATCTGCTGCGGCAGCAGCTTTCCGCCGTCATCGGTGCCGATGGCTGCTACCGCGCCGCCTACAATGATACCCACATCGGGCAGGAGCTGGAGCTTCCCCGCCGCCTCTTGCAGGAGCCGTCGGAAAACGCCGCCCTCATCGCCGGGCTGCTGGCACAGCAGAGCCGCCGCGCCGGTCGCACTGCTTTGGGTCTCGGCGTCTACTGTCAGGCGGGCAGCGGGCTGCTGCATGTCGCATTGGCAGATAAAAACCGTGTCTGGAACCGCCGTCTCTCCGTCGCGGAGCTTCGGCGGGAGGATACCCCCCAGATCGCCGTCTGGCAGGCGATGAATGTCCTGCGGCTCTACACTGCTCAGTATCCCAAGCAGCTCCCCGGCGGCATCGATCCCGCCGAGCTGGAAAAGCGCGCGGGGCTCGGCTCGCTCTTTGCCCGCGGCGCCCACGCCGTCAAATCCCCCGCAAATACCGCCGGAAAGGAACCAAAACCCGCTATGGAAAAGAAAACCCGCACCAAAGCCCCCCGCCCCGCTGCCGCGGAACCCAGTGCCGAGGCGGTCAAGGGCACCAACCTCATTCAGCGCATCAAGATGAAAGCGCTCACCAGGAGTGATAAGATCCGCATTGCGGCGCTCGGTCTGTGCGTGGTGGTATTTGCCGCTTCGCTCATCTACATTCTGGGCAACAAGATGCAGTCCATCAATAACGGCAAGCTCTCCGATGAGCTGGCGAACCTCTACGATCCCGATGCCACCAACACCAGCACCACGGATAAGGACGGCTACCCCAGCAACTACATCGCGGGCTTCGAGGCGCTGTATAAGCGCAATCCCGATATCGCCGGCTGGGTCAAGATCCCCGATACCAAGCTGGATTACGCCGTCATGCAGGCGGAGGATAACGATAAGTACCACCGCACCGATATCGACCTCAAGAAGAACGACTGGGGCATTCCCTATGTCGATTTCCGCGTTGATCAGGAAAAGCCCTCCTACAATACCGTCATCTATGGTCACAATATGGGCGACGGCACCATGTTCGGCTACCTGCAGGCGTATAAAAAGCTCAGCTACTACCAGCAGCACCCGCTCATCAGCTACAACAGCGTCTACCGCAAGGATATGTACAAGATCTTTGCCATCGTCGTCTGCAAAGCCGATGACCCCGATTTCGATTATCACAACTTCATCGACAGCGACAGCGATGCCGCCAAGAATGAGTACATCGAAAAGATCATGGAACGCTCCATCATCAAGACGACCGTAGATGTCAAGGCGAGCGACCGTCTGCTCACCCTCTCCACCTGCGATTATACCTTCCGTGATCCCGATACCAATAAGCTCATTGCCCGTCTGGTCGTGTTTGCCCGCGCGGTGCGCGATGGGGAAAGCGAGACCGTCAATGTCAATGCCGCCACCCTCAATCCCAATCCGGTCATGCCGCAGCAGTGGTACGATTACATCAAGAAGCAGCAGGATAAGAAGGCTGCGGAGGAGCTGGAAAAGGAGCAGAAGGCTTACATTGCCCTGTGGCTCACCGAGGAGGAGGCTGCCGATACCAGCCTGACCACCGCCGAGCTGTACGCCAAGGCGCAGGAGCGCGCGGCACAGGCAGAGCGCTGCCTCACCGCGGAGGAGCTTTCCGCCGAGGACCGCACGCCGGAGACCATCAAGGCGCTCATCGAGTACCGCAAGAAGCTCTTTGTCATGCTGCTGACGCAGACCGAAGAGGAGCAGAACACCGCCAGCAAGAAGCTCGCCCTCTGTCAGGAGCGTCTGAATGTCCTGCAGCAGAAGGTCGACTTCGAGGATCAGAAGGACGTCCCGCTGTTCAGCGATAAGACCCTCTTCGCCACCAAGTGGGCGCAGCTCGAGCCGCGCTACAAGCTGCTCAATAAGGAAAAGAAGACCTGGAAGCTGTATCTCTCCGTTAAGGACGTCCGCGATCTCGAAAAGATCGACGGTGAAAAGCTGCAAAAGCTCTTCGAGACCAACCAGCAGAAAGCCAAGAAGTACCTCACCGAGGAGCAGATCGCCCAGTACGAGACCTGGGAGAAGCTCTCCGAGGCTGTCACCAAGGCAGAAGCCACCCGTAAGGCGCTGGAGGCCGAGGGTCTTGCCGCCGGTCTTACCCAGGCGGAGATGGATAAGCTGAGCCTTGCCGACCTCAAGAAAGCGGTGGATAAGAAGAAGAATCAGGGCGAGATCAATAAGACCATCGAAGCCATCAAGGTGCTCAATCCCAATGCCACCGGCTCCAACGGCACCGTCCTCACCGATATGACCCTTGATGATCTGAAAGCCCTGCTCGCCACCCTCCAGCAGGAGCGCGCCACGCTGGAGGCCGCGGCAAAAGCCGCCGGCATGACCGGCGATGAGATCAAGAAGTATCCCAGCAACTCCGCCCTTCAGCAGATCATCAATGAAAAGCAGAAGGGTCAGCGCGAGGCTCTCATCAAGGAGATCCTCGCCATGGAGGGGCACCCCTCCGAAAGCGAGCTGCAAAATAAGACCCTCGACGAGCTGAAAGCCATCAAGGCGCAGCTCGCCGACCAGGCAACGCTGCGCGCCACCCTCATCAGCGATATCAAGGCGCTGGCGGCGGAGCTGGGCGAAAGCGTAGATGAAAGCGCCCTCAACGCCATGACGCTCGACCAGCTCACCGCCAAGAAGCAGGAGCTGCAGCAGAAGAAGGCGGAAGCGCAGCGCCAGAGCAATCTGGAAAAGATCCGCGTGCTGGATCCCGATGCCGCCGCGTCGCTCCAGAATTCCGATGCGTCCTCCATCGCCAGCAAGCTCAGCGAGCTGCAGTCCATTCGCGCCAATCTGGAGGAAACCGCGAGAGGTCTGGATATCGACCCCTCTCAGTATCCCACCAACGCCGCGCTCGATCAGGCGATCAAGGATAAACAGCAGTCCTCCGGCGGCGGTGTTATCGTCCTCCCCACCGGCTGATGCCCCCCACGGGCGCTCCCACCGCATAACGGGAGCGAAAAGGGTCGCAAGACACCTGTCACCCAGTACATACCCCAAAAGAACCCCTGTCCAAGGGGTTCTTTTTCTATTCCCCATCTGTTCCGCAAAGCCGTCCTTGACCATTTCTCCCCATCAAAAAAGAACCCCTCTCGGGGTTCTTTTTCTTTCTCTTGCTGCGCCGTTGCGCTCACGGCTCGTCCAGCAGGTCGCCGAACTTAATGCCCTCCAGCTTCTCCCGCACCATCTCGGAAATATCCGCGTAGATGCGGCTGAATTTGCACACCATGCACGCCTGCCGGTTGCGGTTGCAGGTGTAGTCGTCCTCGTTCAGGCACCGGCTGATGGCATACGGTCCCTCCACCTGCTCTATCACCTCGTACAGCGAGATGTCCTTCGGGTCCTTCGCCAGCTCATAGCCGCCGCCGGCGCCCTTATAGCTTTTTACCAGCTCGCCCGCCACCAGCTTCCGCAGGATCTTCAGCGAAAACCGCAGCGTCACACCGGTCTGCTCGGCAATGGCTGCCGCCTCCATGCGCCCGCCGTTCTGTGCCAGGCAGTAAACGATCCGAACCGCGTAGTCGGATTCCAGGGTAATATGCACCGTTCTCCCTCCCCTTTATTCCAGAAAATCCTTCAGCTTCTTGCTGCGGCTGGGGTGACGCAGCTTCCGCAGTGCCTTTGCCTCTATCTGCCGGATACGCTCACGGGTCACATTGAACTCCTTGCCCACTTCCTCCAGCGTGCGGGCGCGTCCGTCCTCCAGACCAAACCGCAGGCGCAGCACCTTTTCCTCACGGGGAGTCAGGGTGGAGAGCACCTCGGCAAGCTGCTCCTTCAGCATGGTGTGACCCGCCACATCACTGGGGGAGGGCGCGTCCTCATCGGGGATAAAGTCTCCCAGATGGCTGTCCTCCTCCTCACCGATGGGCGTTTCGAGGGAAACCGGCTCCTGCGCCACGCGCATGATCTCCCGCACCTTTTCCACCGGCATTTCCAGCTTTTCGGCGATCTGCTCATTGGTCGGCTCGTGGCCGTTCTCGTGCAGCAGCTGGCTGTTCACCTTTTTCACCTTGTTGATGGTCTCCACCATGTGTACCGGAATACGAATGGTGCGCGCCTGGTCGGCAATGGCACGGGTGATCGCCTGCCGGATCCACCAGGTCGCGTAGGTGGAAAACTTAAAGCCCTTGGTGTGGTCGAACTTCTCGACCGCCTTAATGAGACCCAGGTTGCCCTCCTGAATGAGGTCGAGGAACTGCATGCCGCGCCCCACATACCGCTTGGCAATGGAAACGACCAGCCGCAGGTTCGCCTCGGAAAGGCGCTTCTTCGCCGCCACATCGCCCTCCGACATGCGGATCGCCAGCTCTACCTCCTCCTCGGCGGAAAGCAGCGGCACCCGACCGATCTCCTTCAGGTACACCTTTACCGGATCGTCGATGCTGATGCCGTCGGCGTTCAGCACGCTTTCCAGCTCCTCATTGCTCGCCGGCGCTATGCTTTCGCCGCCGTCGTCCTCCACGATCTCGATGTTGTACGCCTCGAAGGTATCGTACAGCTTGTCCACCTGCTCCACATCGTAGTCCAGCTCCTCCAGCGCGTCGCTGATCTCCTTGGTGGTCAGGCGTCCTTTCTGCTTGCCGCTCTCCAGCAGCTCCTTCAGTACCTGCTTCTTATCCTGTGTCGCCATCTGTTGCTCCTCCTTATGGGGAAAGCTCCCCTTCGTTACTGATCCTGTTTGGTCTGCGCGGGACTTAAGGCGGCTTCGCCGCCCCGCCCGCCTGCGGCGGGCTGCCCTGCGGGCGCCGCTCCCTTTTCCTGCTTTTGTTTCGCCGCCAGCCCCGCAAATTTGCGTTCTGCGGCATTTTCGGTTTCATTTGGGAAAGTTCCTTTTCAGATCCTTTGCGCCGTCTCCGGCGCGGATTTTCGGTTTTCCCTTTGTTTTGCGCCATTCGGCGTCCTTTTATTCGCCCCGCCGGTTTTTCTCGCGGTTCAGGGCGGCTATGTACTGCTTCAGCGCCTCGCCGGAAAGCTGTCCCAGCTCCTCACGGCTCATCTGCGCGGCATAGCTTTGCAGACAGCGCAGGCAGTCCTCGGCTTCCCGGTCGCTCACCGCCGGTTCGCCGGGCAGCTGCCACTTTGCCACACGGTCTACCGCCTGCGGCGGCAGCGTCTCGCCCAGCGCCGTGATGTTCAGCTCCTGTCCGGCAAGCCCCCGCTGCAAAAGCGCCCGGTACAGCGTCCGGTCGCCCTCGCTCAGCAGGTAGTTTTCCGGCAGCTTATCCCGCAGGCTTTCGGCTTGGTCGGGATTCCGCAGCAGGTAGCGCAGCAGCCGCTCGGCGGCTTTCATCTCTCTGGGGTGCTGCCGCCACAGCAGCTCGTCCTCGCGGTCTGCGGTATTCTTCACCGGCGGCGAGATCAGCTCCCGTTCCTCCTTTTTGCGGTCACGGTAGCTGCGCTTTTTCTGCTCCCGCTCGATCTGTCCGGCAACGGCGGCTTTATCCACCTCCAGCTCCCGACAGATCTTCGAGAGGTAGACCTCCCGCTCAATGGGGTTGGGCAGTCCCGCCATCAGCACCGCGAACTGCTTGAGGAATGAAACCTTGCCCTCGGCGGTGGTCACATCGTTTTCCTTACGCAGCTTGTTTATGGCAAAGTCGGTGGCGGAGCTGCTGCCCTCGATGAGCTGCCCGAACCGCTCCGCGCCGAATTTTTTGATGAATTCATCGGGGTCCTTGGCGTCCGGAATGGAAAGCACCTTGATCTTGACCCCCGCCGCCTCCAAAAGACCGGTGGCACGCTGTGTCGCCGCCTGCCCCGGACCGTCGCTGTCGTAGCTCAGCAGCACCTCGCCGGTGTACTGGGCGATGAGGCGGCACTGCTCCTCGGTCAGGGCGGTGCCCAGCGTCGCCACGGCGTTGGTAAAGCCCGCCTGATGCATCGAGACAACGTCCATGTAGCCCTCACACAGGATCAGCTCCTTGCGGGGGCTGCTCTTGGCGAAATTGAGGGCAAACAGGTTGCGGCTTTTCTTAAAGACCGGCGTATCGCTGCTGTTGAGGTACTTGGGACCCTTTTCCCCCAGATTTCGACCGCCAAAGGCGATGACATTGCCCCGCAGGTCGATGATGGGGAAAATGGCGCGGTTGCGGAAGGTATCGTAGATGCCGCCCCGCGCTCCTTCATTGACCAGATGCGCCGCCAGCAGCTCCTCCTTGGTGTAGCCCTGCTGCCGCATGGCGTTTGCCAGCCCGTCCCAGCCCTCGGCGGCGTAGCCGATGCCGAAGTGAATGATGGTATCCTTGGTCAGCCCCCGCCCGATGAGATAGGCTCTGCCGGGTCTGCCGGCTTCGCTCATCAGGCTGCGGTGGAAGTAGCGGGCAGCGTCACGGTTCAGCTCCAGAATTCGCTTTCTCAGGCGGGAGGAGCGGTCGTCGCCCGCCTCCTCCGGCACCTGCATACCGGCTCTCTGCGCCAGCAGCCGCACCGCTTCCATGTAATCCAGATTTTCGATGCGGCGGATAAAGCTGATGACATCGCCGCCCGCCCCGCAGCCGAAGCAGTAGAAGGACTGATTTTCGGGGTAAACGGTAAAGGAGGGGGATTTTTCGCTGTGGAACGGGCAAAGCCCCGAAAGGGTGCGTCCCCGCCGCCGCAGGTTGACATAGCTGCCCACCACCTGCTCAATATCGCTGCGGTACTTCAGCTCCTGCAAAAACTGGTCGGACAGCATACGCTCTCCCCTCCTTTCTCCTCATTTCTCGTCTGATTTTGTTTCTTCGTTTTTCTCGCCTGAAAAATCTATCTTCAGTATCCTCTCACCGCGCCCCGAATTTGGCTCCCTTGTGTAAAGGGAGCTGTCAGCCGCATGGCTGACTGAGGGATTGCCGGCAGAGACTATCGTGATAGCTTCTTCTCGCCTATCGGCGTCGCAAAGCATTACAAAAGGTTTTAATTTGTACGCCTATCCGGCGGGGACTTCCTTTTGCTCGTGCGCGTCGTCGCGTGCTGCGCTCCATGTCGGGTCGCTA
>JBNMIL010000024.1:0-18635 GCA_050873265.1 Angelakisella sp. | reverse complement strand
GAGTACGACCTTGTGGGCTACATTCCCGTGGATGAGCTGCTAAAAGCGGAACAGGCATGACCGAGATCATGCCTGTTCCACGAAATTTGAGTTTTACTGTCTTACCAGCAGAGAGCCTTTCGGCTCCTTTTTATGGTGGAGACGCACGGGCTCGAACCGTGGACCTCCTGCGTGTGAAGCAGGCGCTCTGACCAGCTGAGCTACGCCTCCGATGCCTGTATATTATACACCACTTGCGGCAATAAGGCAATCCCTTTTTTCAAAAAATTTATCCCCGGTGTTTTGGGTGGTCGGGCATGGGGATCAGCAGGGCGGCAAGGAATAAAAGGCACTCGAACAGCGTACCGGTCACCAGTATCTCCCACGCACCGATGCCCTGCGGCACCGGATTGGCACGGGTGATAAGGATATTGGCGACAGCCGCCGCGCTGTACAGCAGCAGCAACAGCCGCACCGTCAAGCCGCTCACCTGCCGCTGGGCGATCCACAGAATACCCGCCCCCAGCCCGATGACGCCGACGACAAAGGAAATGATAAGCACCGCCAATTGCAGCTGACCGGCGCCCCGCAGGTAATACAACGCCGTGCCGATGACCCTTGCCAGTCCGTACAGCGTGCAGAATGCCATTAAAATACGCTTTGCAGCCATGTTTTTCTCCTTTGGTCAGATAAAAAGATCCCTGCCGCTGGGGGTCAGGTCGCCGAAGGTTTCCATATCGCCGGTAAGCAGCGCCATGGTGCCCTTATACAGCAGCATCGGGTCATTCAGGAAGCGGCGGCGCACCTGCTCACACTCCTTTTCGGTGGGCAGAAAAAGGGTCAGACTCATCAGGTCGCTGCCGATATCGGTGATGGTAAGGGTGATCTGCCAGCCGTCCCCCACCTTGTTGACCCGCACCTTATTTTCCTGCTGACGGCGCAGCAGGGTAAGGACATCGTCCAGCGCCCTCTGGGCACGCTCCCGCACCGCCGGCGGCAGTTTATCCCGAAAGGTATCCGCCAGCGCCTTGCCCTCCTCGGAGAGGACATAGCAGCCGTTTTGCTGCGGCTGCAGGTGCCCCATGCGGATAAGCAGCTCGGCAGCTTCGGCAAACTCGAAGTAATTGACCAGCGACTGCCGCTGCAGCACCTCGTTCACCTGGTCCAGCGTCACCGGCTGGTCCGCCTCCCGAAAGATGTAGCAGATGAGCATATGCACTTCCTCCGGTGTGGTCACGCTGCCGGGACGCACCCCTTCGGTAAATAAATTCTGTTCCATATGATGGCTGCCTCCTGCTTTATTCGGCAAGAAAGCCGGCGGCGGCGACCGCCTCGGTGATCCTGCCGGTAAAGTCCTCCGCCAGACGCTCGCCCAGCGCGATGACCTCCTCGTTTTCCGGCTGACCGCACAGCTTGGCAAAGATCTCGCCCTCGCTGCGGGGGCTGCGGCGGGTCTCATTGAGGGTGTACAGGGTAAAAGCGCGGGCATCGTGGACGGTGCGCGCCAGCTCCGGCGACTGCTGCTCCAGCAGCTCCGCAAAGCGGCTTTGTGCCGACTGGCTCAGCAGGGTATTTTCCACCTGCTGCTCCAGCTCGTTTTCCGCCAAAAAGGAGAGCAGCACCCACTGCTGGGCGGCATATTCCCCCTTGACCGGCATGGCAAGAAAGAGGCGGTAAAGCGCCTCGCCCAGCCGGTGCGCGCGTTCCAGGTTGCCGTTTTCCTGCTGGCGGCGGTATTCCCGCGCCGCCTTTTCCCCTTCGGAAAGGGGTGGTTCCTTCGTATTCTGTCGATAGATCTTAATTTCCTCTGTCAAGCCGGTTTCCTCCCTCTCCTTTTTCCCGTTTCTGTCGGGGGTCAGATCTGCTCCAGCGCTTCGGTCAGGGCCTCCGCCAGCTGGTCGGGGCAGCTGGTGGGGCGCATGCCGCAGCGGATCCCCTGCAAGCGGCGAATAACCTCCTCGGCAGGCTGACCGACGACCAGCGCGCTCAGTCCCTTGGTATTGCCGTTGCAGCCGCCGGTAAACTGCACATTGCGGATCACGCCGGTGGCTTCGTCCAGATTGATATCGATGGCACGGGAGCAGACGCCCTTGGGTTCATAATGGAATTGCATGGTATTATCCTTCCCTTCGGTGGATTTCCTCTATTATAACCTTTTTCGCGGGGGAAAAGCAACCTCCGCGCGGGATTTTCGTTTTTGTATTCTCATTAAGATTTGTTTGTGATATAATCAAGGTCTGGAATACTCTTTTTGGGAGTATTAAAACGGGGTAGCAACAAGCTACCAAAGGGATTTCTTTTGATATAATCAAAAATCGGAATTCCCTTTTTGGAAGTATTGAAACGGGGCAGCAAGCTGCCGGTGAGGCGCCCCTACCGGGGGCTTGCAGAAAACCGACAAAAAAGAGGAGGACAGCCGCTATGCCGTATGAGATCGATTTCGGGGTGTGGGGCAGCATATTTGCCGTGCCTACCGCCGTTGCCGACCGCTACCTGAAATTCTGCACCGAGGGGCAGCTGAAGGTGCTGCTGCTGGCGCTGCGGCAGGGGCAAAGCCCCGTGGACACCGCCGGTATCGCCGCGCGGCTGGGGCTGCCCGAAACCGAGGTAAACGACTGCCTGCAATACTGGCAGGAAGCCGGACTTTTTGCTCCCTGCGCCGCCCCCGCGCCGCAGCCGGCACAACCGGTACAGTCCACGCCCATTCCCGCTGCCGCGCCCTCCCCTGTCACCACGCGGGAGACCGCCGAGGGGCAGACCATTACCACCGTGCGGGCAAGGGGACACCTTTCTCCGGCGGAGATCAACGCGCTGCTGCGGCAGGATAAGCAGTTCGCCGCGCTGACGGCGGAGCTGGAGACCGCGCGGGGTGATGTGCTTTCCCCCAGCGAGCGGGAGATCCTTGCCTACCTGTACGGCTCGCTGGAGCTTTCCCCCGACTATCTGCTGGTTGCTGCCGCCTACTGCCGCAAAAAGGGCAAAAAGAAGCTGAGCTATCTGGAAAAGATGGTGGCGGGCTGGCTGGAGGAGGGCACCGATACCTACGAAAAGGCGGAGGAGAAGATCCTGCGGCTGACCCGTCAGGAGGACGACGAGCATCGCATTCGGCGGCTGTTCGGGCTGCCGGAGCGGGCACTGACCGCCAAAGAAAAAGCCTGTGTGGAGCGCTGGTGCGGCGAATACATGACGCCGGAGCCGCTTTTGAAGCTCGCCTATGACCGCACGGTGGAAGCCACAGGCAAGGTCTCCTTTGCCTACATGGATAAAATACTGGCGGTATGGGCGGCTAAGGGCATCACCACCGTGGAAGCCGCCGAAGCCGAGCGCAGCGCGGCGCAGAAAGCCGCCGATGGCGACTACTCCTTTGACATAGGGGAAGCCATGCGCATTATGGAACAGAACGCCAACGGATAAGAAAGGACACCGACTTATGGGAGAGAACGCCTACCGTGAAGCCACCGAGCTGCTGGCGCGCCGCCGCCGCCGCGCGGAGGAGGACGCCGACCGCCGCCGCGAGGAACTGTACCAAAGCCTGCCCCGGCTGCGGCAGTTTGACGCCCAGACCGCCGAGGTGTGCCGCCGCATGACCGCCGCCGCGCTGAATGGCGAACCGACCGGGCAATACCGCCTGGCGCTGGAACAGCTGAAGCGGGACCGGCTGCACACGCTGTCGGAGGTGGGCATGACCGAAGAGCAACTGCGCCCCCAATACAGCTGCCCGCTGTGCGGCGATACCGGCTTTGTGGACGGCAAGCGCTGCCGCTGCCTTCAGGAGCTTTTGCGGGAAAAGTCCGTTTTGACGCTGCCGGCGGGGCTGCTGACGGGCTGCCGCGGCTTTATGGATTTTGACCTGACCTATTACAGCGACGCTGCCGAGGGGGGGAACCGCTCTCCGCGGGAGACGATGAAAAATATCCTTGCCTACTGCCGCCGCTACGCCGAGGATTTCAGCCGGAGCGCCGGCAACCTACTGTTCACCGGTCGCACCGGCTTGGGGAAAACCTATCTTTCCGCCTGTATCGCGCGCGAGGTGGCGGAAAAGGGCTTTACCGTGCGGTATTATCCGGCGCAGGCGCTCATCGACTGCTTTGAGCGGGTGCGCTTTAACCGCAATGCCACCCCGGAGGATATGACCGCCATGCGGGAGATCCTCACCTGCGACCTGCTGATCCTGGACGATATGGGTGCGGAATTTGCCACGGCGTACAGCCAGTCGGTGCTGTATCAGGTCATCAATGACCGCATGACCGAGTGCCGCCCCACCATCATCAGCACCAACCTGGATCTGCCTGCCATGGGCAAAATGTATAATGAGCGTATCCTTTCCCGCCTGATCGGCAGCTACACCATGTTCCGCTTTGTCGGCAGGGATATCCGCCAGCAAAAGCTGGCACGCGCCAGAGGGGAGGCTGCCGTATGAGCCAGTTTGAGCGCACCGCCCTGCTGCTGGGCGAGGAGGCTATCGGGACGCTTGCCCAAAAGCGGGTCGCCGTTTTTGGACTGGGGGGCGTGGGCAGCTGGTGCTGCGAGGCACTGGGGCGCGCCGGTGTGGGGCGGCTTGCCCTCATCGACCACGACACGGTGAGCGAAAGCAACTTAAACCGCCAGCTGGTCGCGCTGCATTCCACCATCGGGCTGCCGAAGGCGGCGGTGATGGCGGCGCGGCTGCGGGATATCAACCCCGCTATTGAAGTGACCGAGCACCCCATCTTTTATATGCCGGAGACCGCGGGGCAGCTTGACCTTTCCGGCTTTGACTGCATTGTGGACGCCATCGATACCGTCACCGCCAAGCTGCACCTGATCCGGACGGCGAAGGCGCTGGGGGTTCCCATCATCAGCAGTATGGGCACCGGCAACAAGCTGCGTCCCGACCTGCTGACCGCCTGCGACATCAGCAAAACGACCACCTGCCCGCTGGCACGGGTGATGCGTCGGGAGCTGCGTGCCCGCGGCATTGAGCACCTGCGGGTGGTGTATTCCACCGAACCGCCCCGAACGCCTAAAAACCGCGGCGCCGCGTCTGCCCCCGGGCAGCCCCGTCCCAAGGATACCCCCGGCAGCAGCCCGTGGGTGCCCAGCAGCGCCGGTCTGCTGATCGCCAGCGAGGTGATCGCACGGCTGCTGGGGGAAGCGGAGTGGTGAATGAATCGGAGCTTCTTCAGGCATCAGGATATCAAATCACGGATTAACAGCTCTCGCCTTATATACAAATCCCCGACCCGCGGTGTTCCGCTGATCGGGGATCTTCATTTTACTGTGTGATCTTATTTTTCCAGAGTGCCCTGGCTCTTTTTCTTGAGGTACTCATTGATGAAGCCATCGAGGTCGCCATCCATGACGGCGGTGATATTGCCGGTCTCGTAGTTGGTGCGGTGATCCTTGACCATGGTGTAGGGCATGAACACATAGGAGCGGATCTGGCTGCCCCACGCGATCTCCTTCTGCACACCCTTGATGTCCTCGATCTTATCCAGATGCTCGCGCTCCTTGATCTCCACCAGCTTACTGCGCAGCATATTCATGGCGACCTCACGGTTCTGGTGCTGGCTGCGCTCCACCTGGCACGCCACCACGATGCCGGTGGGCAGGTGGGTAAGACGCACGGCGCTGGAGGTCTTGTTGACCTTCTGCCCGCCCGCGCCGCTGGCACGGTACACATCCATCTGGATATCCTCCTCGCGGATCTCGATGTTCACGTCCTTGTCGATCTCCGGCATGACCTCCAGCGAAGCGAAGGAGGTCTGACGGCGTCCGCTGGCATCGAAGGGGGAAACGCGCACCAAACGGTGAACGCCGTTTTCCGACTTGAGGAAGCCATAGGCATTCAGCCCCTCGATGAGAATGGAGGCGCTCTTGATGCCCGCCTCGTCGCCATCGAGGTAGTCCAGTATCTTATAGGAATAGCCGTGACGCTCCGCCCAGCGGGTGTACATGCGGTACAGCATCTGTGCCCAGTCCTGCGCCTCGGTGCCGCCCGCGCCCGCGTGGAAGGTGAGAATGGCGTTTTTGCTGTCATACTCACCGGTGAGCAGGGTGGTCAGGCGCACCTCCGCCATGCGGCTTTGCAGCTGCTCGGTATCGGCGGCGGCTTCCTCATACACACTTTCATCGCCGGCTTCCTCCGCCAGCTCGATGAGGGTGAGGGTATCCTCGTACAGCGATTGCAGCTTTTGATAGGTCTCGACGCTTGCCTTGAGCTGGGCGGTACGCTGGAGCACCTTCTGGCTGTTCTCCATGTCGTCCCAGAAGCTCGGCTCCGCCGCCTTGCGCTCCAGCTCGGCGATCTCGATGCCCAGCTTATCGATATTGAGGGATTGTTTCAGCTCCCGAAGCTCCGGCTCCATGCCCTGCAGCTTCAGTCTCAGTTCTTCAAATTGCAACATAGGTTTTTCCCTTTCCTAAATCATCTATATCGTCAGTTATTATTTACAAATCGTATTAAATCATCGTTGTGTACCTTTCGTATTATTTCAAGGAAAGATCGGCACCGTATTCGGTGACGGTGCTATATTAGCCATAATATATTATCATAAAAGTGGCGGCTTGTAAAATAAAACCCGCAAATTTGCCAAAAAAAGCGTCAAAAAGGACATTTGTTCACCGAAATTCCATTGAATTGACCTACTTCCTATATTATAATACATGGTAAAGTGCCAATAAGGAGGCTATCTCTGTGAAATATACCGGTATATCCTGCGCGGCTTGCGGCAAGCCCTTTACGGCGGAGGACGATGTAGTTGTCTGCCCGGAGTGCGGCACGCCCTACCACCGCGCCTGCTATAAAGAGCTGGGGCACTGCGTCTATGAGCAGCGCCATGCCGAGGGCTATGTGTGGCAGCCGCCCAAGGTCGCGCCCGGTCCCTCTGTGCCGCTGGAGGAGCAGCAGCACGAGCACCAAGCCGAAGACGGCTATGTGATGTGCAGCCGCTGCGGCACCGTAAACCCCGCCGGACGGGAGCGGTGCGAGCTGTGCGGCTATCCGCTGAAGGAGACGGGCGAGCGGATCCCCGCGGGCGACCGCGAAACACCCGAGGGCGGCAGCTTTGCCGAATATGTGCGCGACCAGTACAATGTAGACCCCAACGAAAAGCTGAGCGATGAGCTGACTGCCCGTGAGGTGGCGGCGTATGTGGGTCCCAACGCGCTGAGCTTTTTGTATAAATTCCGCGCGATGCTGCAAAGAAAGACTCCGGTGAGCTTTAATATCGGGGCGTTCCTCTTTTCGGGGCTTTACTGCTTCTACCGCAAGATGTACACCTGGGGCGCCGTTCTGCTGGGTATTCAGGTGGGCTGCTATATCCCCTTTGCCATCAACTATATTCCCTACTTCCGGGAGCTGGTGGAGGCGGGCGCCACAACGCTGACCGAGCTGACCCAGCTGAACACCCTTTCGCCCTACTATCAGGCGCTGGTTTCCACCTCCGCCATCGCGCAGTACGGCGGGCTGATCCTGAGCGTGCTGTGCTCGCTGTTCTTCAACTACTTCTACCTTAAAAAGATCACCCAGCAGGTGAAGATCCAGCGCTACCGCGGACACGCGGCGGCAGGCACCCAGCAGTACTACCAGAACCTTTCCCGTATGGGCGGCACCAGCTGGCTGACGGTGTTCCTGATCGTCATCGGGCTGTTTTCGCTTGCCTCTATCATCTCCTCGCTGTTTTTGATGTAAATTATCGCAAAAAATCCCCGCTATAAAGCCAAAAACCGCCGGTCTGCCTGTTGACTTGCGGTTTTTTTGTTGGTATAATTCTTATGTTGTGCTAAATTTTCATGGCATAACTCCTTCCCCCTGCCCAGATGCGGGGGGCGAAAGTCCATAAGGAGGTGTAAAGTATGGCAAACCTGACCAAGAGCTATGAGACAGTATTCGTACTGAGCAACAAGCTGACCGAGGAAGCCACCGCCGAGCTGGTGAAGAAGTTTACCGATCTGATCGCTGCCAACGGCACCATCGATTCCATCGATGAGTGGGGCAAGCGCAGACTGGCTTACGAAATCGACTACGAGCAGGAAGGCTACTATGTTCTCGTCAACTTCACTGCTCCCCACGAGTTCCCTGCCGAGCTGGATCGTATCTACAAGATCACTGAAGGCGTGATCCGTTCTCTCATCGTTGCAAAAGAGAACTAAGGAGATGATGTAATGTTTAACAAAGCCATTCTCATTGGTCGCCTGACCGCGGACCCTGAGCTGAAGCAGACCCCCAACGGGATTTCTGTATGCAGCTTCAGCATCGCTGTGGATCGCCGTTTTTCCGGTCGTGACAGTGAGCGCAAGACTGACTTTCTCAACATCACTTCCTGGCGTCAGCAGGCGGAATTCGTCTGCCGCTACTTCCACAAGGGCGATGTCATCGGCGTGGAGGGTTCTATCCAGACCCGCAACTACGAGGACAAGAACGGCAACAAGCGCACTGCCACCGAGATCGTGACCGATAATGTATTCTTTACCGGTGCCAAGGCGAACACCACCGCCGGCGGCAGCAACGGCTATAGCAATAACAGCTATGCAGCCCCCGCCCCCGCACAGCCCGCCTATACCAGCGGCGCTGCCAGCGACTTTGAGGAAGTGGAAAGCGACAACGACCTGCCCTTCTGATCCCAACGAAAACTGTTTCATTATTCTAATAAGGAGGTTTGAACCATGGCTATGGAGCGTACCGAAAGACCCGAGAGACCCATGAACCGCGACCGTCGTCCCCGCAGAAAGGTTTGTGCTTTCTGCGCCGATAAGATCGAGATGATCGATTATAAAGACACCCAGCGTCTGCGCCGCTACCTGTCCGAGCGTGGGAAGATCGTTCCCCGCCGCGTGACCGGTACCTGCGCACGCCACCAGCGTCAGCTGACCACCGCGATCAAGCGTGCCCGTCATCTGGCTCTGCTGCCCTATGTCACCGACTAAGGCAACCAGCGGTTAAAAAAGCACACGAACACCCTGCCCCAGCGGCGGGGTGTTTTTGCGTTCCGAGCGGGGTTTATAAAATGGATTGACTTTCCAGCTGTTTCCTGTATAATGGGCTTGAGGGCAAAAGTTTGCCCTGCCGTGAGATTTTTTGACGAAGCACGCAGAACCATGTCACATTTCGCGGCAAAGAAGCGTTGTACCTGATAACGGGAACCAAGAGAAAACAACAAATGACGACACCAACGGGAGGAAACAACATGAAGAAAACGATGCTGCCCCTGCTGCTTGCCCTGTGCCTCGCCCTGCTGCTGACCGCCTGCGGCAGCCAGCCTGCCCCCACACCGGAGCCAACGCCCGACCCCGACCCTGTTACCGAGCCGGTCGATGAACCAGGCAGCGAAGTGGACCTTGCGCAAAAATACTTTGATTACTTCAGCAGTAATCTTAATGCCGGCGATGCCTTTATGCTGTATTGCGGCAGCGCCAAAGAAAACAGCGCGGATAACCTCGCCGCCTATGTGCTGATGAAGCTGGCTGGCGAAACCATCGCCGACGGCGCGCCTCCCTCCTACTCCTACCCCAAGGCGGAGTTTGACCGTGCCGCGCTGGAATATCTGGGCGAAGCCTTTACCCAGTACGAGACTGCCCTGACCACCGTAACACCGGAGGGTGATGTGACCACGACCGGCTGGGGTTACAGCCCCTGCAATTATGTACTGCTGCAGAGCCGTGAGCAGCTGGGAGAAAACCACTACAAAGGCACCTTTACTGCCTATCCCACCCCCGACAATAGTCAAGGCGGTGACTACAATGATTATGCGGCGCGCCGCCAGCGCATGCTGGAGGGCAATATCCTGCCCTCCGACGGCACCCCCGTTACCATCACGATGGAATGGAAGGAATGGGAAAGCCCGCAGCTGGGCACACAGCTGCGCTATCTCTCCGTTGAGACAGACCACGCCGTACCCGTTGCCGTTCCTGTGGACGAAACAACTCCCATCGACCCCGATGTGCAGAAATATTTTGAATATTTCTACACCAATACCACAGAGGTCTTTGCGCTTCCTCCCTACGGCACTGAAAAGGAGAAAGCCGCCGACCGCGCCGCCTATATCCTCTGCAAGCTGATTGCCGAGCAATACGCCGTCGGAGTAACCGATACGGCTGCCGGATTTACCAAAGAGGAGTTCGACCGCGCCGCCATGGAATACCTGGGCGAGCCGCTGACTACCTACGAGACCAGCCGCACCACCGTGACCCCCGATGGCATGGTCACCTCCACCGGCTGGGGCATGATCATTCCCAACTTTATGGTGCTGACCCATCTGGAGCAGCTGGGGGAAAACCACTACAAGGGGACCTTCAACTCCTATGCCAACGGATATGGGCAGGGCGGAGATCCGGTGGAGCCGCCCGAAAACTGCTGCCGCCGTCTGATGCAGGGGCATATCCTGCCCACCGACTGTCTGCAGGGTGTTTACACGCTGGAGTGGGAGGAATGGGAAAGCCCGCTGCTGGGCTTGCAGCTGCGGTATCTCTCCGGTGAATATAATACCTTCACTTGACAAGGACACACACGCTTTTTCGTCGGACGCAACCTCCGCTTTAGTCGTGCTGACCCTAACGGGCAGCCCTCCTCGCTGCGGTGCGTCCTCCTCTCCCCACAAGGTCTTGCGACCTTGCAGGGTCCCCATGCGCAAATCAGCGCTGACTGCGTCATCGAACCTTGAAATACGGAAGTATTCCTGCGGTTCTCTTCCTTATCATCATCTGATTTCCCCTCGCCGAAAAGTCCTACGGAATTTTTACGTGGCAAAAATGCCACGCAAAAACCGTATGTGCTCTTGCCAAGCGAAGGTACCGCCTCGTAAATAGAATAACAAAACGGATAATAAAACGCGCCCGCCGTAAGGCGGGCGTTTTTGCGCTTGTTTGGCAGTTATTTGATAAGATCGGCGAGCTTCATCGGCAGCATCTTTTGCAGGTCGGCGGGGGAAAGCTCCACCTGAAAGCCGACCTTGCCGGCGCTGATGCAGATGGTGTCGCAATTCGCCGCGCTCTCATGCAGCACGGTGGGGAACGGCTTTTTCATGCCGATGGGGCTGCACCCGCCATGGATATAGCCGGTAAGGGGCAGCAGCTCCTTCTGCGGCAGCATGACGATGCTCTTTTCGCCCACCGCTTTGGCAGCTTTTTTCAGGTCCAGCTCCTCCGCCACGGGAATGACGAACACAAAGTGTCCGCCGGAGGCGCCGGTGGTCACCAGCGTCTTAAAGACCCTTTCCGACGGCTCGCCCAGCGCCGCAGCAACCTCCACCCCGCTTACCGCGCCGGTGGCAAGGTAATCGTGCGGGGTGTAGGGCAGCTTTTTCTGCTCCAGCAGGCGCATTACATTGGTTTTTTCGCTTTTATCCTTTGCCATGGTGTTTATTTCTCCCCCCGAAAAATGCCGACTGCCGCCAGCACCAGCCCGACGGCGCCGCAGATGGCGGCGGGGATATCGGGATAGAAGCCGTTTCCGCCGCTTAAAACGCAGATGCCCAGCAGAAACAGCCCCGCCAGCATCAGCACAATGCCGCCCAGCGTCAGTCTCAGGTTATCGCTCATTGATTGTCCTCCTCGCGCTGTTTTTTGATCTTCTCCTGCCAGCACTTGTAGCACATGGCAACATAGCTTTCGTTGCCGCCCAAAAAGACCTGCTCGCCCTCGGTGACGATGCGCCCGTTTGCGATGCGGGCGTTGACCGTCGCCTTGTGCCCGCAGGCGCACACCGTTTTGATCTCGGTAAGGGAATCCGCGACCTCGAAAAGGCGGCGGCTGCCCGGGAACAGGTGGGTCAAAAAGTCGGTGCGCAGCCCGAAGCAGATGACCGGTATATTGCGCTCATCGACCAGTGTACGGAGCTGGTCAATCTGCTCCGGCGTGAAAAACTGGCACTCATCGGCAATGATAACATCCATGCCGGGGTGCTGGTCGAATTTCTCGATGATATTATCCTGCGGCAGAATGATATCCGCCTTTTTTGCCAACCCGATGCGGGATTTGATGATATCCGCACCGTCGCGGGTATCTACCGAGGGCTTAATGAGCCAGACGGTCATGCCCAGTTCCTCGTAGTTGAACTTGGTGATGAGCGCCTGCGCCGATTTGGAGCTTCCCATTGCCCCGTATTTGAAGTACAGCTTTGCCATGATGTTGCTTCCTCCTCCAGTTTCGGTGCCGTCCGCCGGCTTACCGCCCCGCAGGGCGGCGCTGCGCGCCGCAGCGGGCTTTGCCCGCCCAGCCGCCCGCCCACACGGGGACGGGCGGCTCCCTGCGGGGCGGTACTGCCGGTCGGCGGCACTCCCCCACCCCTGTGCCGGGGCTGGGTTCCCTATCTCCCATTATAGCATACTATGTAAAAAAGCGCTATCCCGCAGGGGACAGCGCTTTTACTAAAATTTCGGTTTATTCCTTGACAAGCTCCTTGACGGAAGCGGCAAGACCCGCCATGCCCTGGATCTCGCTGGGAATGATGATCTTGGTCGCCTGACCGTCTGCCGCCTTCATAAAGCTCTCGTAAGCCTTCAGCGTCAGCACTTCCTTGCTGGGGCAAGCCTCGTTCAGCAGACGAATGGCATCTGCCTGCGCCTTCTGCACCAGCATAATGGACTCGGCTTCGCCCTGACCCTCGCGGATCTTCTTTTCCTTCTCGGCCTCCGCCAGCAGGATCGCCGCCTGCTTTTCGGCCTCGGCGTTCAGAATCTGGCTTTCCTTCTTACCTTCAGCGATCAGGATCTGGCTGCGCTTTTCACCCTCGGCGCGCAGGATCGCCTCACGGCGCTCACGCTCGGCGCGCATCTGCTTCTCCATGGCGTCCTGAATATCACGCGGCGGCACGATATTCTTCAGCTCTACGCGGTTCACCTTAATGCCCCACTTATCGGTCGCCTGGTCCAGCGCCGAGGTAATGCGACTGTTGATGACATCGCGGGAGGTCAGGGTGTGGTCCAGCTCCATATCGCCGATGATATTACGCAGGGTGGTGGCAGTCAGGCTCTCAATGGCGAGAATGGGACGCTCCACACCGTAGGTATACAGCTTGGCATCGGTCACCTGATAGAATACGATGGTATCGATCTGCATGGTGACATTATCCTTGGTGATAACAGGCTGGGGCGCGAAGTCCATTACCTGCTCCTTTAAGGAAATACGCTTTGCCACGCGGTCTACCAGCGGCACCTTGAAGTGCAGACCGGTCTCCCAGGTGGTGTAGTAGGTGCCCAGCCGCTCAATGACGAACTCGGTCGCCTGCGGTACCACGCGGATATTGGTGACCAACAGCAGGATCACCAGTACGGCAAGAATAATGATAAGCCACATAATATTAGTCCTCCTTTTCTCTGATGGCAGTCACCATCAGTTTAACACCTGCGATTGCTTTTACCTTTACTTTAGTTCCCTCCGGCAGCTTGCTGCCATCGGTGGTGCGGGCGCTCCAGTCCATGCCCTCCACCCTGATGCGTCCGGTGCCCGCCTCATCGTCGATGGGTTCTACCACCTGCCCGATAGCACCGATCACACTGTCAGCATTGGTGGGAGTCTTTTTCACCCGCAGCACCTTTTTGACAAACTTGCGGGTAAACGCCAGCGTCACGCCGGAGATGACCACAAATACCACGATCTGCACCGGCACCGAGCCGCCCAGTATCGCGGCGATGGCGGCAGCCACCGCCCCCAGGCAGAACCAGATGCTGACCATCTGTACCGTGGCGGCCTCCACGATCAGCAGCACCAGTGCCACCGCCAACCAGATCAGCGGCTGGGCATAGGTCGCCAGAAAAACCTGAATGTCGTTCATCGGCAGCGCTCCTTTCTCTCGCCTTGGGTCTTACTCACCTTCGGCAGCTTTATTATATCATATTACTGCCGCGCCCCGCAAGATGCCGTTTTTATTCCCACTGCGCTTTGATAAAGCGGTACACATCTTCCGGCTCCCGCGCCACGGCGGCGCAGTCCAGCCCCTGCATACTGCCCTCCTCGGCAAAGCCAAAGCCGTAGGTCAGCGGCACAAAGGCAACGCCCGCCTCCATGGCGCCCTCGCCATCGTACCGGCTGTCGCCGAAAAGCACCGTGCTCCCCCGATCCGTCCAGTTCAGCAGGCGCATCGCCTCACGGATCGTATCCGCCTTGGTGGGGCAGGCTGCGCTGCGTCCCACCAGCGCGTCAAATTCCGGCGCCAGATGATAGACCTCCAGGGTGGCTGCCACCATGCGGTCCATCTTCAGCGAGGTCACGGCGCATTTGCCGCCCTTTTCCCGTATCAGCGCCAGCGACTCCCGGATATAAGGGTACAGGCGGGATTTCGCGATGCAGTTCTCCTCGGTATAGATGCGGCGGTAGATCTCCGCCCAGTTCTTTGCCGTCTCGGGGTCGACCCCGCAGTAGGTCTCTATCGACCATTCCAGCGGCGGGCCTATAAATTTCTCCATCGTTTTCTGCGGCAGCGGCTCCGCCCCTACCTCCTGCTCCATGCGGCGCAGCGCCTCCAGTATGCCCGGCGAGGTATCCACCAGCGTGCCGTCCAGATCAAACAGAAATAACCGGTATGCCATTTGCTCTCCTTTCCCCCTTATGCCGGTCGGCGGCTCTCCGACCACTGCCGAAGAACCGCCTCCCCGCCGCCCTTTCAGCGGACTTTTTTCAGTATTTTGGGTCTGAACCAGTTGCGGTACGCCAGCGTGATGTTTTTCACCGCGCCGTCGTAAATAACAAAGAACACATTGGCGAAAGCCAGCAGCACCAGCACCGAGTATTTGCCGAAATCCCCGAATTCCTCCAGAATCTCGGTAATGCCGAATACATTGACAATGACCCAGTACGCCGCGACCACCGCCGCGTTAAAGATAACGAACCGCACCACCCAGCTCAGCGCCTTGGGGCGGATCTTGGCAAGGCTCTCCTGCAAAATGGGATAATACCCGAAAAACGCGATAAAGAGGAGCGCCGCTTCCTTGATGGGTACCACAAAGACCGAAAGCAGCGAGACCGCCGCGAATACGATCAGCGCCGTGGAAAGCCCGTTTTCCTCCCGCACGGCAATAAGCACCAGCCCCGCCAGTGCCGGCAGCGCGTAATAGGAAAAAGGGATCATGCCGGTGGCGAACATCAGGGCGATGCACATACCGGTGGCAATGCCGCCCAGCGCCACCTGTCCGCTCTTTTTCTGCATCAGCAGCCACCTCCCATGCACTGGCAGCAGGCATTGGCGCAGTACAGCGAAGCGCACACCTCACACACGCTGGTGCCGCCCGCCTGGGCATAGCCCTGCTGCTGTTGCGTCAGGTGGTTCAGCGCCTGACGGTATTCCATATTGTTCGGCTCCATGCTGCACGCGGTGTTCAGGTAGGTCACGGCGTTATCCAGCCAGCCCTTGCGGTAATTCACCACGCCCTTCAGGTAGTTCCATTCGGCGGTGCGGGCGCTGGCGGAAATGCCGTCCAGCAGCTCCTCGGCGTCGCTCAGGCGGTTCAGGTTGATCAGCCTGCGGATATCCGCGAACTGCGAGGAACCGCCGTAGCTTTGCTGATACCCGCCGTAGCCCTGCTGGTAGCCGCCATAGCTTTGCTGGTTATAGCCCCCGTAGCTCTGCTGACGATTCCCGCCGCTTTTGCGCTGCCGCTGGATCTCGTCATACGCCTCGTTGATCTCCTTCATCTTCTCGGTCGCAAGGTCGGAAAGCGGGTTGTTCACATAGTTATCGGGGTGGTACTTCCGTGCCAGTCGACGGTAGGCGTCCTTCACCTCATCGTCGGTCGCGTTCGGGCTTACTCCCAATACTTTATAGGGGTCTGTCATTTTTCTCGTTTCCTCCTTTGCTTTGAGGGGAGCTGTAATTCCTCCACCGTCTGGGGCAGTCCCAGCCGGATAATATTCTCTAAAATGGGCTGGAAGCGCCGCAGCTCCAAAAGATTGAGCGTCGCGCCCATCTCTCCGATGGTCAGCAGCAGGCTTGCCTTCGCGTGGCTTCGCAGCGCCGCCGGCTCGCCCTTCAGCCGTAAAAAGGGGTTAAAATCCCCGTGTTTTTTGTCCTTTTCCCAGTCGTCCAGCGCGTCCGCCATGTAGATGTAGCGTCCCAGCAGATAGCCCAGCCGTTCCAGCACCCGATGCTCGCTCGGCTCCTCGCTTATCAGCCCCAGCATCGCCGCCGTCATTTTGGCGGTCGGTTCGCACAGCTCGTCCAGCCCGATGATCTCCTGCCGTCCCTCCAGCTCCCGCTGGCGGCGCATCTCACCGGCAAATACCGCGTCGATGGTGGGGTACCGCTCCGCCGTCCGGCGGTACTGGCGGCGCAGCAGGGCACGCAGCAGCCCTCCGCCGCACCGTCCCCAAAAGCCGCCGTCCTCTATGGTGTCCTCCGCCTTATACCACAGGCTCAGGATTGCCATATCCGCCGCACGGTTCAGCGCTTCGTTTTCCTCGCAGTGGGGGCAGCGCCGCAGCGGGTTCACCCCGCAGCTTCGCCGCCGGAATTCGGGGGCCTCCTCCCGCAGCGCCATTTCCAGCGCGGCATAAAAGGTAAAGTCATAGCTCAGCGTCAGCCGCGCCAGCGGACCGAACCGGCGCCCGAGGGTGCGGCACAGCCCGCAGTAAATGCCGCGGTACGCCTCCCACTCGCAGATGCGCAGCTGCGGCGTGCAGGTCTTTACATATCCGAACATTCCGCCGCCTCCCTGCCGTGCTTTTCCCCTTTATCATACCGCATTGCTCCGCAAATTGCTTGAACAATATGTAAACGGTGGAGAAACAAACTGCAATAAAACTACAATTAAAATTAGTATAACAGATTTTTGCGGCTAAGACAATCTCTCCCGCCCCCGCAAAAGCAAAAAAGTCCGGATTTCTCCGAACCTTTTGTTATTCGCATGCATCTATGTGCCGTATTATATTTCAGCGAGCAAAAATCAGATGACGAGGTCAGGGCTGATTTTTACCGTTGAAATCAGTTGCCGCACTCTATACTGATCTGTGTGAACAGGTCAAGAATATCGTCCACACCCATGCGCTTCTTTTCCTCGCCCGCGGCGTCCAGCACCAGATGTCCCTTATCCATCATCAAAAGGCGGCTGCCGTACTCCACGGCGTAGCGCAGGTTGTGCGTTACCATAATGGCGGTCAATCCCTTTTCCCGCACCACACGGTCGGTCAGCGCCATAATGGTATCGGCGGTCTTGGGGTCAAGGGCGGCGGTGTGCTCATCTAAGATAAGGAAATCAATGGGAGTCATGGTCGCCATCAGCAGGGCGACCGCCTGCCGCTGCCCGCCGGAAAGCGCCCCCATCTTGATATCCATTTTATCCTCCAGCCCCAGTCCCAATGCGGCAAGCTGCTCGCGGTAATCGGCACGGCGGGGGTGGTTGGCGCCCCGTCCCAGCCCGTAGGCTTTGCCTTTATTGTCCGCCAGCGAAAGGTTCTCGAACATGGTCAGGTTGGGGCTGGTGCCAAGGGCAGGGTTCTGGTACACCCGCCCAAAGCGGCGGTAGCGCACAAATTCCTTCTTATGCAGCATGCTTTCGCCGTCAATGATGACATCGCCGCTCTGAATGGGGGTGCTGCCGCAGATGATATTGAGCAGCGAGGTTTTACCGCTGCCGTTGCTGCCCACGATGGAAACGAATTCTCCCGCCTCCACCGAAAGGCTGAAATCACGGAACAGGCACGCCTCGGTGATCTCTCCGGGGTTATAGATCTTGGTGATATTTTTAAGCTCCAGCACCGTCGGCACCCCCCTTCCTGCCGGTCAGGTTCCCCGTAATGAGGATCACAAGGAACAAGGCGGCGGTAATAAATTTCAGCATATTGCCGGGCAGCCCCAGCAGAATGGCGATCTGGATACAGGTCTTATACAGAATACTGCCGATGACCACTGCCGCGGTGCCCTTTACAAAGCTCACACGGCGGAACAGCGTGGTGCCGATGATGACCGCCGCCAGACCGAATACCATCTGACCGGTGCCCATCGTGGCGCTGAAGGAACGCCCCTCCTGACAAACAATACAGCCGGAAAGCGCCACTAAGGCGTTCGCGATCACCAGACCGAGGATCTTCATGCTGCCCTTATCCACGGCAAGGGTCGTCACCAGCGTCTCGTTATCGCCCACCGCCCGCAGCAGCAGACCGTTCTTGGTGGAAAAATACCACTCCAGCACCAGCTCGATCAGCACCACCAGCACCAGCGAAACAATGAGCTTGCGGTACAGGAGCGGCACACTGCCCAAGAGCGCCATCACCGGCGCCGAGGTGTAAATGGTATCCACCGCCCGCTCCACCATCAGGTTGGAGCCGGCGATCTGTAAATTGATGGAGTACAGCGCCGTCATGGTGATGATACCGGCAAGCAGGTCACGCACCTTGGCTCGGACATGAATAAGCCCCGTGCAAAGCCCCGCCAGCGCCCCGATGAGCAGTGCGACCGGCAGCGTCAGCCAGGCGTTGACGCCGTGGGTCAGCAGCACGGCGGTCACGGCAGCCCCCAGCGGAAAGCTGCCGTCCACCGTCAGGTCGGGGAAGTCCAGTATCTTGTAGGTGATGAAGATGCCGTAGGACAGTATGGCGTAGATGAGACCCTGCGTTAAGGTTCCGGCACAGGTCTCCAGTATCACATTCAGCATGGTGTTCTCCTTGCGGTCATATCAAAAAATCGGGGAGGCTCAGGCGTTGGCGTCGATGGCGCGGGCGGCGTAGTCCTCCGGCAGGGTCAGTCCCAT
>JBNMIL010000023.1:0-18762 GCA_050873265.1 Angelakisella sp. | reverse complement strand
GCCCTGTACATCGCCCTTGACGATAACGGGCAGCTCCAGCACCTCGCCCTCGCTGATATGCTCAAAGAGGTTATCCAGCGTGACCTTCTGGTAGCGCTTGAATTCCTCCTCTTTCTGCTCCATGCGGCGCTTTTCTACCAGCTCGCGCGCCAGCTTTTCATCTTCAACGGCATTGAAGATATCGCCGGCGGCAGGCACCTCGGCAAGACCGGTGATCTCCACCGGGCAGGAGGGACCCGCTTCCTCGACCTTCTGACCCTTATCGTTGGTCATCACGCGCACACGGCCGACAGCCGTACCGGCAATGATAGCTTCGCCGGAATGCAGCGTACCGGTCTGAATGAGGACAGTGGCGACGGGACCACGACCGGTATCCAGCTTGGCTTCGATGACCGTACCCTTTGCCATACGGTTGGGGTTAGCGGTCAGCTCCATGGTATCGGCGACCAGCAGGATCATCTCCAGCAGGTTATCCAGTCCCATGCCGGTCTTGGCGGAAACGGGGACGCAGATGGTATCGCCGCCCCACTCCTCGGGAACCAGCTCGTACTCGGTAAGCTGCTGCTTGATCCGCTCGGGGTTCGCTTCGGGTTTATCCATCTTGTTGATGGCGACGATGATGGAAACGCCGGCTTCCTTGGCGTGGTTGATGGCTTCTACCGTCTGGGGCATGATGCCGTCATCGGCGGCAACGACCAGTACGGCAATATCGGTGACCTGCGCGCCGCGGGCTCTCATCGAGGTAAAGGCGGCGTGACCGGGGGTATCCAGGAAGGTGATGGGACAACCGTCCACCTGCACCTGATAAGCGCCGATGTGCTGGGTAATGCCGCCCGCTTCGCCGGAGACAACGCTGGTTTTACGAATGGCATCGAGGATAGAGGTCTTGCCGTGGTCGACATGGCCCATGACCACCACGATGGGGGGACGGGGCTCCTGCGCCTCCTCCTTATCCTCCACCTCGAACAGGCGGTCCTCAATGGTGACGACGACCTGCTTGGTGACCTTGGCGCCGATTTCCATGGCGACAAGGGAAGCGGTATCAAAGTCGATGACATCGCTGATGGAAGCCATAACGCCCAGACCCATCAGCTTCTTGACGATCTCGCTTGCCTGTACCTTGAGGGTGAGCGCCAGCTCGCCGACGGTCATTTCCTCGGGCAGGGCGACCTCCAGCCGCTGGCGGCGCTGACGCTCCAGCTCCAGACGGCGCATCTTTTCCTCCTCCCGCTCCTTGCGGCTGAGGACAGGCTTGCCGCGGCGGGCGGATTTCTGGTTGAGCTTCTGCTTTTTGGCGAAGTTATCCTTCATGTTGCCGGCGGGCGCGATCTGCTCGTAGCGCTCGTTGTATTTATCCAGGTTGACCTCGCTGGTGCGCATATCCACGGTGGTGCGGGTCACGGTATTGGCGGTAAAGGTATTCTCGCCCTTGGGTCCCTTCTGCTTGGGCGCCTGCTGGCGGATCTCGATGGGCTTGCGGGGGGCGGCGGGCTGCTGGGGCGCCGCGGGCTTTTCGGCAGTCTTGGGAGCGGGGGCAGCGGGCTTCTGGTTCAGGTTGGGACGCAGACCGTTGCCCTGCGGACGGTTGTTATCACGATTGTCAAACCGGCGGTCGCCCTGCGGACGGTTGCTGTCAAAGCGGCGATCTCCCTGCGGGCGGTTATTATTGCCCTGCTGGGGGCGGTTATTGTCTCGGTTATTATCACGATTATCAAAGCGGCGCTCGCCCTGCGGACGGTTATTATTACCCTGCTGGGGACGGGCAGGCTGCTGGGAGGCAGCGGGCTTCGGCGCCGGCGCGGGGGCAGCAGGCTTGGGGGCGGGAGCCGCGGGCTTCTCCACAGGCTTGGGAGCGGGGGCAGCGGGCTTTTCCGCAGCCTTTTCCGCCGGCTTTTCCGCGGGCTTCTGCTTCTTTTCGCCCAGCTTGAAGTACTCTCCGAAATCGGCAACGGCGTGCTGCTTGGTAAAGTGCTCAAACACAAAATTCAGCTCGTCGCCGGAAAGCACGGTTTGGGACTTGCGTGCCTCGCCGCCGAAGCGCTCCTGCAGCAGCGTCATCAGCTCTTTGCCGTTCAGGTTCAGGTCGCGGGCGACCTCGTGCAGTTTAACTTTTTCTATCATCTATCCAGATCCTCCTCATCGTCACTTAACATTGCCCGGATACCACAGGCGAAATTCTCATCGCAGACCGCCATGATGCCGGCGGCTTTGCCGGTCACGGCGGATAAGGTCTGCATCGTACAGGGAAGGGAGCGTACCGGTATGTCCTCCGGCAGTCGGTTCCTCAAACGCTCGGCGCTGCGGGGGGATAAGTCCTCCGCCAGCAGGATAAGGGCGGCTTCGCCCCTGCCCGCCTTTTCCAGCACCGCCTCCATGCCGGTACACAGCTTACCGGCGCGGCGGCACAGCGAAAGCAGTCCCAGCGTCTTTTTGACGGTCGCTTCATTCATGGGCGGCGTTCAGCTCCTCTTCCAGTTTTGCCATCACCTCATCGGGTACGGGGCATTGGAAGGCGCGTTCCAGTCTTTTTGCCTTCTGCGCCTTGCGGAGGCACTCGGCATTGCGGCAGAGATAAGCGCCGCGTCCCGCCATTCTTCCGGTGGGGTCCACATGGATCTCTCCCTGCGGGGTATGGACGATGCGTACCAGCTCCTTTTTGGGGAAATGCTCGCCGCAGCCGGCGCACATTCTTACCGGTATTTTCTTTTGCTGCACGGTGGGTGCCTCCTTTCTTTTCTCAGTTATGCTTCCTCACGAGGGAGGGGTTCATCTTCGCCGTAGAAGCCGCTTTCGGGACGGATATCGATCTTCCAGCCGGTGAGCCGCGCGGCAAGGCGGGCATTCTGACCCTTATTGCCGATGGCGAGGGAAAGCTGATGATCCGGCACGGTGACACGGCAGCTGTGGATATCGGCATCGAGGATCTCGACACCGAGGACGGTAGCGGGAGACAGCGCTGCGGAAACATAAGCCGCGGGGTCATCGCTGTAATTGACGACATCGATCTTTTCGCCGCCCAGCTCCTCCACGATGGTATTGACACGGGCGCCCTTGGGACCGATGCAGGCGCCGATGGCGTCCACATTCTCATCGCGGCTGGAAACCGCCAGCTTGCTGCGGGAGCCTGCCTCGCGGGAGATGGAACGGATCTCGACGGTGCCGTCGTAAATTTCGGGGACATTCATCTCGAACAGTCTCTTGACCAAACCGGGGTGGGTGCGGGAGATCATCAGGCGGGGACCCTTTTCGGTATTCTGCACATCGACCACATACACCTTGATGCGCTGACCCTCGGTGAAGGTCTCATCGGGGATCTGCTCGGTCTTGGGCAGCACGGCTTCGCTGTTGCCGATCTCCAGCGTAACATTGCCGCGGACGGGATCGACCCGCAGCACCTTGGCGGAAACGATATCGTGCTGACGGCTCTCGTACTCCTTGAGCAGCAGTCCCTTTTCCGCCTCGCGGATCCCCTGATGGATCGAGGATTTGGCTGCCTGCGCCGCGATGCGTCCGAACTTTTTGGGATCCAGCGCGACCTCCAGCACCTGACCGGCGGTGATGCCGGACTGGTACTTGGCGGCATCTGCCACGCTGATCTGGGTGGTGGGGTCCTCGACCTCCTCCACAACATCCTTGCGCAGCGCCACATAGAAGCGACCGGTCTCGGGGTCGATCTCCACGACGCTGTTCTCGCTGTTGAAGGGGTCTTTCTTGATCGCCTGCGCAATGGCGGTCTGGATCTTTTCGATCATGTAATCCACCGGTATGCCCTTTTCCTTTTCCAGCAGCTTCAGGGCATCAAAGAGGTTGAATTCCTCCTGCTGTTTCTTCTTGGCTCTTGCAGCGCTCATTTTCCTATTCCTCCACTAAAATCATTATACAAACGGATAAACGCAGTCTCGCCGCGTTCCACATTCATTTCGGTCTCCTCATCCAGCAGCAGGGTCAGCACGCCATCGGCATAGGCGGTCAGGGTGCCGATAAAATCCCGCACGCCCTCCACCGGACGAATGAGCCGCACCAGCAGCTGCTCGCCCATCAGCGCCTCGAAGTGCCAGTCACGGGTAAGCTGCCGCTCGATGCCCGGGGAGGACACCTCCAGCGTGTAGCTGCCCTCGATGGGATCGGCGGCGTCCAGCGCCTTTTCCACGGCGCGGGAAAACGCTTCGCAATCGTTGATATCGATGCCGCCCTCTTTATCGACATAGTAGCGCAGATACCAGCCGCTGCCCTCCTTTTCGTAGACGACGTCCCACAGCAGCAGTCCCATTTCATTCAGTATGGGCTGCGCCAGCTCCTCCGCGACCGCCGCGGTGTTCTTTTTCGCCATTGACCTGCCTCCCTTAACATAAAGGAAAGAGCGGGTCGCCCCACTCTTTCCTTTCTACTAACTATTACAAATATGACTATACCACAAAGGGCGGGGCTTTGCAAGCACTATTTTGCACAAAAAAGGCTGTTTTAACGCCCAAACAGGCGCTTTCCCCGTCAAAAATCAGCCGGTGTACTCCTCGCAGCGGTAGCGGGGCTTGCCCACGCTCTTTTTGCCGTACTCAATGGCATGCTGCGGACAGCAGCAGATGCACGCCATGCAGTGGGTGCAGCCCTCTCCCCAGCGGGGTCTGCCCTGCTCCATCACGATGCAGTTGGTAAAGCACATTTTGGCGCAGCGCCCGCAGCCCGTGCAGGCGGCGGTGGTGTAAAAGGGCTTGCTTTTGATGCAGAAACGGTAGAAAAAGCGGTTGATGATGCCGCTTTTCAGACGGTCGCTAAGGGTGACGCGCCGCTCGGCAAGGGGCTTGCCCGCCGCGATAAGGGCGGCAGCCTCCAAAAGCGGCTCCCGCGCGGCATCGATGATGTTTTTCGCCTCGTCCTCCTCCGGCACCGGGAACATGGCGACGTAGTTTTCCGGCATCACCAGCTCCAGCGTCCCGCGGTATTCCAGTCCCAGCTCCCCGCACAGCTTTTTCAGGCGGGGCGCCGCGGCGCCGATATCCCCGCCGCAGGTGAGGACAAAATAGGCTTGCCTGCTGCCGTCAAAGCCGGTGCGCCGCAGCAGATCGGCAAAGATGTGGGGGATCTGCCAGCCGTAGGTGGGGCAGACAAAGACCCACGGCAGGTCGGAATGGAGCGAGGGGTTCAGCCCGCTTTTGAGGAACGGGGCGGCGTTTTCGGCGGTATCGTGCAGATGATCTGCCAAAAGCTGTGCCGCCCAGCGGCTGTTGCCGGTGCCGGTAAGGTAAAAGACCATGGCAGGCGCCTTCTTTCTTCTTGTTTTGTAAAATTTCTTTAGGTACGCGGGCGCGCGCCCGCACGCGCGGGGAACGGAAAAAATTTATTGGACGGGGCTGGACGCCCAGTTTTCCAGCAGGTGATCGTAAACGGCGGTCTGGCGCTTGAATTCCTCGTAAAGATCGTGCGCCCGACCGAGGCGGTTCTCGAACAGGGCACGGTAGTAGCGGCGGGTGACCACATAGGTGCTGAGGGAGATGCGCTTGTAATAATAACCGGCGGTATCCATCATATCGGCATATTCAAACATCAGGTCCCACAGGGCATTGATGGCTTCGGTGGCGGGCTTCGCCACATTCTGCACCGCCTCCAGCTGACCGACGATCTCCTCCAGCAGTCCGCTATCCATAATGCCGGCAGCGGCAAAGCTGTCGTCCTTTTCCATCGCCTCCCGGTAGGCGGCGTAGTCCTTCTCAAAGCGGCGGCAGCTCTCCCCCGCCACCTCCTCGTAGCTCTGTCGGAAGCTGCGGTAGTCCTCCAGCACCTCATCCAGCACGCCAAAGTAGCGGTATTTGCCCAGCAGCGCCAGCATGTCATCGGAAAGGGTGGTGGGCGAAGCCTGCAGCTTCTTGAGCAGCAGGGGCGAGGCGGTGACGCCGTTTTGCAGCAGCACGGCGGCGGTCTCGGGGTCATCGGCGGTCACGGCAAGATCCAGCAGATTGCCGGTCTGGGCGCTTTCGATATCGTAGCGCAGCGCGGCGGTGGTGCTTTCCGCCTCGGAGAGAGAGATCTCCTCCGCCGTCAGGCTAAAGTGCGCAAGATACAGCGAAAGGCGCTCGGCATCACCGGCGGCGGTGTAGTAGTGGGCAATGGAGGGGGCGGTGCAGCCGGTATCGGTGTTCTGCTCCTCCAGCGCCGCCAGCAGCTGCTGCCAGTCCTGCCGCTCGGCAACGGTAAGCGTGGCGGGGTCGACCCAGTAGAGATTGTGATTTTCCGCCGTCGCGCCGGCTTTTACCACCTGCTCCACCGTATCGGCATTGCCGCTTTGCAGGGCGGCAAACAGCAGCCCATCGCCGTTCCGGTCGGTAACGGTGATGTTTTCCTCGGTCAGCAGCAGGCGCAGCGTTTCATTTTCGCCGTGGCGCGCCGCCCACAAAAGCTGCTCCGACTGTGCCCGCAGCACCGACTGCGGCTCCAGCCAGCCCTCGCACAGCACCGTGATGACCCGCAGCAGCGGCTCGCCCTGCTGCATGGCACGCAGCCGCAGGCACAGGGCATGGCGCTCCCCATCGGCAAGCAGCGCCGAAAGGGTGCTGTCTGCGGTAACGGCTGTTACCGTCTCGCCGGTGGCGGGGTCGGTAAGCTGCACGGCATAGCGGGTCAGCCCCGCGTCCTCCTCGGCAAGGTAGCCCTCCGGCAGCTCGCCGCCAAGGGTCGCCCACACCCGCACCGTGAAAAGATCCTCACAGGCGTACCAATCCTCCGGCGGCAGGACATTCAGCCCGAAGGAAGCCCGCAGATCCAGAAGCGGGCGGTTCTGTTCATCAAGGCAGTAGCACAGGGTAACGGCTCCGCCATTCACCGTGGCGGGCTGCAGCAGCCACTGCTGCGCCCCGATGGTCATGGCGGCAGGCTCCCCCGCCGAGACCACCGAGCCGGAAAGCCCCAGCTCCTCCCACAGCGCCGCATTATCGGGGTCGGCAAGCCATGCGGCACGCTCCGTTTCCTCGGCGGCAAACACGGCGGAAAGGTCATATTCTTTGGCGCCGCAGGCGGTCAGCAGGATCATCATGACCGCCAGCAGCAGCGCGGTAATTCGTTTCAGCATACAATTCTCCCATTCGGTAAGTTGTGGATATTCTACCATAGCCTGCCGAAAAAGGCAAATCCGACCGCCGTGCAGGGCGGCAAAGCGCCCCGAAGCGGGGTGCTTCGGGGCGGGAGAAAGGGCATATTCTCACCGGGAGCGGAGGAAAATGGGCAGGGCGGTCTGCCGTTTGCAGCAGACCGCCCGAGGAGGTAATTCTATGTCGATTGAGGAGATTTCAGTTTGATTTTAGTGCTTGGGAACCAGCAGTGCCCGCATGGCGTTGAGGATCGCCAGCACCAGCACGCCGACATCGGCAAAGACGGCGATCCACATATTCGCGTCGCCGGCAGCGCCCAGCACCAGCACGATCGCCTTGACCGCCAGCGCAAAGATGACATTCTGCCAGACGATGCGCATGGTGCGGCGGGAAAGCCGGACGGCAAGCGCCAGCTTGCTGGGGGCGTCGTCCATCAGGACGATATCCGCCGCTTCAATGGCGGCATCACTGCCCAAAGCACCCATTGCCACACCGACATCGGCACGGGCAAGGACAGGAGCATCGTTGATGCCGTCCCCGACGAATACCAGGGGAGAGCCGGTTTGCAGCATTTCCTCCACCGCCGTGACCTTATCGGCGGGCAGCAGCTCGGCACGGTATTCGTCCAGTCCCAGCTCGCCGGCGACTGCCTGTGCCACGGCGGTCTTATCGCCGGTAAGCATGACCGTCTTTTCCACACCCTCCGCCTTAAGGGAACGGATCGCTTCCGCCGCGTCGGGCTTCGGGGTATCGGCAATGACCAGATAGCCGAGATAATCCTGATCCGCCGCCATGTGAATGACGGTGCCGACCTCGGTGACGGGGGCGGGGGTGACGCCGATCTCGTTCATCAGACGCTCGTTGCCGGCAAAGATGTGCCTGCCCTCAATGACGGCTTCTATACCGCGTCCGGTGTGATCCTTGGCGTCCTCGATCTCTTTTTCGATGGGCTTGCCGTAGGCGGCGACCACCGACTGCGCAATGGGGTGATGAGAGAAGCTCTCCGCCGCCGCAGCGGTCGCCAGCAGCTCCTCCTTTGTCCCGACGGAGGGGACGATGTGGGTCACGGTAAAGCTGCCCTTGGTGAGAGTGCCGGTCTTATCAAACACAACGGTTTTCGCCTTGGCAAGGGTCTCCATATAGCCGGCACCCTTGACAAGGATACCGCAGCGGGAAGCACCGCCGATGCCGCCGAAGAAGGTAAGCGGCACGCTGACGACCAAAGCGCAGGGGCAGGAAACGACCAGAAATACCAAGGCGCGCTCCACCCAGACGCTCCACGGCTGGGAGAAGAACAAGGGCGGAATAACGGCAAGCAGCGCCGCGCCGACCACGACACAGGGGGTGTACCAGTGGGCAAAGCGGGTGATGAATCCCTCGACCTTCGCCTTCTGGTCGGCGGCGTTTTCCACCAGCTCCAGTATCTTGGCGGCGGTGGATTCGCCGTAGGCGCTCTGGGTCTTGACCGTGATGACGCCGGTGAGGTTCACCGTGCCGCTGACGACGGCATCGCCCTCTGCCTTATCCTGCGGCAGGCTTTCGCCGGTCAGGGCGGCGGTATTCACGGCGGTGGAGCCTTCGAGGATCACGCCGTCCAGCGGGATCTTTTCGCCGGGACGGACGATGATGGTCTCGCCCACCTCCACCTCCTCGGGGTCTACCTTTTCCTCTATGCCCTCCCGCAGGACATTGGCATAGTCGGGGCGGAGATCCATAAGCTGGGTGATGTTGCGGCGGGTCTTGCCGACCGCGACGCCCTGGAACCACTCGCCGATCTGGTAGAACAGCATAACGGCAACGGCTTCACGGTAATCGCCCAGCACAAAGGCGCCGATGGTGGCGATGGACATGAGGAATTCCTCGTCCATCAGGTCGCCGTGCAGGATCTTGCGGAGCGCGCCCCACAGGACGTCCCAGCCGACGATGAAATACGGCACACAGTAAGCAAGGAGCTGCCAGACGCCCTCCAGCGGGAGGACGAGCCACACCAGCGCCAGCAGCACCGCCGCAGCGATGATGCGTGCCAGATGCTTTTTCTGTTTTCTTGTCATTTGGGTATTCCCCTTTCCCTATCTGTCATGGGTGAAGAAATATACAGCGTTACTTAAGCAGGATACGGCAGTCGGGCTCGACACGCTTGCAGGTCTTTACGACCTCCGCCAGAATATCCTCATAGCGGGTGTCATCGGCTTCCAGCGTGAGCTTCTGTGCGAGGTAGCTGACACGGGCGTAGGTCACACCGTCGATCTTGGAGATGGCTTCCTCCATTTTAGCGGCGCAGTTGGCACAGTCCAGGTCTTCCAGCATGTAGGTCTTTTTCATGTTATTTTTCCTCCTTGGAAATTTTATGTTGATGGGCTTCGTGGCGGTCGTGCTCGGTCAGGTGCTCAAACCCCTGCCCAATGATGGTGCGGACATGATCATCTGCCAGAAAATAATAGATGGTCTTGCCCTCCCGACGGGAGGCGACCAGCTTATTTTCCCGCAGCACCTTGAGCTGATGGGAGATGGCGGATTGCGTCATACCCAAAAGCTCCGCGATGGCGCAGACGCAAAGCTCGCTTTCAAACAGCGAATACAGGATCCGCATGCGGGTGGTATCGCCGAATACCTTGAAGAGATCCGAGAGATCGCAGATCAGCTCCTCCGGCGGCAGCTCCTGCCTTACCGTTTGCAGCAGCGCGGTGTGGTCATGCTTCGGCATCATTTCGACCTCCATTCATATGTTTCATTGTTCATATGATAGCACGCTCATATGTTGTTGTCAACAGATATTTTCAATTTTTTCGGGAAAATCGCGAAAATAAAAAAGCAGCCCGAAGAACCGTGGTTCTCCGGACTGTGTGAGACAGATCATTCGGCTTCAGCGGTAGTCGCGGCGCTCGTTCAGGTGCTTTTTCTCCTCCGGCTCAAGGTCCAGACCGATGGTGCCGCCGGGGTTCATGGTATAGTCGGGGTCAAAGTAATCCTTGAGGACACGGAACACGCCGTATTCCTTTTCCCCGATGTAGCCCTCCAGCCACGGGGCGAACATCTTGCCGATGCCGTGATGGTGGGAAATGGCGGCGCCGGACTTCTGGATCGCATCGAGAATGGTGGTGTGGTAGCGCTTGAACTCATCGGCATCGTTCATTTTGGTGATGAAGATGAAGTAGAGGTTGGCGCCCTGCGGGTAGCAGTGGGACATATGGGTGGTGACGATGGTATTGGGCAGGGCGTGGCAGACCGCGCGGACATCACGGTGCACCTGCGCCATATTCGACCAGTTGACACTGCACTCCAGCGTATCGGTGATGACGCTGAAATCCATAAGGGTATCGCGCAGGTAGGGATCGTTGAAGCGACCCTTTTCCCAGCTCCTGGTGACATAGCCGGTCATGGGCATGGCGCCGAAGCGGCGGGCGATGCGGGCAATATTCTTCGCCACATTTTTGGAAAAGCCCTTTTCGCCGTCGGTGAAGCCAATGAACATACAGCGCTCCATATCCTTGTAGCCCAGCTTGCCCAGAAGCGGCGCCAGCGGGGTCTCATCGACATTGTACAGCTTGAGCATCAGGTGGGTCTCCTCGGGGTCGGAAAGGCGGAACACCGAGGAATAGCCGCATTCGCACTGCATCATTTCCCGCGCTGCCGCCATGGCGGTCTCCCAATCCCGGAACATGTAGGAGAAGCGCTTTCGATTTTCCGGCTGCCAGCGGAACACCTTGAGGGTGACTTCGGTAAGGACGCCGAAGGTACCCTCGGAGCCCATCATGATCTGATTCAGGTCGGGACCGGTGGCTTCCCGCGGGTAGTGGGGGGTGACGATGCGCCCGATGGGGGTGGCGTATTTCTGGGAAAGGACGATATCGGCAATGGTGCCGTAGTAGGTGCTGTTCTGTCCCGCGCCGCGGGTGACGACCCAGCCGCCACGCTGCTGTACTCGAAGGACTGCGGAAAGTGACCGCAGGTGTACTGACGCTTGGCGCCGAAGCGCTCCGGCGCCGCCTGCAGCGCTTCCTCCAGCGCGGGACCGGAAAGCCCCGCCTGCACGGTGATGGTCTGATCGACCTCATTGAAGCCGAGGATCTTGTTGAAGCGCTTTCTCATATCCAGCGAGATGCCGCCCTTAATGGGCTCCACGCCGCGGGTGACGGAGCTGCCGCCGCCGTAGACATACAGCGGGATCTTATGCTGTGCCGCATAGCGGACGATCTCCTCCACCTGCTCGGTGGTATCGGGGTAGACAACGACATCGGGCAGGCTGTCGATCTGCTTATGGCGCAGACGCAGCAGGTCGTAGCCGGTGCAGCCGTAGGCGACCGAAAGCCGCGGGTAATCCTCGGTGGTGACATATTCCTCGCCGGCGATCCGCCGCAGCGCTGCCAGATGCTCCGGCGCAAGGCGGGAGGGGTAGTCGGGCAGCTCTACCTTGTCTAAGCCGATGTCATCGGTGTAATCCCGAAAATCGTCATCGGTCATGCGGAAGGTCTCTTTCATCAGCTTGTACAGCGCTTCCTTGGGGTATTTGAAAAACTCGGGATCGCCCCAGCGGAAGATGGAGCGGTAGCTCCCCTCCGGCGCGGGGGTCAGCAGCCACTTGGGCTCAAAGCCTTTGTACGGTTTATTGCTCATAGCCTGTCTCTCCTTTTCGGTTTATCTTATCCTCCAGCAGGTCGGAGGTCACAATGACATCGACGCCCAGCCCCAGCACATCGCGGATCACGGCATCGCCGCGGCGCAGGGGAACCTGCACCCGCACCTTGTTGATCTCCCGCATGACATCGAAGATCCGCTCCTTGGGGATCTCCGACGAGACACGGACACTGATGACCGGCACCTCCGGAAATACGGTGCGCACCGTGGTGCAGATGGTGCGCTGCGGGCAGGTCATCTCCGAGACGGCGAACTGCTCGCCGCGGCGGCAGGCATTGCCGGTAACGGCATAGCCGCCCTCCTGTTCCTCAATATGCAGGGTACACCCGCGCGGGCACACGATGCAGACCAGCTCACGCATTCTCCATCACCTCGATCCTTAAACCGACCTGTGACTGCTCCCTAAGGTCATAGCCGGAAAAATCGACGACCAGCCGTTCCATCTCCGGCGGACGCAGGAACGGGTAGCGGCGGCTGAGCACTTCCCTGCCGTCTGCCGTAAGGACAAGGCGGCAGGCAGAGAGGTTCTCCCGACTGCGGAAGTACAGCGTCACGGCACTGTTATCGGCACCGAGAGTCAGCCGCTGCGGAACGGCATACAGCAGCCCCTCCCCCGCTGTAACTGGAATTCGGCGGCGGGGCGTTCCCGCCCTGTATTTCGCGGCGTTTTCTCCGGCGGTCTCGCCGCTTTCCGAAACATAATCCACAAGGTCATTGACATGCAGGGCGTTGCCGCAGCAAAAGACGCCGTCCACATCGGTCATCAGCTGGGCGTCGCAGAACGGTCCCTTCGTTTTGGGGTCGAGGGCGGCGCCAAGCCCCTCCGCCAGCTCGTTTTCGGGGATCAGCCCGACCGAGAGAATGAGCGCGTCACATTCCACATGCTCCTCGGTGCCGGCAATGGGGTTCATGGCGGCATCGACGGCGGCGACCTCCACCGCCGTCAGGCGGTCCTCGCCGAACACACGGGTGACGGTGTGGGAAAGGTGCAGGGGGATCCCGTAATCGTGCAGGCACTGGTGGATATTGCGTGTCAGACCGGATGGAGTGGACTTTGCCTCATAAACCCCCAGCACCTCGGCGCCCTCCAGCGTAAGGCGGCGCGCCATGATAAGACCGATATCGCCGCTGCCGAGGATCACGCAGCGTCTGGTGGGGAGCTGCCCCAGCAGATTGGTAAAATGCTGGGCGGTGCCCGCCGTAAAGACACCTGCCGGTCGGGTACCGTGAATGGCGACCTGCTTGGCGGTGCGCTCCCGGCAGCCGGTGGCGAGCACCAGCGCCCGCGCCGAGACCTGCCGCAGCCCCTCCCGACCGACCAGCGTGACCGTAAAGCCCTCGGGGGTCTTTTCGATGCGGGTGACAAAGGTAAGGGTCAGCGCCTCGATGCCCGCCGCCCGAAATTCATCGATAAACCGTCCGGCGTATTCGGGACCCGAGAGCTTTTCCCGAAACCGCACCAGACCAAAGCCATCGTGGATACACTGCTTGAGGATCCCGCCCAGACGGGCTTCCCGCTCGATCAGCAGTGTTTCGGCACCGTTTTTGTGCGCCGAAAGCGCCGCCGCCAACCCGGCGGGTCCGCCGCCGATGACCAGAACATCTACTGTGCGCATCTTTTCCCTCCTCTGTTACTTTGTCTCGCCGTAGGTGATGACCGCCTCCGCGGAGGATTTGCGCACCTCCGAGAGCGGTTCACCGAGGAATTCCGCGATGATCTTTGTCACCAGCGGAGAGCAGAAGCCGCCCTGACAGCGTCCCATGCCGGGGCGTACCCGCTTTTTGACGCCATCAACAGTGGGGACACAGATGGGCGCGCGCAGGGCATCTAATATCTCGCCCTTGCTGATCTCCTCACAGCGGCAGACGATCTCGCCGTAATCGGGGTTCTGACGAATGAGCGCCGCCCGCTCCTCATCGCTCATTTCCCGCAGGACGGGCGGAGCGGGACGGACGGGATCGAAGCCCGCGTTCTTTTCGACCGTCTTTTGGCGGGAAAGGAATTCCACCGCCATTTTTTCGATATCCAGCGCCACGGCGGGGGCGGTGGTGAGCCCCGGCGACTGGATACCGGCGCAGTGCAGGATATTGGCGGTCTTTCTGCCCATTTCGATGATGAAATCCTCCTCGAAGGTGGGGGCGCGCACACCGGTAAAATAGGTGATGATATCCCCGCGGGACAGCTCCTTCATGGTGCGCTGCTGCTTGCGGAACACCGTATCAATGCTCTCCCGGCGGGTCGCGGTATTTTCTTTTTCATAGGTCTCCACCGCGTCGGGTCCCACCAGCAGGTTATCGTGGACGGTATGCAGGATACCGCCGCCCTTGGAATGCTGCTTTTGCGGGGTCAGATCCTTGACCGAGGCGATGGTATGCATATAAACGCCGGCTTTTTTATCCAGAATGGAATTGGTACCGCGGCGGGGGTGAATGGAGAAGAAGCGGTCGCCCGCCATCGCCGCGATATCCTCGGCAAAGACACCGGCGGCATTGATGACCAGCGCGGGATAGACGGTACCGCGGTTGGTGGTGACGCTGACGATGCTGCCGTTTTCCACCTTCATATCCAGAACGGCGGTATTGAGGGAGACCCGCGCGCCGTTCTGCACGGCATTTTCGGCATAGGCGATGGTAAGCCCGTAGGGGCAGACACAGCCGGAGGAGGGATTGGAGATGGCGAAGGAAAAGCGCAGGTTCGGCTCCCTGCGGCGCAGCTCCTCGCCGGAGATCAGCTCGGTATCCGCAATGCCGTCGCGCTTTTTGCGGATCAGGCAATAGAGGTCGATAAGGGGCTTGAGATACGCCTTTTCGAAGCAGACATACTGCCCCACCCGCCGGAACGGGACGCCCAGCTCCCGACAGACCTGATCGTACATGGCGTTGCCGCGGCGGACATAGGCATGCTTTAGGGAGCCCTTGGAAAGATCGATGCCGGGGTGTACCTCGCCGTCATTGCGCCCCGACGCCTGAAGCGCCAGATCCGCTTCCTTTTCCACCAGCAGGATATCCAGCTTCCACCTGGAAAGCTCGCGGGCGATGGAAGCGCCGGAAATGCCGCCGCCGATGATAAGCACATCGGGGTGCTGCCCCTCCAGCGCCTGATCGTTCAGGCTGGGCAGGCGCATGGGCTGCGGAGCGAACTCCGCGCAGCGGATCCGGTTGACCACATGGGTGGCGCTGTATTTTTCGGCAGCCATGGCGCACGCCTCCACCGTCTCCTGCCATGTCGGCAAAGAGCCGGATACCACAATGCAACCATCGGCAAGCTGTGCCGAGACCGCACCGGAAAAGCGCCTTTGCAGCCGCCTGTTGATCGCCGTGATGTTCACGCCGGAAACGCCCCCTTGGTATTGTCGGTCAAACGACCGACTTGCTATGGCTTTATCTTACCGCGCGGCGGCGGCATTGTCAATACGGCGGCGCCGCAGGGGAATTATTTTGCGGAGCATTGGCGGTGGCTGCCGCGCGGGATAGACAGCGGCGCGCTTTCATGGTACAATTCTGGCAGAAAAGCGAAAGGAGCACGCAGATGGCGGCACCGAGAAAAGATAACATCAAGGAAAAAATACAGGAGGCGACCGTGGGGCTGCTGCAGACCAAGGCGCTGGCGGATATTTCGCTGGCGGATATCGCCGCGGCGGCGGGGATATCCAAAGGGACGCTGTACTACCACTACAAGACCAAGAACGAGGTCTTTCTGGATATCACCCAGCACTTTCTGGACGGGCAGTGGGCGGATCTGATCCTGTGGACCGAGAACAAGGAGAAAGATACCTCCCTGAACCGGCTGGTGCGGTATGTGGCGGAGCGCGATATTGCCTCGGCGGGACTGCGGATCCAGCTGCTTGCCGAAGCGCAGATGGGCAACGAGACCCTGCAGACGGGGCTTTCCACCCTTTACCGGAATTTCCACGAGCTGATCCGCGGAAAAATAGCGGAGCGCACCGAACTGCCCGCCGACTTTTTGACCTGGCTGCTTCTGCTGGTCTGCGACGGCATCATCGTGCAGGAAGCCATCGGCAACACCGCCTTTGATCGGGAGGCGTTCCTGACCGAGGGGATTGGCTACCTGCGGGAGATCGGCACGGCGGCGCAGAAGCAAAAAGAAAACTGAACACGGTAACTCACCGGCGGAAAGGAGGCAGACGGCATGGCACAGAAGAATATCACACTGGGGCTGGTGGCGCATGTGGACAGCGGCAAAACCACTCTGACCGAGGCAATGCTGCTGGCTGCCGGTGTGCTGCGGCAGGCGGGACGGGTAGACCACGGCGACGCCTTTTTGGATACCCACACGCTGGAGCGCAGCCGGGGCATCACCATTTTTGCCAAGGAAGCGCGGCTGACGCTGCCTCACACCGCCCTGACGCTGCTGGATACCCCCGGACACGCCGACTTTGGGGCGGAGATGGAACGGACGCTGGCGGTGCTGGATTACGCGGTGCTCATCATCAGCGGGACAGACGGGGTGCAGGCGCACACCGAGACGCTGTGGCGGCTGCTGGAGCGCTATCATATCCCGACGATGATCTTTGTAAACAAGATGGACCAGCCCGGCGCCGACCGCGCGGCGGTGCTGGCGGAGCTGCAGCGGAAGCTCTCCCCCGCCTGCTTGCCCCACGATGCCGATGAGGAAACACTGGCGCTGTGTGATGAGCGGCTGATGCAGGAATATCTGGAGGACGGAACGCTGACATCGACAAGCCTTGCCGCCGCCATTGCCCGACGGGAGCTTTTCCCCTGCTGGTTCGGGGCGGCGCTGCGGCAGCAGGGCATTGCGGAGCTGCTGACCGGGCTGGACGAGCTGACGCTTGCCCCTGCCTATCTGCCGGACTTTGCGGCGCGGGTGTATAAAATTTCGACCGACGCGCAGGGGAACCGGCTGACCCACCTGAAGGTGACGGGCGGCACGATGAAGGTACGCATGGCGCTGCCGGACGGGGAAAAGATCACACAGATCAGACTGTATAACGGTGCGAAGTACCAGACGGCGGAGGAAGCCCCCGCCGGGACCATTGCCGCCGTGACGGGACTGAGCAAAAGCTATGTCGGAGAGGGACTGGGCGCGGCGGCGGACAGCGGCGCCCCGCTGCTGGAGCCGGTGGTGAGCTGCCGCCTGACGCTGCCGGAGGGCGCCGACCCCCACACGGCGCTGACCCAACTGCGGCAGCTGGAGCAGGAGGATCCGCAGCTCCACCTGGAATGGGAGGAGCAGAAGCGGGAGATCCGGGTGCGGCTGATGGGAAACATTCAGCGGGAGATATTGCAGAGCGTGGCGCTGGAGCGCTTTGGGCTTGCCCTCGGCTTTGAGGAGGGAAGTATCCTCTACAAGGAGACCATTGCCGCGCCGGTGGAGGGCATCGGGCACTATGAGCCGCTGCGCCACTACGCCGAGGTGCATCTGCTGATGGAGCCGCTGCCCCGCGGCAGCGGGCTGCAGTTTGCCGCCGACTGCCCCACCGATAAGCTGGACCTGAACTGGCAGCGGCTGATCCTGACCCACCTGACCGAAAAGACCCACAAGGGGGTGCTGACCGGCTCCCCCATCACCGATATGAAGCTGACGCTGATCGCCGGACGCGCCCATCAGAAGCACACCGAGGGCGGGGACTTCCGGGAGGCGACCTACCGCGCGGTGCGGCAGGGGCTGCGCATGGCGGAAAGTATCCTGCTGGAGCCGCAGTGCCGCTTTACCCTTACCGTGCCGGCGGAGCAGCTGGGACGGGCGTTGAACGATTTACAACAGCGGGAGGCTGATGTGGAACCGCCGGAGACAATGGCGGAGACCGCCCTGCTGCGGGGGACGGCGGCGCTTTCGGCGCTGCGGGACTACCCTGCCGAGGTGCTGCGGTACACCCGCGGGCGGGGACATCTGACATGGGAGCCGGACGGCTATGCCCCCTGCCGCCGCCCCGAAGCGGTGATCGCCGCCTGCGGCTATGACTGTGACGCCGACACCGAAAACACGGCGAATTCGGTCTTTTGCAGCCACGGGGCGGGACACACCGTACGCTGGGACGAGGTGCCGCAGATGGCGCATCTCCAGACGAATGTGCTGAAAGCCGAGGAGGAACCGCCCGAACCGGCGGTGAGCTGTCAGCGGAGCGACGCCTACCGCGGTTCCCTTTTGCAGGATAAAGAGCTGATCCGCATTTTTGAGATGGTGTACGGTCCCATCAAACACAAGGGCACCGAGGCGCTGCACACCCCGAAGCCGCAGCGCACCGATCCCAAGCCGGCGAAGGCTGCCGCGGTGCCGGAGGGTCCCGAATATCTGCTGGTGGACGGCTACAACATCATCTTTGCGTGGGACGACCTGAACGAGCTGGCGAAGACCGACCTGGACGCCGCCCGTCACCGGCTGATCCAGATCCTGTGCAACTATCAGGGCTACCGCCGCTGCGAGCTGATCCTTGTTTTTGACGCCTACAAGGTAAAGGGCAACCCCGGCAGCATCGAGCGGCACCACGGCATCAGCGTGGTATACACCAAGGAAGCCGAGACCGCCGATATGTACATTGAAAAGGTGACGCACACCCTGGCAAAGCAGCATCGGGTACGGGTGGCGACCTCCGACGGGCTGGAGCAGATCATCATACTGGGGCACGGCGCGGTGCGGGTACCCGCGCGGCAGTTCCGGGAGGAAGTGCGGCAGGTGGAGGAAGCGATCCGAGAGATACTGGAAAGTATGTAATACATAATATAAAACGGAGAGACTGCCGGTGGGCGGTCTCCCCGCTTTTTTATGGGACTGACGACGGAGCGAGGGAGTAAGCGGCGGAGCCGCCTCCCGCCGCAGGCGGGAGGGCGCCAAGCGCAGCTTGGCGCAGGCGGGCGCAGCCCGCCGCGGCTCCGCCGTAACTGACCCCTTGCGGAGATCTTACAGGGTGCCGGTGACGACGAGCTTTGCCACACCGGGAGTAACGATCCACTGACCGGTCACGGAATCCTGCGTCATGGTAGCGGCAGGGACGGTGATGACACCCGCGCGGGTGGCAAATTCGCCGGTCGCGGCATTGTAGGTGTAGCCGGTGCCGAGGGTGAGCGG
>JBNMIL010000022.1:0-19276 GCA_050873265.1 Angelakisella sp. | reverse complement strand
GGGGAAGGATACGGTATGGTTTACAAGCATTTTTTCGGAAGGACACCGGAGGGACAGGCGGTAACACGCTTTACCCTTTTTAACCACAACACCATGGAGGTGAACCTGCTGAGCTACGGCGCGGCAGTCCACAGCATCTGTGTGCCGGATAAGGCGGGACGGGTGGAGGATATCACGCTGGGGTGCGATACCATCGCGGATTATATCGCGGCGCCGCACTTCGGCGGGACGATAGGACGGGTGGCAAACCGCATCGCGAGCGCTTCATTCCGGCTGGGGGAGCGGGAGTACCCGCTGGCGGCAAACGACGGCAGGAACCACCTGCACGGCGGCGAGCGGGGCTTTGACCGCTGCATGTGGCAGTGGAGCACCGAGGATATTGATAATGTGGTGGTCTTTTCCCGCACCGCGGAGGCGGGGGAGGAGGGCTACCCCGGCAGGCTGCATGTGGAGGTACGCTACTGCCTGACGCAGGAGGACGCCCTCATTATCCACTATACCGCCACGGCGGAGGAGGGCGACACCCTGCTGAACCTGACCAACCACACCTACTTTAATCTGGCGGGACAGGGCAAGGGAGATATTCTGGATCACCGGCTGGAGCTGGCGGCAAGCCGCTATACCCCTGTGGATAAGGAGCTGATCCCCACCGGTGAGATATTGCCGGTGGCGGGGACGCCGCTGGATTTCACCACGCCGCACCCCATCGGGGAGCGCATCGGGGCGGACTGCCCGCAGCTTACCAATGCCGGCGGGTATGACCACAATTTCCTGCTGGACTACGATCCCGAAAGCCCGAACCCGCTGCACCCCGCGGCGGAGCTCTGCGACCCTGTAAGCGGGCGGCGGCTGACCGTCTTTACCACCGAGCCGGCATTGCAGCTTTATTCCGGTAACTTCCTGTGCGGGGAGCGGGGCAAGGGCGGCATCGCCTACCAAAAGCACGGCGGCATCTGTCTGGAAACGCAGCATTGCCCCGATAGTCCCCATCACCCGCAGTTCCCCTCTATTCTGCTGAGGCAGGGCGAGACCTACGAATCCGAAACGGTGTGGTTCTTTGGGCTGATGGAATAAAGCGAGCCTGTCGATGAGCCACGCAATGCCATGCGGCATTTATGCCCATAAAAATCGTATGTGCTCTTGTCAAGCGAAGGTGCAGTAAAAAGCAACAGCGGGTTGCTTGCGGAGGAAGAACACCGCTGCTACAATAATCCCGTAAGGAGGCTGAGCTGCCATGGAAACAAAGGATATCATTTATAAGTTGAGAACCGAAAAGGGACTTTCGCAGGAGGAGCTGGCGGAAAAGGTCTTTGTGACCCGTCAGGCGGTCTCCCGCTGGGAGACCGGTGAAACGGTGCCCAATACCGAGACATTGAAGCTGCTTTCAAGGCTTTTTGATGTTTCCATCAATACACTGCTGGGCGCGCCGCGGCAGCTTTACTGCCAGTGCTGCGGCATGCCGCTGGAGGACGGGATCACCAGTCGGGAGCCGGACGGCAGCCTGAATGAGGATTACTGCAAGTGGTGCTACGCAGATGGTGCGTTCGCCTATCAGAACAAGGAAACGCTGCTGGACTTTTTGCTGGCGCATATGCCCAATCCCGAAAACACCGCGGAGGCGGAGCGGCGGGCGCAGTATGACGCCTACCTTTCGCAGCTGAAGCACTGGAAATAAGCCGAAAAACAAAATGAAAATCCGCCCTCTGTACCGTGTTGGTACAGGGGGCGGGCTTTTTAATGTGAGATCACAGCAGCGGCGCCATCGCGCCGAGGGAGGGGAACACCGCATCGGGGGTGAAGCTGCTTTCCGCCAGCATTTCGGGGGTGGTCTCGCCGGTCATCACCAGAATACCGCAAGCGCCGTTTTTGGTGCCGCACGCCACATCGGTGTAAAGGCGGTCGCCCACAAAAGCGACGGCTTCCCGCGGAAGACCGCTTACCGTCTCCACCAGCTCTACCGTTTCGGCAGCAGGCTTGCCAAGGGAGCGGGGTGTAAAGCCGGTGCTGGCGGTAATGGCATTGCAGATCGCGCCGCAATCGGGGATCGGCTCCGCCTCGGTGGGACAGTTGATGTCGGGGTGGGTGGCAAGGAAGCGGGCACCGCGCCGCAGGTAGATGCACGCCTTTTCCAGCCGCTCATAGGTCAGCGTTTTATCAAAGCCCACCACCACCAGGTCGGGCTGCTCCTCGGTCAGCGGGATACCCGCTTCGAGAAAGCTCTGCCGCAGGGCAGGCACCCCCAGCAGATAGACGCTTTGCCCCGCGCAGTGTGTTTGCAGGTAATGCAGCGTCACATCACCGGCGGTAAGGATATCCCCACGAGTGACGGGGATCCCCATGCGGGTAAGACGCTCCACATATTCCAGCGGGCTGCGGCTGGTATTGTTGGTGAAAAACAGGATCCGCCGCCCTTTTGCTTTCGCCCTCTCAATAAATTCGGCGGCGCCCTCCAGCAGACGGTCGCCTAGATAAACGGTGCCGTCCAGATCCAGCACAAATAACCGGATCTCTTGCAGCAGCGCGCGATTTTGCTCCATTTTGCTTCCTCCACCGGTCTTACCGAAGAAATTTCCCCATAAATATAGCACATCTGCCGTTTCCTGTCCATCAAAGTCCGGATTATAGGACATACTATCTGCTATGATAAGGACAGAACAAAGAAAGACGCAAGGAGGAGCAAGCATGACAGAACAGCTTTTGACCATTACCGGACTGGAATTTACCGAGAACGGACGCACCGTGGCGCGCGGCGCGGTGATCCGTGAGGGAGAGTACGACCTGCCCGCCTTACTGAAAGCGGGCGGCGCGCAGATGGGCACCCTGCGCCCGATGAGCGGCTGTCCGACGGGTCGGACAGAGGCAAGGTTTGCCGGTCGAGCGGTCTCGGCGGTATTTTTCGGGGAACGCTTCCTGCTGGCGGCGGAGGAAGCCCAGAAGACCGACTGGCTCACCTCCCTGCGGCGGCTGGTGGCAGCGCGGTAAGATCATACAGGAAAATACGGAGAGAAAGAAAAATGACCCGTCCCGTGGGGGACGAGCCTTCTCTGCCATAGCGGTCATTCTTCCTTTTTCTTTTCCTTTTCCAGCTCCGCCTCCAGCGCCGCCAGCCGCTGCTCCAGCGCAGCGATCTGCCGGTGCGCTTTATTCAGCTCCTGCTGGATCGGATCGGGAATATGCACATGATCCAGCCGCTCATTTTCCAGCCGGACATTACTGACCCGTACCACCCGCGCCGGTACGCCCACGGCGGTGCTGTCGGCATCGATGGAGTGCAGCAGCACGGCATTGGCGGCGATCTTGCAGTTATCGCCCACCCGCACGGGACCCAGCACCTTGGCGCCGCAGCCTACCATTACATTGCGCCCCAGCGTGGGGTGGCGCTTGCCGGTATCCTTGCCGGTGCCCCCCAGTGTAACGCCCTGATACAGCGTGCAGCCGTCGCCCACCTCGGCGGTTTCGCCGATGACGATGCCGGAGCCGTGGTCGATAAAGACATTGTGCCCGATGGTCGCGCCGGGGTGGATCTCGATGCCGGTAAAAAAGCGAGTGAGCTGGCTGATGAGCCGCGCCAGAAAAAAACAGCGGTGCCGGTACAGCCAGTGCGCCGGACGGTGCCAGAACAGGGCGTGTACACCGGCATACACCAGCAGGATCTCGATGCCGGAGCGGGCGGCGGGGTCACGCTGACGCACCGCCGCGATGTCCTCCCGAATACGCTTGCACATAAAAAAGACCTCCAGTAGCCTCCCCGCAGCCGGGGGAGGCAACAGACTACTCTAAAAAAATACCATAAATCCCCCTTTTATGCAAGGGGCGGCGGGCGCGCGGGGCACGGCGCGTTCACGGAATATCCTATTGCGGCAGCGGCAAAAAGGTGCGGGGCGCCGACCGCCGCAAAACGAGAGAAAGCATTGGAACAGGAACAGAACCCATTAAGTTACATTTAATTCCCCATCTCTTCATAGACAAACAGCGCGGAATGTTGTATAATAACTTAGTATCTATCATACTGTGCAGTAATAAACGGAGGAGCCATGGAGCGTCGGGATAAGATCAACTATTATCTGGATATAGCCGAAGCCGTTACCGGGCGGGGTACCTGCCTGCGCCGCAATTTCGGGGCGGTCATCGTCAAGAACGATACCATCATCTCCACCGGCTATGTGGGCGCCCCCCGCGGGCGCGCCAACTGCAACGAGCTGCATTACTGCACCCGCGAAAAGCTGCAGGTGCCGCGAGGCGAGCGCTACGAGCTTTGCCGCAGCGTCCATGCCGAGCAGAACGCCATCATCAATGCCAGCCGCAGCGAGATGCTGGGCGCCACCCTGTATCTGGTGGGGCTGGAGACCCGTGATGGCGGCTATGTGCAGGCTGCGGCACCCTGTTCGCTGTGCAAGCGCATGATCATCAATGCCGGCATCGAGCGCGTTATCGTGCGGGATACCCGCGATAGCTACCGCACCTTTGAGGTAGATGAGGAATGGGTCGCCCACGATGAGTCCATCGAGGGCATCAAGGGCTATTGATCCGGCATAAAGCGGCGGGGAACGGTTCACACTATGGGTAAAACCCAAAAGGAGGAACCGAACCCATGCCGCAGAAAAAGCAATTGCAAAAACCATCTGCCACCCCCAAGAATGAGGAGCAAAGCCCGCAGGAGAGCGGGGAGGAGGAACGCCGCAGCGAGGAGATCTATCACTCCGGCAGCGTGACCACCGAGGGCGGACGGCACAAGATCCATTGCCTGACCATCATCGGTCAGGTGGAGGGGCACTATATCCTGCCCCCGCAGAACAAGACCACCAAGTACGAGCATGTCATTCCGCAGCTGGTCGCCATCGAGGAGGACCAAAGCATACGGGGACTGCTGGTCATTCTTAATACCGTCGGCGGCGATGTGGAGGCGGGGCTTGCCATTGCCGAGCTTTTAAGCGGCATGAAGACCCCCACCGTTTCGCTGGTGCTGGGCGGCGGACATTCCATTGGCGTGCCGCTTGCCGTTTCCACACGATACAGCTTCATTGCCCCCACTGCTACCATGACCGTCCACCCCGTGCGCATGAACGGTGTAATGCTGGGCGTGCCGCAGACCCTTTCCTACTTTGATAAAATGCAGGAGCGTATCACCGGCTTTGTCACCGCCAACAGCCGCATCAAGCCCGAAAAATTCCGTGAGCTGATGATGAATAACGGCGAGCTGGTCATGGATATCGGCACCGTGCTGGATGGCGAGGGTGCCGTACAGGTCGGATTGATCGACGAGCTGGGCGGCTTGCAGGACGCGCTGGGCAAGCTCTACGACCTCATCGATGAGGAGGACGGCAAAAAGAAGCCCCGCCGCGGGCGACCGCCCAAGGCAAAGACCGGCAAGGAGCTGCCCGCAAAGGGGGCAGCCAGATGATCCACACTATCCTGCCGCCGGAAGCGCTGCTGCCGCCGGAGGAGCTGCCGCGTTGCGAGTGGCTGCCCTGCGCGGAGGGCTGGGTGCAGGTAAGGACCGATGCGCAGGGCATACGCACCGTACAGGGCGTCTGCTCCACCGATCCCGCCGCCTATCTCAAGGCGTCCCTGCAGCCCGATATGCCCTACCGCCCGCAATCGTAAAGAATGCCCCGCGGGGCATTTACATAGGAAAAACAGAGAAAACCTGACCTTACACCGTAAAGAGGGGAAACCAACACCATGAGCATCATCAGTGCCATTATTCAGGGGATATTGCAGGGGCTGACCGAGTTTTTGCCGGTCTCCTCCTCGGGACATCTTTCCCTTTACCAGTATTTCACCGGCATCAATTCCGAGACCTCCGTCACCTTTTCGGTCATGCTGCATCTGGGTACCCTGCTGGCGGTCATCATCGCCTTTCGGGGGACGGTATGGCAGCTGCTGCGGGAGTTCTTCCTGATGATCGCCGACCTGTTCCGCGGCAGACTATTTAAGGAAAAAGCCACCCCCTACCGCCGGATGCTGTATCTCCTTATCCTCTCCTGTGTGCCGTTGCTGCTGGTGCTGCCGCTGCAGGATATCATCACCTCGGTCAGCGCCGATAACGACATTTTGGTGGAGGGAATCTGCTTCCTCATCACCTCGGCGCTGCTGTTTCTGGCGGACCGCGCCCCCCGCGGACGGCTGGACGCCGCCACCATGAAGGGGAAGCACGCCCTTGCCATCGGCACGGCGCAGCTGTTTGCCACGCTGCCGGGCATCTCCCGTTCCGGCTCCACCATTTCGGTGGGGCAGATGTGCGGGCTGGAACGCAGCTATGCCGTTTCCTATTCCTTTATTCTGGGGCTGCCGGCTGTGCTGGCGGCAGGGATACTGGATCTGCATGACGCGGCAACTGCCGGCATCGGCATCGAGTGGGGCACCGCCCTCATCGGCATGGCGGCGGCGCTCATTTTCGGGCTGTTGGCGATCCGGCTGGTGAACTATCTCCTTAAAACCGATAAGTTCCGCATCTTCGCCATTTACACGCTGGTGCTGGGCAGCATCGTTGTCATACTGGGCATTGTGGAAAAAGTGACCGGCGGCGCCGTACAGGCGTTCATCTCCGGTCTTATCCATTAAAATAACACCGCGCTTCCCCCACATTACATCTTGTGAAAGGACACCGAAAACCATGGATATTGAGATCAGAGCCGTAGCCGTTATGGAGGGCAGAGACTACCTTGCCCTTACCCGCTTTATGATGGGCGGAAAAAACAAAAACAGCATGATGATGAACATACTGCTGCTGCTTATCGCTGTCGTCGGCGTCTATGCCGATTTTAAGGTGAACCAAAAGCCCACCGTCATCACCATCGTGGCGGTCATCGCCGTGTTGGGTGCGTTCCTCCTGCCGGAGCTTTCCGCCCGCCGCTTTATCAAAAAGGACCAGAGCTTCATCGGGCACACCATGCGCTATGTGTTCAATGATAACGGCATCAATGTACTGGACGAGCAGAACGGCACCACCGCGCTGCACGCATGGGCAAACATCATGAATATGTACGAGACCGCCGAGTATTTCTTCATGTTCCTTGGCAAGCAAAGCGCCCTTTTGATCCCCAAGCGCTGCCTTTCCGCCGAGGATCTGGCGGATTTCCGCGAAATGCTCACCTTCCAGCTGGGCGATCGCTACGAAAACCGTCTGGAGAAGAAAAAGAAAGCGAAAGCAAAATAAGAGCTACTTCATGCGCGGCTTTTTCCACTGTTCATTTGGTTGAATGAGGAATAAGCCGCCGCCCTGCTTTATAACGGGAAAGGAGAACCGCCCCTTACTATGGCTGCTACAAAAAAATCGACCGCTAAAAAACGAAAAACCACGGCAAAAAAGCCCACGAAGGCGCAGCTTCAGGCAAAGCGGGAGCTGAACGCCATCGTGCTTTTCGCGCTGGGCGTTCTGCTGCTGTGCCTTGCCGCCATTCCCGGGGCAAGCGCGTGGAATACCGTACATAATGTGCTGCGCGGCTTGATGGGCTGGTGCTGCTACCTCATCGGACCGCTGATGATGCTGGTGGCAGTTCTGCTTACCATGGATCGCACCGCCATCACCCCCGGGCTGAAAAGCGTCAGCGTGGTGTTGATGGTGCTGCTGCTGTGCGGCATCACCCATATCCTCGGCAAGGTACCCGCCGAAGGGAGTTTCACCGAGAGCATCAAGACGCTGTACCACAGCGGCGCGGCGCTCACCGGCGGCGGAGCCTTTGCTATTCTGTTCGGGGTATATCCGCTGCGCTGGCTGGGGCAGACCGGCGCGCTTATCGTGGATATCCTCCTGTTCTTTGTGTTCTTTATGATCTCCACCGGCACCACCCTCATCGGTCTGTTCAAGGGCGCGGCAAAGCCGGTCAAAAAGCTGGAGGAGGTCTACACCGCCGCGGTGGAGAACCGTCAGGCGGCAGCCGAAGCGGCGGAAGCCGCCCAGAAGAAAAACCGCAAGAGCTTTAATATTGATGTGGCGCTGGAGGGCGAGGAGAAATCCGCTTCCGCTGCCCGCCGTGAAGCCCTTACCAAGGAGGGCGAAACCTCCCGCCGCAAGGTGGAGCGCCTGACCGACGCCATGAAGGTGAGCACCAACAGCGGCAAGGCCTACGATTTTGACAGCGAGCCGGACAAGCCCGTGGAGCCCGCTCCCCAGCCGGAGCCGCAGCCCCAGCCTCAGCCCGATTTCCAGCCGGTCACGCCGCCCGTCACCAATGCCGCACCCACCCCCGCCGAGACCTCCATCGAGGATCTCATCACGCGGGCGGTCAGCGGCAGCGCGGTCGTCGGCGAGCCTGCCGCCGAAGCGAAGGACGGCAAGCTGCACTTTGGCGAAACGCCGGAGGAAAAGGCGGCGCAGGCCGCCCAGGAGGTGCTGCTGGAGCCGGTGCCGGAGGAAAAGACCTACACCTTCCCACCCGTCAACCTGCTGGAGGAGCCGAAAGCCGCGCGCGGCGGCAATACCCAAAAGGAGCTGCGCGCCAATGCCGACCTGCTGGTGGATACGCTGCGCAGCTTCGGGGTCGAGACCCGCATCGTGGATATCTCCCGTGGACCTGCCGTGACCCGCTATGAGCTGCAGCCCTCCGCCGGCGTCAAGATCAGCCGTATCACCAATCTGGCAGATGATATCGCCCTGAACCTTGCCGCGGGCGGCGTGCGCATCGAAGCACCGATCCCCAATAAAGCCGCCATCGGCATCGAGGTGCCCAATAAGGATATCGCCGCCGTGCCCATTCGGGAGATCATCGACAGCACCGAGTTCACCTCCGCCAAGAGCCGCCTTTCGGTGGCGCTGGGCAAGGATATTTCCGGTCGTATCTGCCTTGCCGATCTTGCCAAGATGCCGCACCTGCTCATCGCGGGCGCGACCGGCAGCGGCAAGTCTGTCTGCATCAATTCCATCATCATCAGCCTGCTGTACAAGTCCTCTCCTGATGATGTCAAGCTCTTGATGATCGACCCCAAGGTGGTGGAGCTGGGCGGCTACAACGGGATCCCGCACCTGTTGGTGCCGGTCGTCACCGATCCCAAAAAGGCGGCGGGTGCGCTGTGCTGGGCGGTGGGCGAAATGCTGAACCGCTACAAGCTGTTTGCCGCCACCGGTACCCGCGATCTGGAGGGCTACAACCGCCTTGCCGCCGAGCGGGAGGAGCTGCACCCCATGCCGCAGATCGTCATTATTATTGATGAGCTTGCCGACCTGATGATGGCAGCCCCCAAGGATGTGGAGGATTACATCTGCCGCCTGGCGCAGATGGCACGCGCCGCGGGTATGCATCTGGTCATTGCCACTCAGCGTCCCTCCGTCGATGTCATCACCGGTCTGATCAAGGCGAATATCCCCAGCCGTATCTCCTTTGCCGTTTCGTCCCAGATCGACAGCCGCACCATACTGGATATGGGCGGCGCCGAAAAGCTGCTGGGGCGCGGCGATATGCTGTACTATCCCGTCGGCAGCAGCAAGCCCACCCGTGTGCAGGGCTGCTTTGTCACCGATAGCGAGGTGGAGCGTGTCGTCACCTTCATCAAGCAGGGCGAAAAGGGCGAATATGACGATAACATCATGACCGAGATCGAGCAGTCCGCCGCGCAGGTCAAGGGCAAGGGCGGCTCCTCCGCTTCCGCTGCCGCCGGCGGCGATGGAGAGGGCGCCGAGGGCGACGAGCTGCTGGAGCAGGCGATCGCCGTGGTGGTGGAGGCGGGTCTTGCCTCTACCTCGCTTTTGCAGCGGCGGCTCAAGGTCGGCTATGCCCGTGCCGCCCGTCTGGTGGACGAGATGGAGGAAAAGGGCATCGTAGGACCCTTTGAGGGCAGCAAGCCCCGCAAGGTACTGATGACCAAGGATCAGTACTACGAGCGCAAAACCATGTCCGCCGATTGATTTTATAGTTCACCCGCAAAAAAGAGGCTTTCCATGACCCACACCCTTACCGAAACACTTTTTACCGTGCTGGAGGCGGTCGGCACCGTGGCGTTTGCCGTCTCCGGCGCTACGGTGGCGCTGCAGCGCCGCTTAGATGTCTTTGGCGTCATGCTGCTGGGACTGACCACTGCCCTCGGCGGCGGCTGTATCCGCGATATTCTGTTGGGACGCACCCCGCCGGTGATGTTCAGCCAGCCGCTGTATGCCATCGTTGCCATTGCCACTTCGCTTATTGTGTTCCTGCTGGCGTACTACTGGCGCGGCGGCTTTTTCAGCCACATGGTCATCATCGACCGTGTCAATAATGTCTTTGACGCGCTGGGGCTTGGCATGTTCACCGTCATCGGGGTGCGTGCCGGCGCTGCCGCGGGCTACGGCGAAAATGCCTTCCTGTGCGTTTTTCTGGGGCTGCTCACCGGTGTGGGCGGCGGTGTCCTGCGGGATATGATGAGCCGCGAGATCCCCATGGTGCTGTGTCGGCGGGTGTATGCCATCGCCTGTATCGTGGGCGGGGTGGCATACTTCCTGCTGCGCACCCCGCTGCGGGAAAGCACCGCGGCAATTGCCGGGGTACTGCTGGTGTTCGCCATTCGCATGCTGGCGACCCGCTTCCGCTGGAGCCTGCCCCGCATCAGCGAGGACAGTCAGACCGAACCAAGAAAATGAGAAAGGGAGCAGCTATGAGCTTTCTGCCCATCACAAAAGAAGAAATGACCGCCCGCGGCCGGCAAGCCGCGGACTTTGTCTATGTCACGGGCGATGCCTATGTGGATCACCCCAGCTTCGGCGCGGCGATCATCACCCGCCTGCTGGAGCACCAGGGCTATCGTGTGGCGGTGCTGGCACAGCCCCGCTTTGATACGCCGGAGGAGATGACCCGCTTCGGGCGTCCCCGTCTGGGCTTTCTGGTCTCCGGCGGCAATATCGATTCGATGGTCGCGCATTACACCGCTGCCCGCCGCCTGCGCAGCGAGGATTTCTATTCCCCCGGCTGCAAGGCAGGGCTGCGTCCCGACCGCGCCACCATCGTCTACTGCCGCTTGATCCGCGAAGCCTACGGCGATATCCCCATCGTCATCGGCGGGCTGGAAGCCTCTCTGCGCCGCTTTGCCCACTATGACTATTGGGACGATGCCGTGCGCCCCTCTATTTTGGCGGAAAGCGGCGCGGATCTTCTCATCTACGGCATGGGCGAGCACCCCATCACCGAGATCGCCGCGCGCATGGCAAAGGGGGAGCACCCCGCGGCAATGCGGAATATCCGCGGCACCTGCTATCTCTGTCCGCTTACCGCCCCACTGCCGGAAAACGCTGTCTCCTGCGCCTCTTATGATAAGGTCGCGCAGGATAAAAAGACCTATGCCCGTGCCTGCCGCCTCCAGCTGGAGGAGCAGGATCATGTGACCGGTCGTGCCGTGGTGCAGAAGCACGGGGAGCGGTATCTGGTGCAGAACCCTCCCGCGCTGCCCCTCACCACCGAGGAGCTGGACACCGTGGCGGAGCTGCCCTACGAGCGCTACTATCACCCCGTTTACGAGGAGATGGGCGGCGTTCCCGCCATCAAGGAGGTCGAATTCTCCCTTACCCATAACCGCGGCTGCTTCGGTGCCTGCAATTTCTGCTCTATCGCGTTCCATCAGGGGCGCTACATCACCACCCGCAGCCATGCCTCCCTTATCCGGGAAGCCGAGAGCTTTACCCATAATCCTCACTTCAAGGGCTATATCCACGATGTCGGTGGCCCCACCGCCAATTTCCGTGCCCCCTCCTGCCGCAAGCAGGAGACACAGGGACTGTGTAAGGATAAAAAATGCCTTGCCCCCACCCGCTGTCCGGCGGTTCGGGTAGACCACACCGACTATGTGCAGCTTCTGCGGGAGCTGCGCGCGATTCCGGGCGTCAAAAAGGTGTTTGTCCGCAGCGGTCTGCGCTACGACTACATGATGGGTGAGGAGGACGATACCTTCCTCACCGAGCTGGTGCGCTACCACATCAGCGGTCAGCTTAAGGTCGCGCCGGAGCATTGCAGCACCCGTGTGCTGGACGAGATGGGCAAGCCCCACATCAATGTCTACGAGGCGTTCCTGCGCCGTTTCCAGCGCATCTGCCAAAAGGAGGGCAAGGAGCTTTACCTCATTCCCTACCTGATGAGCAGTCACCCCGGCAGCACCATGCGGGACGCCGTGGAGCTGGCGCTGTTCCTAAAAAAGCATCGGCTGCGTCCCCAGCAGGTGCAGGATTTTTACCCCACACCGGGTACCGCCTCCACCTGTATGTTCTATACCGGCATCGACCCGTGGACGATGCAGCCGGTCTTTGTCCCCACCGATCCTTATGAGAAAAAGCTGCAGCGCACCCTGCTGCAATACTGGAAGCCGGAAAACCGCCGCCTTGTCATCGAAGCGCTGGTGCGTGCCGGACGGGAGGATCTCATCGGGCACGGCGCGGACTGTCTGGTGCAGCCAGACCGGGAGTATCTTATTTCCCGCCGCGCGGCAGGGCAGGGCGGACCCGATCCCAAGCTGACCGCAAAGCCCCGCCCCGGTGCCCGCCGCCCCAAATCCGCCCACCGCAAAAAACGCTGAAGCCGCGGGCAGCCCGACCCGCAGGGTAAACCGTCCTGCGGACGGTTTCGGCGGCTGCGCCGCCGCAGCGGGCTTCGCCCACTGACCCTGCGGGTCTCCCCCTCGCCCCCAGCCTTGCTTTATAAGCCTACCAAACCCCGCGAAAGGAGCAATGCCTATGACCCGCAGCCCCACCCGTCGGGAACGCCGCATGCTGTGGTGCGCCTTTTTTCTGCTGCTGGCGCTGGCGGCGTTCCTTTTGTGGCAGGAACTTTCCCCCAAAACATCCACCCCCTTGCCCAATCCGACCGCCGAGGGTCTTACCCTGCGGGTCATTGATGTGGGGCAGGCGCAAAGCCTGCTGCTTACCTGCGGCGATGATGCTATTCTGGTCGATGCCGGCGAGTATGCCTCCGGCGGCAAGGTGCTGGCGGCGCTTTCCCGCGCCGGCGTCAGCACCCTGACCGCCGCCATCGTTACCCACCCGCACAGCGACCACTACGGCGGTCTGCGTACCGTACTGGAAAAGGTGCCTGCCGCCGCCTTCTATACATCCGCCGTGCCGGAGGAGCAGCTCCCTACGGCGCAGTCCTACGGCAAGCTGCTGGATACCCTCGCCGCGCAAGCCGTCCCCTCCGCTTATCTTTTTGCCGGCGATACTCTTTCGCTGGGTGATGCGACCGTCACCGTCCTCAGTCCTGCCAAGGGCGCGACATGGGAGAACCTCAATAACTATTCGCTGGTGCTGCGTGTCACCTACGGCAATACCGCCTTTCTGCTGATGGGCGACGCCGAAACCGAGGTGGAGGAAACGCTGCTCGCGGCAAAGGCCGAGCTTTCCGCCGCGGTGCTGGTGGTCGGTCACCATGGCAGCGCCACCTCCAGCAGCACGGATTTCCTGAAAGCCGTCGCCCCGCGGTATGCTGTCATCTCGGTCGGGGAGGATAACAGCTATAATCTGCCCAATACCGGCGTGCTCACCCGTCTTAAAGAACAGGGTGCCGCCCTGTACCGCACCGACCTGCAAGGCACCGTGACCGTCACCAGCGACGGCGAGCAGATCACCGTCACCACCGCAAAATGACCCCACCCGAATTCCTGCAAGCCGCTTATGATGGCGGGCGCCCCTCCGCTTCCTGTCGGTGCAGCCGTCCCCTCGGGACGCCTGCCCATCCCCCGCTTTGGTGCGCCCGCCCCGTTCCCCGCAATGATCCCCTTAAAGGAGGTTATCCCTTATATGTGGAGCATCGACCGCATCGAGGGCGAATACGCCCTGTGTGAAAATACCGTCACCGGCGAAACCTGCCGGATCCCCCTTTCGGAGCTGCCCGCGGGGGCAGGGGAGGGAGCGCTGCTGCGCCGCACTCCCGCGGGTTGGCAGCGCGCCGAGGAAGAGGAGCGTGCCCGCCGCCGCGCGCTGGCGGCAAAGCTCCGCAACCTCTTTGGTAATTCCCCATTCCCGCAATGACCCGAAAGGAGACAGCTATGAATATCACCGTTTATCTCGGCTCCGGCTCCGGCAATGACCCCAAGCTGGAAACCACCGTCCGTGCCTTAGGAAGCTGGATCGGCGAAAGCGGCAATGCCCTCGTCTACGGCGGCTCCAAAACCGGTCTGATGGGCGCGCTGGCGGAAAGCACCCTGCAAGCCGGCGGGGAAGTTACCGGCGTGGAGGTCTCCTTCTTCGTGGAGGAGAACCTCCAGTACGAGGGGCTTACACGCCTCTTTGTGGCAAAGGATCTGCCGGAACGCCGCACCAAAATGATCGAACTGGGCGATGCCTTCATTGCCTTCCCCGGTGGCGTCGGCACGCTGGAGGAGATCAGCGAGGTCATCTCCCGTGTCGCCCTCAAAAAGCTCGACGCCCCCTGTATCCTTTATAACCTCGACGGCTATTACGAGGGGCTGCGCGCTCAGCTTCATCACATGGTCAAAATGGGTCTCTGTTCGCCCGAAAAGCTGGAAAAGGTCTGTTTCGCCCCCGATTTAGCGGAGATCAAACGCCTTTTATCGGCAATGTAAAAGACTTTTGATGGACGAAAAACCGCCCTTTTGCTAATCTGAGAAGGACGAAGGGAGGTGAGCCGATGGAGCTCGGCAGCCGCATCAAACAGTACCGTGCCGCCCGCGGCTGGAGTCAGGACGAGCTGGCGGAAAAGATGTATGTCTCCCGCCAGACCATCTCCAACTGGGAAAACGATAAAAGCTACCCCGACCTGCAAAGCCTACTGCTTCTCGCCGGACTGTTCGGCGTCTCCCTCGATCAATTAGTCAAGGGAGATATCGAGACCATGCAAAAAGCCATCAACAAGCAGGATATCCGCGCCGTAAACCGCAATGCCGTGTGGATGACGGTATTCATGGCGCTCGCAGCCCTTTCCGCTGTCCCGCTGGCGGAGTGTCTGGGCTGGTGGGCGCTCGCTCCGTTCTGTCTGCTGTTCGGCGCCGCACTGTTCTTCGCCCTGCGCATCGAAAGGATCAAAAAGCAGTACGATGTCCAGACCTATCGGGAGGTCGCCGCCTTCTTGGAGGGCAAGACCCTCGATGAGATCCAGCAGCTGCGGGAAAGCGGCAAGCGCCCCTACCAGAATGTCATCAAGACGCTGGCAGGTGTCGCCATCGGGTTGCTGCTCGCCGCCGCGGGCACACTGCTCTGCTATTTTCTGCCCTGAATAAAAACCGGCTGAGGGAACCTGATCCCCCAGCCGGTCGTTTCTATGTTGTGGTGTTTAGTCGTTCCCCACAAAGCTCCTAAAGGGGAACGGGCAGATCTCCTGAAAGCTGGAGGTGACAAAGCTGCCGTCCCGCCCCGCAAAGTACAGGGGCGCTTCCAGCGCTTCATCGGCAAATTCCAGCATAAACTGGCGGCACGCCCCGCAGGGAGCCGCCTCGCCGCCCTTTTCGCCGCCGTAGATGGCGACTGCCGCAATGCGCCGCTCTCCCTGCGCGATCATCGTGGTGCAGGCGTTGCGCTCCGCACAGATGGTCAAGCCAAGGCTGGCATTTTCCACATTGCAGCCGGTGTAAATACCGCCCTTCTCGCCCAGGATCGCCGCCCCTACCTTAAAATGGGAATAGGGAACATAGGCATTTTGGGAGGCTTCCCGTGCCATAGCGATCAGCTTGTCTCGCATTTCATTCGTTATCATCATCGCAGCTCCTTTCATTTCGGGGAATGTCTCTGTCCCTATTCTACCACACCTTACGGCAAAAGAAAAGGCGGATTTCGCCCTCCGGTCATGTCCGCCCGCCGCAGGCAGCCTGTTCACCGCCAGCACAGCCCGCCGCGGCGGGGCAGCTGCGGCTCCATGTGGTGCCGCAGCCAGCCGCACAGCAGCAAGATGGGCAGCGAAAGCATCAGCCACAAAAAGCAGAAATACGGGCACACCTGCCCCAGCACATTGCCCGGCTGCGTGGAATAGTCCCAGACCCGCCACCCCAGCCGCAGGTTCACCACGCACCCCACCGCAAATTCGTACGCCGTGATGATACCCGCCGCCCGCAGACATCGCCGCCACAGCGGGCTGCGCGTCCGCCGCTCCGCCGTGTAAACGGTCAGCAGCACCAGCCCGCCGGTCACACTCATGCTCCAGTGGGTGTGTCCCCGCCACAGCGTCTCCAGCAGGCTGTAAAAGCTCGCCCCCGTGCCGAATACCAGCGCGCGGTCTACCAGCCTTTTTCCCATAAAAATACCCCCTCGATGGAAAAGCATACTGCTATCGTTCCATCAAAGGGGGATTTTTATACCTTTTTTTGCTTCTGCATGGCGGCAGATCGGGCGGCGCCGCTCGGCTCCCCTCGGGGCTCCCTCGCGGTCGCCCCTCGCACGCGCCGCGGCGCCGCCCTTATATATTTATCCTTTTTACTTCAGCTCCACCACCGTCACGCCCATCTCGCCCTCACCGTACATGCCGGGGCGCTGGCTCTTTACAAAGCTCAGGCGGCGCAGGTGCTGCTGCACGGCGGCACGCAGCACGCCGGTGCCCTTGCCGTGGATAATGGTCACATTCTTAATGCCCATCATCATGCAGCGGTCCAGGAACCGGTCTACCTCCATCAGCCCCTCATCGCTCGCCATACCGCGGATATCCAGCTCGGTGCGTGCCTCCCGCTCGGTGTTGTTGGGGCGGCTGGTGCGGGTGCCGCCCGAGGGCTGCTTTTTCTTGGGGGGCTTCGGCGCGTCCTCCGGCAGCCGCAGCTCCTCGGGGGCGCATTTCATCTTCATGTTGCCCAGCTGCACCTGGTAGGCGCCGTTTTTGTCGGGACCCGCTATCACGGTGCCCTGCCGGTTGATGGCAGCCACCGTTACGGTGTCGCCCTCCCGCAGCGCCCGCGGCAGATGGTACTCTTCGGTCTTGCGCTCCTTTACGGGGTCGGCGGTGTCCCGCAGCTCCTCAATGCGGCGGTTGTAGCCCTGCCGCATCGCCGCCACCTTCTCACTGAAATCTGCCTTGTCCTTCTGCTTCTTCAGCTCCTCCAGCTCGTTCAGCAGCAGGTCGGTGCGGCTGCGGGTGCGCTCCACCAGGGCGCGCGCCGTGTCACGGGCGTCGGCTTCCAGCTTCTCCAGCGCCGCCTCGTGCGCCTCGGTCTGCCGCTTCATCTCGGCACGCAGCCGGTCGGCTTCCCCACGGGCGGTCTCGGCGGCTGTCACCTCGTTTTCCAGCTGCTGGCGGGTGCTTTCCAGCTCACTCACCACGTCTTCAAAGCGGGTATTCTCGCTGGAGACCATGCTCTTCGCCTCGTCAATGATCTCCTCCGGCAGCCCCAGCCGACGGCTGATGGCAAAGGCGTTGCTGCGTCCCGGCACACCGATCAGCAGGCGGTAGGTGGGGGAAAGGGTCGCCACATCAAATTCGCAGCAGCCGTTCTCCACGCCCTCGGTCTGCAGGGCGTACATCTTCACCTCGGCGTAGTGGGTCGTCGCCGCCAGCCGCACGCCGCGCTGCCGCAGCGCCGTAATGATAGAGACCGCCAGCGCCGCACCCTCGGTGGGGTCGGTGCCCGCCCCCAGCTCATCGGTCAATACCAGACTCTGGGTGTCGGCGGTCTTCAGGATCTCAATGATCTTGACAATGTGCGAGGAAAAGGTGGAAAGGCTCTGCTCAATGCTCTGCTCATCACCGATATCCGCCAGTACATGGTGGAATACCGCCGCGCGGCTGCCGCCCGCCACGGGCAGCATCATGCCGCACGCCGCCATCAGCGTCAGCAGACCCAGCGTTTTCAGCGCCACGGTTTTGCCGCCGGTGTTGGGACCGGTGATGACCAGCGTATCAAAGCCGTCGCCCAGCCGGATATCCACCGGTACCACCTTTTCCTTGGCGATCAGCGGGTGCCGCGCCTTTCGAAAGTCGATGATGCCCTCTTCGTTCAGCTCCGGCACCGTCGCCTTCATCTTGTCGGCAAGGCGGCTCTTGGCAAACAGCAGGTCCAGCTGTAACAGCGCCGCAAAGCTTTCCTTTGTGGCGTCCGCCACCTGCCCGATGCGTTCGCTGAATTCCTGCAAAATGCGATCGATCTCCAAAAGCTCCTCATTCTGCAGCATACGGATCTCGTTATTGGCGTCCACTACCGCCATCGGCTCGATAAAGACCGTCGCGCCGCTGGAGGAGGTATCGTGCACCAGACCCTTGACCTCATTTTTGCATTCGATCTTGACCGGCACCACAAAGCGTCCGTCACGCAGCGTGACGATCGGCTCCTGCAAAGCCTTGGCGTACTGCGGCGAGCGGATAATGCCGTCCAGCTGCTCCCGGACTTTCAGCTGGGCACGGCGGATACGCCGCCGCAGATCGGCAAGGGCAGGGGAGGCGGTATCGGCGATCTCCTCCTCCGAGAGAATGGCGTCGAAAATATCCTTTTCCAGCCCCTCTACCGGCGCCAGAATGTGGAACAGATCGTCGGCGGCAGTGGCGTTTTCGCCCTGTCCCCGCCATTTTTTGATGGTGCGGACGGTGCGCAGCACCCGTGCCACCTGTAAGATCTCCCCGGCGGCAAGGCGGGAGCCCAGCTTGGCGCGCTGCAGGGCGCCGGTGCAGTCCTGGATCCCGCCCAGCCCCGGGGTGCCGTAGCGGTTGGTCAGCGTATTGATATCGGCGGTGCGCTGCAGGGCGTCGCAGGCATCGCGGTAGTTGTCGCACGGCTCCAGCCGCAGTGCCAGCTCCCGGCTGGCGGCGCAGGTCGCCTGTTCCGCCAGCATTTCCAGCACCCGGTCAAGCTCCAGTGTGCGGTGATGTTTATTCATGGTTTCCCTCCTTTGGGAGTACTTCGTTCAGCATCTGGGCATACTGCGCAAAGCGCTCCGCCAGATGCCCGATCACTTTTCCCTCGCGGCACCGCTCCAGCAGCTCCGCCGGCGTCAACCAGGCGTAAGCCACCGTCTCGGTGCTTTGCAGCGTGATCTTCGGCTCCTCGCTCAACAGCAGCAGGTAAGTATCGCTGAAAATGCGGGGCGTTATCACATGGTCAAAGGGGATCAGCGCCTCCCGCGCGGCACGAATGCCGGTCTCCTCATAAAGCTCCCGCACGGCGGCGCTGCGGGTGTCCTCTCCGGCAAGGGCGCTGCCGGTCGTGACCTCCCAAAAGCCGCCGTTATGCTTCTGCGGGTGCCGCAGGGTGGTCAGTATCCTGCCGTCCCACACCGTGATGACCTCCACACAAAGGTGCCGCGCGCCCGCAGGCAGCGGATCGCCCCGCCGGTGCAGCACCCCCATCGGCTCTCGGTTTTCATTCAGCAGGTCCCAGTATTCCGTCATAGACGCTCCTTTCCCACTTTGCAGGTTCGGGGGCCGCCCGCAGGGCAAACCGTCCGCAGGACGGTTTCGGC